>CAJXLC010000033.1 GCA_913055645.1 uncultured Pseudomonadota bacterium | reverse complement strand
TATGTTTAAAAGTATTCTAATTAACAAAGTGGATTCTGATTATCAGGTATCTATGGTAGAAATAAATGAATCATCTTTACCCGAGGGTGATGTTGTAGTCGATGTCGAATATTCTTCATTAAACTATAAAGATGCACTTGCGATAACGGGAAAGTCCCCCGTAGTTCGACGATTCCCCATGATTCCTGGAATAGATTTTGCTGGAACCGTAGCAAGCTCATCAAATCCAAATTTTAATGTAGGTATGCCAGTTGTACTGAATGGCTGGGGTGTTGGTGAAACACATATGGGTGGTTTGGCACAGAAGGCCAGAATAAATGGTGAGTGGCTGGTTCCATTACCAGAGGTCTTTTCTGCGAAGCAGGCAATGGCAATAGGAACTGCTGGTTATACAGCGATGCTCTGTATTCTGGCACTTGAAAAAAATGGTATTACACCGGACATGGGAAAGATACTTGTAACTGGAGCGACTGGTGGAGTAGGTAGCGTGGCGGTAACTATTCTTTCAAAGCTTGGGTACCAGGTTGTTGCATTAACGGGAAGACCTGAAGAGTCTGAATATGTTAGTAGCTTAGGTGCAGCAGAAATTATTGATCGTTCAGAACTCTCGGCACCAGGAAAGGCTATCGGTAAAGAAAGATGGATTGGTGTTGTGGATGTAGTGGGATCACATGTACTCGCGAACGCATGTGCAAGTACCGCGTATGGAGGTGTTGTTACTGCATGCGGACTGGCTGGGGGCATGGATTTTCCTGCAACTGTTGCGCCATTTATTTTACGAGGCGTTTCACTTATAGGTATTGATAGTGTTATGTGTCCGAAAGAAAAACGACTTGAAGCATGGCGAAGATTAGGGCAAGACCTTGATCTGTCAAAGTTGGGGAATATCACAAACGAAATTGGCTTGTCTGGAATAATTCAAGCAGCAGACGATTTACTCTCAGGTAAAATTAGAGGGCGTATTGTTGTCGATGTAAATCAATAAACACACCTTGATTCAAAAAGGATATGCTACTCAGCATATTCATTTTTATGTTTAAATGATTAATCGTTTAATGAATGATGTTCTCTGAGAAAAGTGATAGCACTGGCGTATATAGGAGTGATGATGAATATCGATCCAGTTTGCGGGATGCATGTTAAAAAAGATTCAGAGCATGAACGTTCATTTCGGGGTGTGGACTACCATTTTTGTAGTGCACATTGCCTAGAAAAATTTGGAACCACTCCTGAAGATTATATGGGTGAAAATTGTACCTATGATCCTGTTTGTGGCATGAAAGTGAGCCAAACATCTGCCAACCATGTTCAATATAACGAACATGATTACTATTTTTGCTCACAACATTGTGTTGAAAAATTCTCCGCTGATTCAGCAGCCTATGAAGGCAAAGATGATGCGTGTGAACATCATCACAGTCATAAATCGGTCATAGCTAATAACCCTGATGCCACATACTTTTGTCCGATGTGCCCAGGACAAGAGCAGCAAGGGTCAGGCACATGCAAAGTCTGTGGTATGGCTTTGGAACCTATGGCTGCCCCTACTCTGAATGAAAAAACTGAATATGTTTGCCCTATGCATCCAGAGGTAGTCAGCGATGAGCCAGGTTCATGTCCTAAATGTGGCATGGCATTAGAATCACGTACGGTATCTGTTGAGGAAGACAATGCTGAACTCGATGATATGAGTCGGAGATTCAAAGTCAGTGCGATGTTGTCGGTGCCTGTATTTATGTTGGCAATGGTTGCCGATTTAGCGCCATCTTGGTTGCCTGCTTCTTTAAACATGGGCTTGGCGCAATGGATTGAGTTTGCCTTGGCGACACCTGTTGTTCTTTGGGGTGGTTGGCCGTTCTTTGAACGATTCTTTTTATCTGTCAAAACTTGGAACTTGAATATGTTTACCCTCGTTGGTTCGGGGGTTGGTGTGGCATGGATTTACAGTGTTGTTGCATTGTTATTGCCGAATGTGTTCCCTCCTCTTATGCAGATGAAAGGCGGTCTGGTGGATGTGTATTTTGAAGCTGCAGCTGTTATTACGACCTTAGTTTTACTAGGTCAGGTGTTAGAGCTACGAGCCCGTTCACGCACCAATGAGGCGATTAAACTCTTGCTCGGCATGGCACCTAAAACCGCACGTTTGGTTAAAGCTGATGGCTCGGAAGTCGATGTGCCTATGGAAGATGTGCAAGTCGGTGATATTTTGCGTATTCGCCCTGGTGAGAAAGTACCCGTTGATGGCATTGTCACGGAGGGTGAAAGCCTTGTAGATGAGTCCATGGTAACAGGTGAGCCTATCTCAGTTGAGAAGTTTGTTGGTGAAAAACTGATTGGTGCGACGGTTAATGCCAATGGTTCATTGTTGATGCGCGCTGAAAAGGTTGGTGCGGATACGCTATTATCACAGATTGTGAACATGGTCGCAGAAGCCCAACGCTCCCGTGCACCTATTCAGAAAATGGCGGACACTGTAGCTGGTTATTTTGTACCTACGGTGGTTGCTATTGCCATGATTGCTTTTGGTGCATGGTTTTTTGTAGGCCCAGAGCCCCGTTTGGCACATGCTATAATTAATGCAGTTGCGGTTTTGATTATTGCATGCCCTTGCGCATTGGGCTTGGCGACACCAATTTCTATCATGGTGGGTACAGGGCGTGGGGCAACGGCTGGTGTGCTCATCAAGAATGCCGAAGCCTTGGAAGTCATGGAGAAAGTTAATACTGTCGTTGTTGATAAAACAGGAACACTGACTGAAGGCAAGCCAAGCTTAACCACAGTGTTAAAAACACATGATATGTCCGAAAATGATGTCTTGATGTTGGCTGCAAGTCTTGAGCGTGCCAGTGAACATCCTTTGGCGGCAGCAATTGTAGCTGGTGCGAAACAGCGTCAGCTAAGTTTACAAGCTGTTGAAAACTTTACGGCAGTCACAGGTAAAGGTGTGCAAGCTATGGTAGGCAAACAATCAGTTTTGCTGGGTAATGCAACGTTGATGCAAGATAATGAAATTGACATGACTGCTGTTGCTTCAGAGGTGGAAAAACATCAATTATCTGGTGAAACAGTCATGTACGTTGCTGCTGATGATCTTCTTGTAGGATTTATTGGTGTATCTGACCCTATCAAAGCTTCAACACCTGCTGCCATCAAAGCATTGCATGATGAAGGCATTGAAGTGGTGATGCTCACAGGTGACAATCACAATACTGCTTCGGCAGTTGCTTCACAACTTGGTATTGAACGTTTTGAAGCAGATGTTTTGCCAGATCAAAAAGCCAATGTTGTCAAAGCATTGCAAGCGGAAGGAAAAATCGTGGCAATGGCAGGTGATGGCATCAATGATGCGCCAGCCTTGGCACAAGCACATGTTGGCATTGCGATGGGTACAGGCACAGATGTGGCAATGGAATCAGCAGGGGTAACACTAATTAAAGGTGATTTAACAGGCATTGTGCGAGCCAGACGCTTATCACGCGCCACCATGAAAAATATCCGCCAGAATCTGTTTTTTGCTTTTATCTACAACTCCGCAGGGGTGCCGATTGCAGCAGGTGTGCTTTATCCCGTGTTTGGACTTTTGTTATCTCCAGTGATTGCCGCAGCGGCGATGAGTTTTAGCTCGGTGTCGGTTATTAGCAATGCACTCAGACTACGAAATACAAAGTTATAACGATTACAATTGGAATGATGAATCAGCCAAAACGATCAAGATGTCGTGCAGGGACACTCTGCTTCTCACTGGGATGAGATAGTGTTTGCGGATTGCCAGCAGGTGAATGATTGCGGAATGCAGTAGGCTTTGATGCCTGAACACTTAGCACATCTGTGGCAACAGCATCCATCAACGATGCCGGTGCTGCAACCAGCGGCGGAACAGCAACCGCTGGTACACGCGAGACAAGTGTAAGTTCAGATATAGCTAACATACTATGAGTATAGCAGTTTATTTTATAACTGTGAAAACTATTGGTTCATACGCTCAAAAAACTCGTCGTTATTTTTGGTTGTACCAAGTTTATCCAATAAAAATTCCATTGCCCCAACAGCATTCATAGGCGATAGAATTTTACGTAAAACCCAAATCTTTTGTAAGGTTTCGTTATCAATCAATAGCTCTTCTTTACGTGTGCCAGATGGCGCAATATCAATGGCTGGGAAGACACGTTTATCGACCAACTTACGGTTCAAGTTAATCTCCATATTACCCGTACCTTTAAACTCTTCAAAAATCACTTCATCCATTTTCGAGCCAGTATCTACCAATGCTGTAGCGATAATGGTCAACGAGCCGCCACCTTCGATATTACGCGCAGCACCAAAGAAACGTTTCGGGCGGTGCAATGCATTGGCATCCACACCACCTGTTAAAATCTTGCCGGAAGATGGTACAACCGTATTAAAAGCACGTGCCAAACGGGTAATCGAATCCAATAGAATCACCACATCTTTACCATGCTCCACCATACGTTTGGCTTTTTCGATAACCATTTCAGCTACTTGCACATGGCGTTGCGCAGGCTCATCAAAGGTAGAAGAAACCACTTCACCTTTCACAGAACGCTTCATATCAGTTACTTCTTCAGGACGCTCATCAATCAATAACACCATCAATGATACTTCGGGATGATTCTTCTCAATGGAGTGCGCAATGGATTGCATCATCATGGTTTTACCCGTACGCGGAGGCGCAACAAGCAAAGCACGTTGCCCTTTACCAATCGGTGAAACCAAATCAATCACACGTCCTGTTTTGTCTTTGGCAGTGGCATCTTCAAGCTCCATCACCAAACGTTCATCAGGGTATAAAGGCGTAAGGTTATCAAACAATACCTTGGTACGAGCTACAGATGGCTCTTCACCATTGATGCTATCCACAGTCTTCAAAGCAGAATATTTCTCACCACGACGTGGGGTGCGAATTTCACCCGTAACAGTATCGCCTTTACGCAAAAATGAACGGCGAATTTGATGTGTGGATACATAAACATCATCAGGTCCAGATAGGTAGTTGGCTTCTGCAGAACGCAGGAAACCGAAACCATCAGGTAAAATTTCCAACACACCTTCAGAATAAATTGTACCACCACGTAAACCATGCGCACGTAAAATGGCGGAAACTTGTTCCTGCTTGCGCATGCCTGCAACGTTATCAATGCCCAATGAATCAGCTTTTGCCAACAATTCTTCAGGAGACATAGCAGCAACATCACGAATATGTAGCGTTACACCTTCTAATTCATTGGATGTATTCTCATCTTCTTCTTCATGTTTGTTGCGATGACGTTTATCAAAATTACGATTGTTGTTGCGATTATTCCGATTGTTATTGCGGTTATTTCTATTGTTGCGACGACCAGTGTGACGCGGTTCATCTTGACGCTGCTCACCTTGACTTTGCTCACTCTTATTTTGTTCAGAGGGCGCCGTTTCCACCTTCTTCTCAGGCTCATTCTTTGCAGTACTTACGTTATTATCACTCGTCACAATGGCTTTAGCCTCTGTGGCAGCCGTTGTAGCTTCAGCTTTATCAGATACAACAACCTTTTTTGGTCGACCACGGCGTTTGACAGGTTTTTTTTCTGTGTTTGCTGGTGCGTCATCAGCAGTTTCTGCAACGACTTTTTTAGGGCGCCCACGGCGAGGTTTTACAACAGCCTCCGTCGTTGATGTATCTGCTACTTTAGCAACAGTTGCGCTTTCTGGCTTGGTTATCGTCGTGTTTTCTTCAGAAGACATGTATTTAAAAACTCCAATAAATCGGTAAAACAAAAAATAGATATGAGATTGGCTTGTGCCAAAAGATTAAATCACAATATGAATATGTGGATTAAACAAATATGAACTGCCGAACAGCAGTGGCGCATTTCTACAAAGACTTTAAGTAAGCGTCAATAGAATTTTATAAAATTATACGTAGTCTTGCATATGGGCTATGTTCACAGGGAGGTGTTTTTTATGGTGAATCTAAATGAAAATTCTATTCTTACATCCGAACAAATGCGTATGGCAGATCAATATACTATGAAACATGATGGACTTTCAGTCGAAGCATTGATGGAGAAAGCAGGGCAAGAAGTTGCATTGGCGAGCTATAAACATCGGCTTGATAGCGGACGTATCGTGATTATTGTGGGTATGGGAAATAATGCGGGTGACGGTTTTGTAGCAGCGCGTTTGTTGCGTGTAAAGCAACTAGCAGTCACGGTGATTCCACTGTTACCATTGGACAATGTTACAGATCATGTAAGGAAGCAAATTGATTTGGCACAAAGCGTGGGTGTAAAAATACGTCCTGTGACTAGCGCGGTTGATTTACCTAAGCTTGAAGGCTGGTTAAATCGCGCCGTGCTTGTGGTGGATGCGATTTTTGGCACAGGTTTAACGCGCCCTATTACGGGCTGGTTGGAACAGGCTATTGCATCAATTAATAAAGCCAAGGCTCCCGTATTAGCGGTCGATATTGCCAGTGGGATTGATGCAAATAGCGGAGAAATATTAGGGACTGCAATTGATGCAGATATCACGCTTCCGATTGCAGCCTATAAATGGGGACATTGGTTGCAGCAAGGTCGAGAACACAGTGGATTGATGCTTATGCCTGCTTCGATTGGTATTCGCGTAGAGACGATTCATCAAATGTTCGTGGATTGCCCTATCCCCGCCGTCACAAGTCAGCTTATTGATATAAATACGATACAAGAAGCATTTCCTAAGCGAGAGCCCCAAGCATTTAAACAAAGCTTCGGACATTTGTGGATATTTGCTGGTTCAGTTGGTTATACAGGCGCGCCCAAACTTGCAGCGATAGGAGCACAAGCCGTTGGTACTGGTTTGGTAAGTATGGCTTGTTCCGATGATATTTATCCAATTTTAGCATCATCATCTTTGGAGATTATGGTTCACCCGCAAGGACATGCACCTTGGCAGCAAGCGGGCGCTATTGTAGCTGGACCTGGCTGGGGCAAGAAACAACAAGATACGCTTATTGATATTCTAAAGAGTGATTTGCCCACAGTGCTGGATGCAGATGCATTGAATATGCTGGCAGAAAATGAAACACTGCATAGGCTTATTAAATCCAGAAAAGCCATAACAGTCTTAACGCCCCATGCAGGAGAAGCGGCACGTTTATTGGGTCAGTTCTCTATGGATATTCAACAAGACCGTCTTGCCTCAGGGCTGGCATTGGCTGATAAATATCAAGCATGGATTGTACTCAAAGGTGCGCAGACATTGGTTATTTCTCCGCAAAAGGATGTATGGCTGAACCCCTTTGGCTCTGTCAATTTGGCAACAGCAGGTACAGGTGATGTATTGGCAGGTATGATAGGTGGTTTACTCGCAGGCGGCTTACCTGCAGAGACCGCGCTCCCTGCTGCTGTTGCATTGCACGGACTGGCTGGAGAGAAAGAACATTGGTTTCGTGCAGGGCAACTTGGTGAATTGATAGCTGCTGAAATTAACAGCTTGAGAAAAGCTTGATTTATATCGTTTCTTTCGTGTTATATAAGTGAAGATAGATACTTACCTCCAACCCTCCTTCAGGATGATTGCGAGCTTGGATATGTCCCCCATGTTGTTCAACCGCACGCTGGGCAATGGCTAAACCCAAGCCGTAACCGCTATCTTGTTGTGCATGGCGTTCACGAGCATCGCTAACTCGGAAAAATGGCTCAAATAAATGCGGTAGCGCCGATATTTCCACACCGTCACCATGATCACGAATGCGAACAATGATTTGTTGAGCTTGAATGGTAAGGGATATGTCCACCGAACTTGCTCGCTTGGTGTGGCGAATGGCATTACGAACAATATTATCCAGCGCCCGTGTTATCCAGCGCTGATCTGCTTTGATTTGGCACGCTGGATGAGGGTGATAGTTCACCTTCTTGCCCATAGATTCAGCTTCAAATGCGGCATCGTTGGCAATTTGAGATAAAAGTTCATTGAGTGTTATAATACTTATATTTTCTTGCACAGACCCTTGTTCGAAACGTGCCAAGGTCAGGACTTCGCCAATCAATGTATTGAGTTGCCTAGCCTCTTTATCGATACGATCAAGTTCGCTGCCTTCCTTTTCGCCAGCTTCATTGCGTGCTAATTCCAGTGCTACCTGTAAACGAGCTAGGGGCGAGCGCAATTCATGTGAAATATCGCGCAGAAGTTGTTGATGACTATGAATAAGTGATTCAAGCCGTTCTGCCATCCTATCAAAGCTATGTGATAAATCACCCAGTTCATCTTTGCGCTTGGCAAGTTCGGGGGCTGACCTGATTGATAGTTTTCCTTGCCCAAGTTGTTCGGTGCTTCCTTGAAGCAGTCGTATGGGGCGTGTGAACATGCGGGTAAGCCACCAGCTAATCATGATAAGCGCTAAAAGCGTAATACTTAAACGAATAAGTAGCATGCCCTGTCGCCCATTATCCATTTGATGAGGGGCAAGGTGAGTGGATGCTAACCAGTAATAATCTGTATGATTTATAACGAATGGGGTCGCTATTAGTAAAACAGGCGGGCGAAGCGTATGAATCATTTGTTTTTGACTCTTCACCTTTTTGGCAAGTCGCCTTAATTCAGGCATTAATCGGTAAGGCAGAACATTGTGACCCTTTTGATCAAGTAAAGCAGCATGAAAATGATGTTTTCTCATGGCGTGTTTCAGCCAACGTTGAAAATGAACCTCTCCACCTTGCTGATATAGAGCCACTGCCGTTTCGCCTAGATTGGAAAGAGCTTGCATACGAGCCTCTACAATCTTGTTTTCCTCCAGCCACTTTTGACTTAACCAGCTTGCTGCGGCGAATGTAACAAGCAAGGTAAGTATCAGTGTGAAAAAAACTTTCCAGAATAATTTCATGTTATTCAGGCACAAATAACCAGCCAATACTATGCACTGTTTTGATACGTGGTGTATGGCTGGTTGTGGCAGGGATTTTCTTGCGTAAATGCCCAATATGAACATCAAGTGAGCGATCAAAAGAAGCAAAGTGTTTACCAAGTGCAGCCTCGCTTAGTTCGTGTTTACTCACGACCTCGCCCGCATGTTGCATCAAAATACTAAGGATATTATATTCTGTGGACGTGAGTTCAATAGGCTTGGATTGGTTTAGGATTGTACGTGATTTTGGCTGCCATGTTAGGCTACCAAAGGTTACGGTTTGTGATGTTGTATCGGAAGTTTGTGGTTCACTGCGACGTAAAATAGCGCGAATGCGGGCAGCTAATTCTCTGGGATTGCATGGCTTGGGAAGGTAATCATCCGCGCCAAGTTCCAGCCCGATAATACGATCCATTTCCTCACCTCGGGCGGTCAGCATCATGACAGGAAGCGTGGAGCTTTGGCGTAATTCGCGTAACACATCCATACCATTTTTTTTGGGCAGCATCATATCAAGTACCGCAAGATCAAAGTCGCCTTCATCAGCCATTTTTAACCCGTGCTCACCATCATGAACAGATGTGACTTTAAAGCCTTCACTATGCAAAAAGCGACTAAGCAGGTCGCATAATTCAATATCATCATCAATCAGTAGTATGTGCATGGGCTTATTTTGCCACAATGGAAGCTTAAAAACAGACTGAATCGCTATTTTTTACATATTCTTTACATTATTTTGCCTATCTTTTGCATTTGGCATACGCAATATTGCATAAAGGCTCTTACCATTTGCCCATGCGCTGTGGATCAGTGTATTTATTTTAAAATGGAGTGAATTATGAAGAATAAAATGAAAAAAGCCGGATATATCAAGACTTGGCGTATGTTATTTCTTGCCGCCACATGTTTGATACCCTTAGCACATACAGCTTACGCGGAACCAGAGCGACCACATGGTAACCAAATGGAGCGAATAGCAGATGCATTGCAGCTAACCGATGAGCAACATCAACAGTTGAAGCAAATTCATCGTAGTGAGCGCAATGAAAGAATGTCGTTACATGATGCTATGCAGGATAACCATGAGGCATTAGAAAAATTAAACCCTAGCGCGAGAAGTTATGAAGAGAAGCTTGTAAAACTAGCGCGTGAGGAAGCTCGATTGGTGAAACGTAAAGTCATACAAGAAGGAAAGATGCGTGCACGAGTTTACGCTATTCTAACACCAGAACAGCGTGAAAAAGCGGCTGAAATGAAGAAGCACCACCCTCGCAAGCACAGATGGGGCGGGGAGCGTGAATTCCACCCTAGGTAGTTAGGGCTTCCTATATGGTAAGATTGTAGCTAAAATATGAAAGGCTCGGCAGAATGGCGACATTCGTAGCCGAGCCTTTGTATTAATACAGCATGGTACCGAGGACTGGAGTCGAACCAGCACGTCCGTGGGGACACTGGCACCTGAAGCCAGCGCGTCTACCAATTCCGCCACCTCGGCAGATACAATCACAAGTGCGATATGCCTTACTGCAAGGTCGTGCATCATAAAATGGAGTCAGTCTGTGTCAAGAAACAAGCAAGGAAAACGACCTTCTAGAAGCAATCATGGAGGCAAGCCATCGGGTAAGCCTAAACGCCGTGATTCGCGTGCTGAGACAGCACCTGAACGTGTTGAAAGTCCATGGGCAAAGGCTGAAAAACGCAAAAAAAGTGGTACAAAGCATACTTCACGCAGTAAAGCTGGACGTCGTAAGACTTATGGGCGTGAGGAAGAACGTAAATCGCATTCTAATTCGCGTTCAAAAGATCGAGCTGAACATAGCTCTATGCGCCGCCATGCAGCAGCTAAAGGTGAAGTGGTAAGCGGCGTTGTTTCCGCGCACCCTGATGGTTTTGGTTTTGTGGATGTGGTTGGGCGCGAAAAAGGCGTGTTTTTACCCCATGAAGAAATGCGTGGTTTGATGCATGGAGACACCGTGGAAGTCCGTGTAGTTTTTAAGCGCGGACGAGAATCGGGTGAATATGTACGCACACTTGAAGAAGCTGCGGCAATATTGGTTGGGCAGTTTAATATTGAAAACAGTATAGGTCTGGTGCAACCGCGCTCGCGTAAAATTCCACAGGCGATTGTTATCAAACGCAACGATACCAATGGCGCACATAGTGGCGATTGGGTGCGTGTAGAAGTGCAACGTGGCGAAAACCCCTTATGCGGCAAGATTTTGGAAGTCCTAGGTAGTGATTTAACGCCCGAACGTTTGATTGATTTAGTGGTTGCCGAACAAGGCTTATCGGAGTCATTTCCTGCGGCAGTTGAGCGTGAAGCAGCTGGTTTTGCTGATGAAGTGTTGGAATCTGACTGTAAGGAGCGGATGGATTTAACGCACTTGCCATTTGTCACAATTGATGGCGAAGATGCGCGTGATTTTGATGATGCTGTGTGTGTGATTCCACGTGGTGAAGGTTTTGAAGCATGGGTGGCGATTGCCGATGTCGCGCATTATGTGAAGCCTAAATCGGCATTGGATGAAGAGGCGCTGGAGCGTGGTAATTCATTTTATTTTCCTGATCGGGTAATCCCGATGTTACCTGAAAAGCTTTCCAATGGTCTTTGCTCGCTTAATCCAAAAGTAAAACGTTTGGCAATGGTGGCGCGCATGCGTTTTGATGCCAGTGGTAAACGTCGTTCATCACGCATGTATGAAGCCGTGATTTATTCGTATGCACGTTTAACCTATACGCAAGTTGCCAATTGGCTGGAAGATAGCGAGCGAAAAGCTGTTGCTGGTGTGAAAATTCGTCCGATGCTGGAAGATGCGGCACGTTTGTTTCGTGTTTTAGAGCGTTGCCGTGAAATTCGCGGTGCGTTGGACTTGGATTTGCCTGAAACACGCCCTGTGCTTAAAAACAATGAAGTATTGGGTATGGCAGCACAACCACGCAATATTGCGCATAAACTGATTGAAGAATTGATGCTCGCAGCCAATACCGCAGTAGCGGAATATTTAGAAAGCAAAGAGTGCGCATTGCTTTATCGTGTGCATCCTGCGCCAGAGCGCGAATCTATTGATAAACTCAATGAATTTCTTGCGCCATTGGGCTTAAATATTAAGCAGCATCCCAAATATGATGTGCGTCCAAGTTATGTGCAGTCTGTATTGGAAAAATCCGAAGGCAAACCTTACTCACATGTGTTGCATCGTTTGATTTTGCGCTCTATGCAACAAGCAAAATATACCACCAACAATGACGGACATTTCGGTTTGGCATATAAATCTTACGGGCACTTCACCAGTCCGATTCGCCGTTATGCAGATTTAACAGTACACCGCCGCTTAAAAGCTTTGTTGCAAGGTAAAAATCCAGACAGTGTGCAACCAGCCAAAGAGCTTGAAACGATTGGTTTACATGTGTCCGTTCAAGAGCGCAAACAACAACGTGGCGAATGGGATACGCAAGCGATGTTGGCAGCCTTGTATCATGGCAAAGATATTGGCAAAACCATGAAGGCACGTATTTCAGGCTTGAGTAAACGCCGCATATTCCTTGAACTGGAAGACTCATTGGCAGAAGCTTCTATGTCTGTGGATGATTTGGGCGGCATGTTTACCCATGATGACGTGCATCATCGCCTCGTAGCACGTCATGGTGGGCAGGTGTTGAGTTTGGGTGATGAGGTGACTGTCGAGCTAGATTCGACAGATCCAGTACGTGGCATGATTCAGGTTCATTTGCTATAGACATAGCATGGTGAAAAATAAAGCTACATGGCGTATTTATTAGCAGAATAGCCTTATGTATGCGTACGTTTTGAGTAAACTCTAACTTAATTTTTCCCTGAACTCCCAAAACCACCTTCACCACGCTCAGTTTCATCCAGTGTCTCGACACATTGAAAATTTGCTTGCACAAACGGTGCGATAATCATTTGCGCAATACGATCACCGCGCTGAACAGTAAATGCCTCTTTGCCATGATTAATCAGAATCACGCCAATTTCACCGCGATAATCTGCATCAATCGTGCCTGGGCTATTGAGCACTGTAATGCCATGTTTGAGCGCCAAGCCAGAGCGAGGTCGAATTTGCGCTTCAAAATTATCAGGCAATGCCATGGCAAGCCCTGTTTTAATCAATGCTTTCTCACCCGCTTCAATCACCACATCTTCATCAATCGCGGCTCGCAAATCTGCACCCGCAGCATGGGTGGTAGCATAAAAAGGTAAATCAATACCTTCACCATGCGGAAGTTTTTGAATGTTAACACAGGTGTTTTGATCGCTCATGGCTTTAACTCCATTATTTTTTTAATAATTTCTTGTGAAAACTGAATTTTATTGCATTTCTCGATACTTTCTTCATGTATCCCTTGTTTACCATCAACAATCCACCAGCCAGAAGCTGTGTCTGAATCCATATTACGCACATCATTGGCAACAATGGCATCAACACCTTTTTTCTGCAATTTCACCTTGGCATAGGCGATATGTTTCTCACTTTCTGCAGCAAATGCGATAACTTTTTTGGGCCTATGCTTCATGCCCGCAATAGAGGCAACAATATCCGTATTGGCAGTGAGTTGAACATCTAGCTGCTGTGCATCAGCGCGCTTTATCTTTTTATCAGACACGTTAGCAAAGCGGAAATCACTCACTGCTGCGGTGCCAATAAACACATCCGCACCTTGAGCTACTTGCGTACAGGCTTGCAGCATCTCATCACCGCTCTTCACATCCACGCGCTGAACACCACAGCCAAAGTGCGGCGTTCCAACACCTGCAATCAGGGTAACACTCGCCCCCATAGCCGAAGCATACTGTGCCAACCTTGCCCCCAATGTCCCCGATGCCCGATTCGTTAATACCCGCACTGCATCCCAAGCCTCAAGCGTTGGCCCTGCATTGATAATCCAATGCTGACCTCGCAAAGCCTGTGGTAACAACAACGGCAAAATCGCATCCGCGAGTGCCTGTGGTTCTGGCAAACGCCCTATGCCCTGCTCACCACATGCCAAAGCGCCGCTTGCAGGCTCAATCACACTAAAACTATCAGCTTGTAATGTGTGCAAATTGCGCTGAGTTGCTGCTGATTCCCACATGGATGCATTCATGGCAGGCGCCAGCAATACAGGCGTATCACACACTTGCATCATGGTGGTGAGCAAATCATCAGCAATGCCATGCGCCAACTTGGCAATCAGATTACTCGTTGCAGGTGCAATAAGCACAGCATCCGCCCAACGCGCCAATTGAATATGCCCCATCTGATGCTCAACATCCATGTTTCGCCCCGCATTGCGGCAGACTTCGCCTGTCCAATTTGGCTGTCCTGCCAAATTGTCACGTTCAGACGTTAAATCAAATAAATCCGTATGTACGGCTTCACCCGTTAATGCTTCAAAGGTTAACGGCGTGACAAATTCACATGCCGATGCAGTCATCACACAGCGAACCTTCGCTCCTTGTTTGATAAGCAGGCGCGTCAATTCTGCCACACGATAGACCGCGATGCCGCCACCGATACCGAGCAGAATATTCTTACCTTGAAACATGATTCAGTTAGCCTTGCAATCCTTTTAGGCTTTCCAATACGCTTGCAACATGCTCTTTCACACGCACTTTGCGCCATGCATGCGCTACTTTTCCATCAGGGTTAATAATAAAGGTTGAGCGTTCAATGCCCATATATTCTTTGCCGTAATTCTTTTTCAAACGCCACACATCAAAAGCCTTGCATAGCACTTCTTCAGCATCTGAAATCAAAGGGAAATTCAGGTCTTGTTTAGTTGTGAAGTTAGCATGTGATTTCAATGAATCACGGCTCACACCAACAATTTTTGCATTTGCGGCACTAAAATCAGGCAAAGCATCACGAAATTCACATGATTCTGTGGTGCAGCCAGGCGTACTGTCTTTGGGGTAAAAATACACAATCACCCAATGCCCACGGTAATCTGATAATTTTAATTCACCTTCTGGAAAAATCGGCAGGGAAATATCGGGTGCATTGTCACCTACATTCAACTGGTAATCGCTCATTGCTTGCTCCTTTGTTAGTCTCGGCGGCAGAAAATAACGTAAAAGGTCATCTTATGCAGCAACAAAAGCTTTCTTTTCAACCCAAATCCGTATTTTTAGCTGAGCCACGCGGTTTTTGTGCGGGCGTGGATCGCGCCATTGAAATCGTGGAACGTGCAATTAAGGTCTATGGTGCACCTGTTTATGTACGCCACGAAATTGTGCATAATCGTTATGTCGTTGAAGATTTAAAAGCCAAAGGTGCAATCTTTATTGATAAAGTCAGTGATGCCCCTGATGGTTCATTGCTGATTTTTTCTGCACATGGTGTGAGCAAAGCCGTGCAAGCATCCGCAACAGCACGTGACTTGCGTGTACTCGATGCAACCTGTCCATTGGTCACCAAGGTTCATTTGGAACTGCTCCGCCATTATGAGCATGGTGATCAAGTGATTCTTATTGGTCATGCAGGACATCCCGAAGTTGAGGGTACTATGGGGCAAGCGCCTGAAGGTGCTGTGTTGCTTGTATCCGAGCCTGAAGATGTGCCAAACCTAGATGTGAAAGATGCAAACAAACTTGCTTTTGTCACCCAGACCACCCTTAGCGTGGATGATACTGCCGATGTGATTGATGCCTTGCGCAAGCAATTTCCCAATATTCAAGGCCCGAAACGCGAAGATATTTGTTATGCCACCAGCAATCGTCAAAAAGCCGTAAAAGATTTGGCTGAAAAAAGTGATTTAATTTTGGTCATTGGCTCAAAAAACTCATCCAACAGCAATCGTTTAAAAGAAGTCTCTAAACGATGTGGGACTCCCGCATATTTGATTGATGGTGTGAATGATATTGATACTTCTTGGCTGCAAGGAAAAGAGTATATTGGCATCACTGCAGGGGCATCCGCGCCCGAAATATTAGTACAACAAGTCATTGATTTTCTAAATCAATCAGACGCATCCGTCACCCCACTTAAAACTGTCAAAGAAAACATTACTTTTAGTTTACCTAATGAGTTACGCGACTAGATATTTTTCTAGAGTTTCACAATTAACTTATCTAAAGTAGCTATAAAACAGCTTGTTTTAAGAATGATAAATTCATTTACTTTAATAAAATAGAGTTTTATTAAAAAATTGTCTTAAATATCAATTTAATCTAACAATATTAAAATGTAAAAAACAAGGCCTGGCCCCAAATCTTCCATGGTTTAGGATTGACATTTAATAAACATCCAAATAGTCTTTTTAGCTATGCAAATATCCCCAGTTTCTCAAACGCAAAGTTCTCCTCAAGCACAAAGCTCATTCAATACAATCATTAATCCACAACAAGCTGCCAATACAGATCCAAATACTACTGCAAAAGCAGCCGATCAAGTATCCATATCTTCAGTAGCAAAAGCCTTAGCTAGCGCAGAAGTAAGCGAATCTCCTAGCACTGAAATAATCGAAACTTCTGCCACACAGACGACTGAAGGTGAGGCAAGCACGGGGAAAAGCATTAATATTACTGCTTAACGCACCGAGATACATAAATCTCACTTAAATTATTATTACGCGATAAAATTAAGTCATTACATCATTGTTTTTAACTTTACACTCAAAATAAAAAGGCAGGCTGTTGATTATTCAACAGCCTGCCTTTTTAATCTTCAAACTTCATAAGTTGTACTAAATATGTGTGCGCTCTTCTTGTTCCTGTTCTGTTTTGCAATCAATGCACAATGTGGTCACGGGTCGTGCTTGCAGGCGTTTCAAACTAATATCACCTCCGCAACCTTCACACACACCAAAATCCCCATCTTGCAAACGGCTAATGGTTTTCTCAATCTTACGAATCAAGCGGCGTTCGCGACCTTTAATACGCAAATCAAAGTTACGTTCCGTCTCAACACTGGCTTGATCGGTTGGATCAGGAAAGGCTGTTTGTTCTTCTTTATGCATCGCTTGCATGCTATCGCTTTGCGCAGCTTCAAGCTCATCGCGCCAATCACACAATTGTTTCTCAAATGCTTCTAGCTGTTTCTTTGTCAGAGCCATCGTTTTGCCTCCATAGCATCTATCATCAAACGCCGATAGATTATAGACCATTGCTATTCATAGTGCCATGCTTTTTAGCCGTGGTTTTAAAAAGCCGCGAACATTAACCAAACATGTAGGAAATTCAATCATTTTGGATATTTTTTGAATAAAGAGTCGCTATATAGTCAAATCATCCCAGCCATTCTTACAGTAAATCATTCAATGTGTCAGACCATGCTTGCGCAAGCTGGTTCTTTGAAGGCAAGAGGTTGATACTATCCTGCATATTCACTGTATTTTGACTTAATCCACACGGGTTTATGGCTTTAAAATATGCCATGTCCACATCCATATTCATTGCCATACCATGGTATGCCACGCCTTGCGATATGCGAATACCCATGGCAACTATTTTGCCCTTGTCCGTCCATACACCGGGCAACCCGCAGCGCCTTTCTGTCGTTATGCCATAGCCAGCTAATACCTGAATCGCTGATTCTTCAAGAAGCTCAATATACTGCCGAACTGTTAATCCTCGTCTGCGCAAAGCAATAATGGGGTATAACATCACTTGCCCACGCCCATGAAAGGTGGTTTCTCCGCCCCTATCCGTCTCAATAAGCGGAGCCGGCAAAACCACATCCAAGCGGTTATCTATTGCCCGTTTGCCTGTTGTGTAAACAGGCTCATGCTCACATGCCCATATCACCTCATCAGCATTAGCTTCAGCAAGCAAGGCGGCATGCGCCCTCATCTTTTGCCACATCGCCTCATAAGGCTGTACGCCCATCCACTCAAAAGCAGGACTCATGCGAAATGGCAGACGTAGTCCAATATATCGCTGACTTCAATATCAAAACGGCTGTTGGCATCCACATGAAAACTCTGACCAGCTTGATAGGCTTTCCAATCACTTTCACCATCCAAACGAACACGGCATGAACCAGCAAGAATTTCCATAACTTCTGCTGCTTCCGTGCCAAAATTATAGTTGCCTGCTAACATAAAGCCGAGTGTTTTAGACTCACCATCTGCTGTCACAATGCTACGACTACTTACCTTGCCACCGTGATAAACATTGGCGGCTTTGGTGATGCTTGCGTTTTGATAACTCATCGCTATTTCCTTTAATATTTTGTTAGTGATGTATCCACATCATCAGCCCAGCGGATAATGCCGCCTGCAAGATTTTTCACATTCGTATAACCCTTGGATTGTAAGAATTCCACAGCTTGAGCCGAGCGCCCGCCCAATTTGCAATGCACCACGACATCACAATCTTTTGGAACTTCTAAATACCGCTCAGACACTTCGCCTAATGGTATTTTTACTGTTCCATCAATAGCGCAAATGGCAATCTCATGTGGCTCACGCACATCCAAGACATACAAATCAGCATTCGCATCCATCATGCTCTTTAGTTCATTCGGGGTAATATCATAATCAGCCAAAACTTCCTCCTTTTCTAATTCTTCTGTCGGCGGCAAGCCACAAAATTGTTCATACGCCTGCACATCACCAATACTTGGGTTATCCCCACAAGCTGGGCAAGTCGGGTCTTTACGCAGTTTCACTTCTCTAAAACGCATATCCAGTGCATCGTAAAGCAATAAACGACCACTTAAACTTGTACCTGCATCCAAAATAATTTTCACGGCTTCTGTCGCCTGTAACACACCAATCACACCTGGCAATACGCCCAACACGCCACCCTCTGCACATGATGGCACCAAGCCTGGTGGTGGCGGCTCTGGATACAAACAACGGTAACACGGGCCTTGTTTGTGATTAAATACGGTTGCTTGCCCTTCAAATTGGAAAATTGAGGCATAAACCAACGGTTTACCCTCCAAAACACAGGCATCATTGACCAAATAACGGGTCGGAAAATTATCTGTTCCATCCACCACGATGTCATATTGCGCCACGATTTCGCGTACGTTATCACGGGTAATGCCATCACCATGCAGCTCCACATTCAAATACGGATTGATACCAAGCAATGTGTCACGTGCCGATTCAATTTTTGGACGACCAATATCAGCCGTTGAGTGAGCAATTTGACGTTGTAAGTTGGAATCATCCACCACATCAAAATCCACCAAGCCCATTGTTCCCACACCTGCGGCAGATAAATACAATGCAATCGGGCTACCCAAACCACCTGTTCCCACACATAACACCCGTGCTTGCTTCAGTTTTTCTTGCCCTTCCAAACCAACATCGGGCAAAATAATATGGCGATTAAAACGCGCTAATTCTTCTGCGCTTAAAATATCAGACATGACAACCTCCAGAAGATGCGCAATGATTTGTCACATGCGTATAATATACAAGCCTCTAAAAACCACATGAATAAACACCTGCTCATTCTCGGCTGCGGTTATGTTGGCACAAAACTCGCCAAAGCCTGTTTAGAGCTTGGCTTTCAAGTTTCTGGTACAACACGAAATAAAGAGCATGCCCACGCCCTGAAAGAAATTGGCATAAGCCCAATCATCATAACATCGCCCAGCGATATAAACGTAGCAATATTGGAGCAAACCACACACCTAGTAGATTCCATTCCACTCACACGCAATGCCAACAGCATGGCTGCATCACAAACACAGTGGTTAACGATATTAGCTCCCAAACTCCAACACCTTACATGGGCAGGTTACTTATCTACCACAGGGGTCTATGGCGATGCTGTGGGTGCATGGGTGGATGAGTCTTATGATTGCCAACCTTCTAGCCCGCGTGGCATCGAACGTTTAAAAGCTGAACAAGCATGGCTGGATTCTGGGCTATACGCCGAAGTATTCCGCTTGGCAGGTATTTATGGGCCAGAGCGCAATATTATTAATCGTTTACATGCGGGTGATTATAAAGCTGTGCAATGGAATCCCCCTCATTATTCCAGCCGCATTCATGTTGATGATATTGTTGCCGCACTGCTTGCAGCTATGCAATCGCCTCGCTCTGGAAGGGTGGTGAATATTGCCGATGACTTGCCATTGCCACATGCTGAATATGTGCAACAAGTCGCTGCCATACTTGGCGCACCAGCGCCAATCATTCTCAATCCCAAAGAAGGCAAAGCGCAACTTTCTGCGACAGCTTTATCATTTTTCAGCGACAACAAGCGCATCAGCAATCAACGTCTGCATGATGAGCTATTGCCAACGCTTCATTACCCTAGCTTCAAAGAAGGTATGCTTGCAATTTTAAATCACAAGGAAAACTAAATGCCTATGTCACCCGATATTCAACACAATATTCAAGCATTAGAGAAACAACTTGCCCGTGCATTAAGTGGTAAACAGACTGCTATTCGGCAATTGATAATTTGCCTGCTCGGAGGCGGACATCTTTTAATTGAAGATGTGCCCGGTGTCGGGAAAACGACGTTGGCACAAGCACTTGCTGCTAGCCTACATTCAGATTTTGGGCGCATACAATTCACTGCCGATTTATTACCTGCAGATATTGTAGGCGTTGAAATTTTCGATCCGCTTGAAAAAACATTCACCTTCCATGCAGGGCCTATTTTTCATCATATTGTACTCGCCGATGAAATCAATCGTGCTACACCCAAAGCACAATCGGCATTACTCGAAGCCATGGCAGAAGGGCAAGTGAGCATTGAACGCAAAACCCATATGTTACCTGAACCCTTCTTTGTCATTGCCACGCAAAACCCCTTTGAACATTTGGGAACGTTTCCTTTACCCGAATCGCAACTGGATCGCTTTTTTATGCGCATTTCTTTGGGCTATCCCGATGCACAAGCAGAACGGGAATTACTGCTTGGAGAAGTCGGTCGCTCACAACTACAAAGCTTTAAGGCTATCACATCATGGCAAGATATTACACAAGCTCGCCAAGCTATTGCAGCCATGCCAATCAGCGATGTACTGATGGATTATGTGTTAAAATTATTGGCTGAAAGTCGCAATGGGAAATGGCTAACACAGGGCATATCACCACGAGCGGGGCATGATTTACTCACCGCTGCCAAGGCACATGCTTGGCTTGATGGACAATCGTATGTCAGTGCGGCAGATGTGCAAGCGGTTTGGCTACCATGTTTGGGCCATCGTGTGCTGGCGGCTGGCGATATTGAAGCGGCAATGCAAAGCCTTTTAGAGCAGGTCGCTGTGCCCGCCTAATGGCTTACAATCCCTCTGACTTAAGGCTACCACCGTGGCTTTTACGCCTGCTCGACGGACTGGTTGCCATACGCATGCCCATCGGTCATTTGTGGCATATAGGCATGACCCGCGCAGGCTCATTGATGTTTTTCTCGCTGCTTGGACTTTGGGCAGCAGCATTTTATTCTGGCAATAACCTTTTATATTTATGCGGCGCAATGCTTTCTGCGATTGCCATTGCTGCACTTTGGCAAGGCGTACAAACATTGCGCCATTGTCCCAAGTTCGGTGTTTTCTTACCCGATCACGTGGAGTGCGAACAACCATTTGTTCTGCGTCAACATATTGAATACAAGCGAAACACATCGGCATTACTACATATAACTTGGGCAGATACAAACATGCAGTTGCATGCACGTTTAAGTGCCAATGAATCCTTGTTTATGGGGCAAATTCATGCCGATAAACGCCAATACACCAAGCTTGAAAAGCAATATTTAAAAACATCTGCACCTTTGGGTTTATGGGAAATTACACACCAACGCCAAGACCCTGCATGGTGGATTGTATTACCCAAACCTATCGCATGGTCTGCATCTCAATATCAACAGAAAAATATAGGACAAGATAATCCCGAACCTTTGTTAGAAGGTGATGAATATCATGATTTGCGCGCCTATGCGGCTGGTGATTCTCCTTCACGTATTCATTGGCGCAAATCAACTTTAGAGCCAAGCTCATGGCGCATCAAACATTTTACGCAACACACAGAGCAGCCAGAAGAAACACATCTATGCGTAGATTTACGACTACCCAAACACCTCACAAACAGCCATGAACACCATGTTGCATTTGAGGCGTTGCTTGGTCGCACATGGCATTGGCTTCAAAATCATACTGCAAATAAAAAGCCTTTGCCGACAAACATTCATCTTGTTCTTGGTCAGCAATCTTTTGACTGCTCTACATCACAGGGTTTACAAGCAGCTATGCAAGCCATTGCCGCTGCCAAACCCGAATATTTACCACCCCGCACACAAAAGAATCATATTCTATTATCATTGGTTGAGCCTTCATGAATCAGGCTTTAATATCATCCACAGGCAATGCTGAGCGGTTAACGCTTGGGGTATTAATTTCAGGTGTTGCGGCCTTGGCACTATCCGATTTTGTTAGCCCACTATACTGGAGCTTGCCAGCCACTGCTGCCCTCTTACGCTGGTATCTAGGCACACGTTTTTCTTTAACTGAAATGCAAGCCAGTTTTATTGGCTGGTTCGGTTTTTTATGGGTTGGGCTTGAGCTTATTTTGGGTCGTGCGTGGGTTGTCGCATTTACAGATTTCCTACTTATTCTTGCTCTAGCTGTCATCGTCGAGACAGCCACGCCACGCAATCATTTGCATCGTATGTTAACAGGTTTATTCCTTATGCTGGCTGGTGCGGTACTCACCGATTCCGTCCTTTATGCTATTCCACTGTTGGCATTGATGTGGTTCACATGGCGCTCGGCTATTTGTTTATATGGCTTGCAACAACCTGGTGGTGATTTACCCATTCACACACTTGCCTACGACTTACGCGGCACATTGGTGATGCTACTGATGGCACTGTTGATGTTTATTGCA
>CAJXLC010000032.1 GCA_913055645.1 uncultured Pseudomonadota bacterium | reverse complement strand
ATGCACCTTTATGCAGTGTTATTTGACATGCATACTTTTTGAACTATAATATATCTCATGCTAAGAAAGCATTCTAATAACGGGAGAGATAGTATGAAAAAAATCATTGTGGCGGCAACACTTGCATTGCTTACTTTGCCAACACTTGCAAGTGCAACAGATATTAAACCTTATGCAGGAATAGGTCTTGGTGGTTTTGGTTTGGAGTACACTGATACCACTGGCAGTATAAACAAAACAGCCTTTGGTGGTTATGCTAATTTTGGTGCTGACTTTAGCGATTATTTTGGTGCTGAATTGCGTATTGGTGCCACAGGTTCAGTAAGCAAGGCTCTTTCAACAACCACGTTAACATTAAAGGTGCCAAGCTTTTTCTCATATTTAGCGAAGGTTCAATTTCCAGCAACGCCTGACTTCAAGCTTTATGGCTTGGTTGGTGGAACCACTGCGGGCTTTAAGGGCACAAACACAAGAGGCTTTAATAGCACAGAAACAAAGACTGGTTTAAGTTATGGTGCGGGTGCCGATTATACTGTGCAGGATCAGCTTTCTATCGGGGCTGAGTGGGTTCAATATTGGAACAAGGTAAATTTACCAACAACATGGGGGACAAATGCTGAAGCTAAGATTTGGGGCGCTGTCATCACGGCCAAATATCAATTTTAACTCATGAATTCTGGTCTATGTTGCCAAGCTTTATGAATGTAAGAATGATAAAGCTTGGTGACATACCAGGTATTTATTTTTTTATATTAAAAACTCTGATTGTTATATCAAAACCAACCATTTTCTTTAAACGATAACACTTCTGTACCTGCCACCAAGAAATGATCCAACAATTTAATATCCAGCGGCAGACTCGCATCTTCCATACGCTTGGTAAGCGCAATATCTTCATCACTGGCACGTGCTGTACCTCCGGGATGATTATGAAAAAGAATCATACCCTTGGCATCGAGTTCTAACGCACGTTTTATCAAATTTCGCGGATAGACTACCGCCCTATCCACCGTACCTTCAAACATGACTTGCGTGGCAATATGCCGATGTTGTTGATCTGTAAAAATTGCGCCGAAACATTCCATACCGCGCCCTTGTACCAATAATCGCAAATGTACCTTTACTTTATCAGGACGGTCAAAAACCGATTTGCCTGGTAAATCCGATGCCAAATAGCGTACCTCGACTTGGCGTATCAACGTTAAAAAGACAGCACCTTTTTCGCCCATGCCTTTAATTTGTTTCAATTCGCATGCAGGTGCATCAAATACACCTGCAAGCGTGCCAAAAGCCTGTAACATCGCTTTAGCAATGGGTTTTACATCCATACGCGGAATCGCATAAGTTAGTAATAACTCTAATACCTCATAATCGTGAAAGCCATCAAAGCCCGACTGAGAAAAGCGAAGCCTCAAACGCTCACGATGCCCTTGCACACTCTCATCCACCATGTTTACTCCCATAGCCATAGCGTGACATAAAACAATCATTTAGACTACACTAATAAAATACTAACGGACATATGGGAGAGTGTAAGCATTGATAAATAAACAGAGACTTCTTATCAGTTAGAATTTATCATTGCTTCTGTAATGGTGGAGGATACTGAATGCGGATATTAAGACGGCAGTTACTTTCTTTATTAGAAGAAGCCAGAGTTCAACATGGTTTAGAAACTCCTCCTCAACGCTTACAAGCAGCCCTTATCCATCTCACTATGCGTTTGTTGCCACATCCTGCATTTAAATTTGGTAAGGAGCGCACCGCCCTGATTGCCAAAACGATAAGTCATGGTGCCATGCATCGGCACTTGATTCTTATCCGTTGCCCCGATCAGGCATTTTATCTTGATGCCATTAAAGGTTATTTGTTGCGCAGAAATATTCAGCCCATCGGCCAACAAACCATGGTTGCGGCGATGCAATGTGATGAGCAAGTTTGTGATATTCAATTGCGTCAGCCTGATCATCATGCCGAACAAAATTTTATGTTTATCGCATTACATATATCGGCAACCTTAATTCATGACTGCAAACAATTGGCACATGATATACATGCCGTTTTACACGCTGTTGAACTCTCCGTCGCAGATTTTCAAGGTATGACCCAAAATATCCATGAAATCACCCAGTATATTGAAAAGGATGTACCACAAGATGCTGAACTATTAGCATGGATGAATGATGGTCGTTATTTGCTTTTTGGCATGCAGTTTTTTGATAACACAGGTGGCAAAAAACGCCTCGGTCTGATGCGTGATTTACATACTTTGGCACACGTTACACCAGAATTACATCAAGACATACAAGCTCTGCCAGCCCCCAAACAAACAGGTATAACATGGATTCATCTCAAATGTAGCCAACATCATTTATATAGTGCTGCCCGTGTCGATATTGTGCGTGTTTGCTGGGAAAATGCTCAAAATAAACTGGAATATGCCATGATTCTTGGACACTTCTCACGTAGTGCAAGGCATGCCAATGCCAGTCAGGCTCCCTATCTAAGCCAGCAATGGCAAAAGCTTAGCAACATAACATTGCTTCAACATTCAGCCTTTTACCGCCGTGAAATACGCACCCTATTTGATCGCATGCCCAAAAGTCTTTTAGCATCCATTGAGCCAGAATTATGGTTTTCACCTCTAAGGCAAGTCGTCGATTTAACCGTCCCGACACATATGGTTGCCAGCTATTTATCACCAAGGCACGGTGATATTAAATACTTATTCATCGCCATGCACAGCCTGCGTTATGGACCGAATGTTATGTCCAATATTAGCAGACATATTGAAGAACTAAATATTAGTATTCACAATCAGGATAGCTTTGGCATTGGTCCTTATCGCATCATCATCATGGCGATTCAAAGTGATGATTATCCCACAGCTCATCACATCAAAGAACATATTCAATCATGCATTATTTTTTGGAAAGACCATGCTCGCCAAACTATTCTCAATCAGGCTGAACGATTGGATATGCCCCACGCACTACGTGAATTGGAACAACTTCCTCCTTTGTATCAAGAATTATTCCCACCTGAACAGTTCCTGCGCCATTATCAAACGCGTGAACAAATTCTAAAATACCAACAAAGCGTGGTGCAAATAAATTTATCAAATAACACATTAAACATCCAAGTGCTCTCACAACATGCCAAACCACTGGGGGAGATTATTGATAAAATTCAGGCATTTGGTTTAATTGCAATGCAAGAATCTGCTGTAGTATTTGGAAAAAGCGAACAAACCATTCATATCAGCTGCATTTGTTGTCAAATTCCCGACAAATTGCATCCTGAAGGCATATCCCGTTTACAACATGCACTGACACAGGTTCTAAATCATCAAGCCGACCATGATTCCATCAATGCATTATTGATTTCCGCAGGTTTGGATATTGAGCATATCGCTGTACTCATCACCTTACGCAACCATCTTATCCAACTTATCCCCGAAGCAGCACCAACTCCATTATCACGCATGCTAAACAACCAGCCCAAAGCTGCAGCAGCACTGTATCATATGTTTGAGGCGATTCATCGCCCAGCCATGCCTTTTACCTACCAAGCACAATCTAAAACCAATTTCGATAAGGCAATGGGCGATGTTGCCAACCTAACCGATGACCGATGGTTGCGTGCCTTATCAGCATTGATTGATGCTAGTTTACGCACCAATGCTTATGTGCGAGAAGCTGGTGAACCACTGGCAATCAAGATCAATCCACAACAATTAGACTTTGCACCACATCCACTCCCATACCGAGAAATATTTGTGCATGGTGTGTATGTCGAAGGTGCGCACTTACGTGGTGGACCTGTTTCACGCGGTGGTATTAGGCACTCTGACCGTTATGCTGATTTTCGTACCGAAGTCTTGGAGTTAATGAGCACACAAGTGGTTAAAAATGGACAAATTGTTCCAACAGGAGCTAAAGGTGGTTTTGTGGTACGTGGTCAGGATAACCTTTTTGACCCTGCTTTTATTCTTGCCCAATACAAACAATTTATTCGGGCTTTATTAAATCTTACCGATAATCTTGTTCATCAAGAATGTGTTCCACCTGATGGTATGCATATTGCCGATGATGATCGCAATGACCCCTACTTGGTGGTTGCCGCAGATAAAGGCACAGCACGTTTTTCCGATGATGCCAACGATGAAGCACGGCTGACCTGCTTTTGGCTTGATGATGCCTTCGCCAGTGGTGGAAAATTTGGTTATGATCATAAAGTATTTGGCATTACAGCCAAAGGTGCATGGACATGTGCTTTTCAGCATTTTCAAGAGCTTGGGAAAAATGCTTATCAGGATGTTATATCGACTATTGCTATTGGCGATATGGGCGGTGATGTATTTGGTAATGGTATGCTTATTAATCCAAACATTCATTTGCTCGGTGCATTCAATCATAAACACATATTTCTCGACCCAAAGCCCAATAAAAAAGCCTTTACAGAGCGCCAACGCCTGTTTGATGCCGTCAAAGGTTGGGATGCTTATAATAAGAAACTTATCAGTACAGGTGGCGGTGTATTTGAGCGCGCCAGCAAACGCATTGAGTTATCCGATGAAGTACGTGAAGTTCTTGCTGTTGAAGCAACACATTTATCGGGTGAAGCACTGATTAAAGCCATGCTTATGGCACCTGTTGAGATGCTCTACAATGGCGGCATTGGCACCTATGTTAAAGCCAGCAAAGAGAGCCATGCCGATGTCTGTGACCCTGCCAATAATGCTGTGCGCATTGATGCCAAAGATTTACGTTGCCAAGTCGTCTGTGAAGGGGGGAACCTTGGCTTCACACAGCGCGCTCGTATCGAATATGCCATAGAAGGTGGGCGCATCAATACCGATGCCATTGATAATGCTGCGGGTGTCAATATGTCTGACCGTGAGGTGAATTTAAAGATTCTTTTTGCTGCTACAGATGCTGCAAGTATTGATATAAACAAACGCAATCATTTGCTAAAAAATATGGGGGGTGAAGTTGCAGAGCAATGTTTGCATGATAATCGTATGCAGGCAATCGCATTGACTATCGCTCAAAACGATGTGCGCGAACACCCCCCTCGCCTACTGCGTTTGCGTGACACCTTACTTAATGAAGGGCGTTTGGATCGACGTGTTGATCCAGGACTGAATGAGATAGAAACCCTAGCTTTGCGTCCACAAATTGCTGTCCTGCTGGGGCATGAGAAAAATCGCATCCATGAGCTTTTGGATCAGGAAAAATTTAATGAATGGAGCAATTTCTCCGATGCTACGTTAGAGGGCTACTTTCCATCGGCTATGCGTCAGAAGTTTCACCAAGCTATTGACCAACACCCACTCAAAGCAGGTATCTGCCATACCCAGATTGCCAACCATATTCTCAATCGTATGGGGCTGATGAGCATTCATCATTTACAATCACTACTTGATGTACCCACTTCACATATTTGTGAGGCATTGCTCACTGCTGAAACCTTGATGGATATCCCTACACTTCAAAAAGCATTACATGATGCAGGGGTTGAAGAGCAAATTATGCAACAAATCCAGCATGATCTACAAGAATATACCATGCATTTCGCCGAAGAGTTGCTACGTTTATTTGATATAAAGATATGGGATAAAGATTGGCTCAAGCAACAACTTCAAGGTATGCGTCGCTTCCGAAAATCTCTTCCCGCTCAAGGTGTTGGCGGCAGTGAAAATAGCCGATTTTTATCCTTACTCAAATCAGCTTCCAATATCGGCCTTGAACTTGAAGACTTAACACACTTGGCAGCACTCCCTGAATTGGCACAAATGGCGATTGCTACATACTTAAGCAGCAAGCTTTCTCTACCGCTTAACCGCTGCTTACACGCCATGCAATCAACACTACATTTGTTACCCTTTACTGCCCTTGAAGCACCCATGCGTTCAGCAGAATGGGGTAGTGAAGATGCCCATCCACTACGCCGAGAGTGGCTAAGCCGACTCACCATACTTAAAGCCCGTGCAGGCGAGCAGTTGTTACAAAAAACAACGCAGAACTTCCTTAAAGCAGGCGAAGATTGCTGGTCTCAACATAAAAATTGGAAGATTATTCAGCAATTTAACATGGAAAGTGTGCAACAAGGTGAAGAAAATGGTGCGTCAGATGAACAACGGCGCATGCGTCTTATGCTCGCATTTACCCAACTTGAAGCGATTATTGAGAGTGACTAAAACCATGCTTACACAATCCACCTTTGACCATGCCGACAAAGCTGATAAAACTACCCCTATGCGACCTGCCATTGCCCATATTCACCTGAAAAATCTTTTGCATAATTATCAGCTTTTGCGCCAACATGCTGAGCAAGCCCAAGTCATGGCGGTTGTAAAAGCCGATGCTTATGGGCATGGACTCAAATGCATAGCACAAGCCCTACAACAAGCTGGCTGTGAACATTTTGCTGTTACAGATGCTTGCGAAGGTGCGCAACTGCGTAACCACCTTGGAGAAAAAGCCAATATTACCCTGCTTTCAGGGCTGTTTGATAGTAGCGAGGTTAAAATTTGCGAACATAAAAACCTTACTCCCGTTATTACCGAAGAAAAACATATCCAGTGGTTATCCGAACATAAATTTACAAGACAAGTGTGGTTAAAAGTCGATACAGGCATGCAACGCTTGGGCGCAGTAAACCCTAAAAAAATCATACAGTTATGCTATCAACATCACATCGCACTTGCAGGCATCATGTCTCACTTAGCTTGTGCTGATACCCCAGAGCACCCATTAAATCTCATACAAGCCGATGCATTTTATCAATTACACCAACGTATTGCAGCGCACTTGCCCGCATCACTGTTAAACAGTGCTGGACTGATTGCCTTACCGCAGCACAAATACGATATGATTCGCCCAGGCATTGCCCTTTACGGTGCTGAACCGATTCCCCATGAGCCCATGGGGCTAAAGCCTGTTATGCAGCTATCAGGGCAAGTCATGCAAATTCGTGATATTGAGCAAGGTAGCACTTTATCCTACGGTGCAAGTTTCACAGCCGATAAAGCTATGACAGTTGCCCTTATTTCATTGGGTTATGGGGATGGTTTACCACGCGCCCTTTCCAATCAAGGTTACGCTGAATTTCAAGGTCAACATTTACCCATTGTCGGTCGTATTTGCATGGATTATTGCTTATTGGACATCACAGAACATGATGTAACCATAAATGATACCGTCACATTTTGGGGAGAAAGCCTTTCCCCAAACACTGTTGCAGACCTCATTGACACCATTCCTTATACCTTAATGACTGGCGTTAACCAGCGTGTGCATCGCATTGCCATCCATCCCAAAACACAAGCTGATGGAGCATCAGAGTGATTTCATGGTTTGAAGCCATTGGCATACGTGTTGAACGCTTATGCTTACAAGTGGGGATTTATCCCATGCTACTGCTTCAAGTTATTCAGCGTTTATCCCGCCCACCGTGGTTCTTCTCTAACATCCTTAGCCAATGTGAGAAGGTCGGTGTGCAATCCTTACCTGTCGTATTACTGACAGCCATATCCACAGGTATGGTGCTGGCTTTGCAATCTTGGGTGGGGTTTCACCGCTTCGGTGCAGAGAGTATGGTTTCAACAGTCGTTTCTCTATCTATGGTACGTGAACTAGGCCCTGTATTGGTCGGTTTGATGGTGGCTGGGCGCGTTGGTGCATCTTTTTCAGCCGAGCTTGGAACCATGCGTGTATCCGAACAAATTGATGCACTATGGACACTATCCACTGACCCCATACGCTATCTTATTATACCACGTGTCATCGCAGCCACATTGATGATGCCATTGTTGGTGATTCTTGCCGATGTTATTGGCATCTTTGGCGGATATTTGGTGAGCGTACTTGTCTTGAATCAAAATCCTCAGGTATATATCGAACATGCCACGCAATTCTTAGAATTACAGGATCTTTATTCTGGTTTGTTAAAAGCGTTTGTATTTGGAGGTATTATTGGTCTCGTTAGCTGCAGAGAAGGTTTCTACTGCAAAGGCGGCGCACAAGGTGTCGGCATCGCCACTACCCGTGCCGTGGTGCTAAGTGCCATAAGTATTTTAATTGCCGATTATTTCCTTACCATTTGGATATTCCAATGAGACACACCCATGCGTGATGCAAAAATACAAGTCTGCCATCTGAGTAAACAGTTTGATGACAAAATCATCTTAGATGATGTGAATTTAAAGGTGATGCCTGGCGAATCTCATATTGTTATTGGTCTTTCTGGAACAGGTAAAAGTGTATTGCTCAAATGTATCCTTGGTTTATTACAAGCCGATTCGGGCGAAGTCTTGGTGGATGGTGAAGAATGGTGCTGTTTAAGCGAATCTGAACGCCTTAAACGCATGCGCAACATTGGCATGGTATTTCAAGGCTCCGCACTTTTTGATTCCTTGCCCGTTTGGAAAAATGTTGCTTTTGTATTGCGCCGACAAGGCATAAAGAAAAAAGAAGCGCGTGATCGCGCCCAAGAAGTCTTAGAGAAGGTCGGTCTACCGAATGCCTGTGATAAAATGCCTGCCGAACTTTCAGGTGGTATGGCAAAACGTGTCGGCTTGGCACGCGCTATTTGCCATCGACCCAGCATTATTTTTTACGATGAGCCTTTATCAGGTCTTGACCCTGTGATGTCCGATGTTATCACCCACCTCATGCGAGAATTACATGAAGAAATGCAGGTCACATCACTAACCATTGCCCATAACATGAAATTGGTTAGAGCTTTCGGTGACCAAGTAAGCATGTTGTATCAAGGGCGCATTCATCTACAAACCCCAGGTTCTGAACTAGACTCACAAGATGACCCTATATTTCGTCAATTTATTGAAGGTCGAGCCAATGGACCTTTGGACACCAACAACCTAATCATCAAAGGAGAATCTAAATGAATGCACAAGCAAGACTCGGAGCCTTTGTGCTTATCGCCCTGATTGTCCTGACTATATTAAGCAGTCGCATTGGTCGTTTTCAGTGGCTTGAGCAACAAGGCACCATGATTGAAACTGTACTACAAGATGCTGCGGGTATTGCCGTGCAATCACCTGTATTAATGGCAGGTGTAAAGGTTGGCGTTGTACATGCCATTGATTTAGAAAATCATCAAGCCTTGGTGCACATGCTTATATTACCTGCCATTAAACTTCCAGCCTCAACCAAAGCCCATATTGCAGGTGGCGGCTTAGTGGGCGAAAAATATATTACCCTAAGCGCCACCGTTGGAGATAAACAACTGCTAACAAACAAACGCATTCCATCCGAGCGTCAAGCAAGCTTGGAAACGCTATTAAATGATGCCTCATCCGTAACTGATGAACTACATAGCATCACCAGCAAAGCCAATCATATTACCGATGTTATTGGCGATATATTGGATGAGAATAAAGAAAATATTCGCAATGCTTCTCAGGGTCTTGGTGATACAGGTAAAGAGCTTTCAGATTTACTCAAAAAACACCGTAAAGATCTTGATCAACTACTCAAAAACCTACCTGATGCAGCCAAGTCTGGAGAAGATTTTTTTACCGAAAGTAACCTTGCCATGAAAGATTTTCGTGAACTGATTATTGATAATCGTGAAAATCTTTATCGCATGCTGTTTGAGCTGCGTAAAACATCCGAAAATCTTGAAGCCTTTTCCGATGATATTCGTCGTAACCCTTGGAAGCTGATGAGTGAAAAGCCTGAAATCAAGGCATCACGTCGTGCGAAACAAGATAAAATGGAAGAAATGTTACTCACAACAGGTCAAGGAGTAGGCTCTGCGCATTAAATTTTCTTTCGTCTTACTTTGCTGCCTGATCTATTCAACAGCATGGGCATCAAGTTATGAGCAGAAAGCTCTGCACTTTGAACAGCGAGGGCAATGGACAGAAGCGCGCCGTGCTTGGCAAGCGGCACTTATTCAAGATTCAGAAAATCTTCATGCCCGTTATCATCTAGCGCAAATATTAGAGAAATCAGAGCACCTCAATGATGCCCAAGCACTGTATGAAAAAAATATACAGATTGGACGGCATCTTCCTACAACCATTGCACTCTTTCAGCTTTATCTCAAACAAAAGAAACGCTCAAAAGCCATCAAATTACTAAAAAATGCCACCAAAGTATTCCGTAATGAAGCTGTGCCTTGGTATATGTTGGCTGAATTGGCAATGCAAGATAACCACATCAAACAAGGCGAATATTATTTTCAAAAATCGCTTAAAGCTGACCCTTTAAATGCTTTCGCACATTTGCGTTACGCACAATTTTTATCGCATCAAAAGCAGCATTCACAAGCCATCAAGCATGCCAAGAAAGCACTGCGTATCAAAACAAGTTGTGCAATATGCTGGCAAATATATGGTGATATTTTACAAAACGCCAAGCAACCCAAAGATGCACTCAAAGCCTATCAGCGCAGCCTTGCCATTGCGCCCAATAGCGACACACGTCAGCATTTGATTGTTGTGTTACAACAACTCGGTGAACACCAACGCGCCAAACGCATGCAGCAAGCCCTTGATGCGTGGAAGAAAAATAATAACTTTACTCTTAACACCACTATGAAGTAAATCAGTAGTTAGATTACGAATTCACGTATTTGTAGGTAGCTACTGCATTACTATGTTCATAACGTCCACAAACCATATCGGTTAATGTATCATCAATCACTTGTGGTTTTAAATCAGCCTCTAAAACCACCACCATGTCTTCACTGCTGATCGCCACTTCTTGTAAGGTCTTTTTATCAATCTTCACAAACATTGTCTCAGCCCCTTAACCCACATGAAATTTCTTCAAAATTGCATCAAGCATCACTTGCACATACTCTTTTCATATAGGGATTTGTCCATACTTAAAATACGGATAAAATAACAAAATACACAATTATTTTATGGTTCTATCACAACCTTCGTTCATCAATGTATGTGACATGAATGTGACAAATGTCTCTAACCAACATACCTTTAACCACTAGATTTCCCGCTCAATGTTTAAATACTGAATAATATAGAGAGTTAGCAATGAAATTATCCGATGTTATTTCTAAAGTTCACAATGCCCGTGCTGCACATAAAGCATGGGTTGCACGCGCAGAGGCATTGGTGGCTGGCATGCCTTTAGAGAAAGAACAGGTTCCCATGCTGCCTACCGAGTGCATCTTTGGACAATGGTATTACGGCTCTGGACAAATGCTACGCAAACTGCCCGCATACAAAGCATTAGAAAAACCTCATGATAATCTACACCAAACATACATGAAAATATTCAGGCTTCTTTTTGACGAGCCTGACGTATCCGCTTTAGGGCGATTATTTGGTAAGGTAAAAAAAGCAAAAGCCGCACAGATCAAACAAGCTGAATTACTCATTCCTATTTTACGTGCACAATCTGATGAAGTATGTGAAATACTTGAAAATTTAGAAAATCAAATCCTGAGCGCTGCTAGAAAACAAAAGGGAAGAGAAAATAGCGATACCATGCAAAGTACACTGGACTAACCTCTTAGTTCAGCATTAAATTTTCTCACAACGGCATCAATAATAGTCTGCATGGCTTTGTCTGAATCTTCTTGTGTCAGTGTGCGTTTAGCATCTTGTAGCGCAAAACGAATACCCAGGCTTACCTTTCCTTCTGGCACACCTTTTCCATCATATAAATCAAAAATACGCACATCAATGCATGATTGACCCGCAGCTCTTTTAGCTGTTTGCAATACTGCTTCAGACTCCGTACCACGCTCAAATAAGAATACCAAATCACGCTCTATCGATGGAAATTCAGGAATCGGCTGAAATTTTAGAGTTTTACCCTTATGCAAGGCATCAAGGTTCACCTGAGCCACAAACACATCCGCATCAATATCAAAACCATCAGCCAAATCAGTATCAACTTTACCGACATACCCCACCACCGATTTACCTACAAATACCTTCGCTGTTTGACCAGCTTGCAAACCCAAAGCCTCATCATCAGCCATAAAACGAGCCGTAAGACCACGATTGGATAACCATGATTCAACAGCACCTTTCAAATCAAAGAAATCCGCCTTGCGTGCTTTGCCATACCATGTGTCTGATTCAAGCTCACCAGCCATCAACCATGCAATGACATTCGTTTCGCGATGCTCTTCATTTGGATTATTAGCATCAATAGCAGCATAAATACGACCCTGCTCAACCAGTGCGACACCAGCTTGCTGACGGTTCATATTATATTTAGCGGTGTTTAACAAACCAGTCCAAACCGAACGACGCATCACACTCATATCCGCAGAGATTGGATTCTGTAATACCAAGTCTTTACCATCATCTTCGACAAACAAACGCTGCTCATCAGCAGAAATAAAGGCATAGTTAATCACCTGCACAAAACCAAGTTCAACCGCGCTGCTAATTGCTGTGTCCACTTTACGCGGATTAATGGTCGCCAAGCTAGGTAAGACTTCAGGAATCGCATCAAAACCAATCACACGCGCATATTCTTCGGATATATCTTCAAACAACGATACATCATGGCGGTGACTCGGCACATCCACAGTTAATGAGTTGCCATCACGCTGTATGCCAAAACCCATACGGCTTAACACATCATCAAACTTTTCAGGAACATCAATACCCAAGCGCGATTCAATGCGCTGCATATCGATATGAATAGTTTTCGCTTTCACCAGTCCTTCAACATCACCAGTCACACTTATATCGCTGGCTTTGCCACCAAACAAATCCATAATCATGGTGCTTGCCTGATTCATAGCAACGGCAATCATAGCTGGATCAACACCACGCTCAAAACGCATAGAACTTTCAGATACCAGCCCATAAGTACGGCGTGTGGTACTAATCAATGCCGCACGAAATGCGGCGGATTCAAGAATAATATTCGTGGTCTTTTCAGTCACACCTGTATCTTCAGAACCCATGATGCCTGCCAGAGCAATCACCTTCGCATCATCGGCAATCACGACATTACCTGCATGCAATGCAATATCACGACCATCTAAGGCTTTAAAGCTTTCACCAGCTTGTGTGGCACGCACACAAATATCACCGCTTAACGTATCGGCATCAAAGGCATGCATGGGTTGCCCCAAATCAAGCATGGTGTAGTTCAATACATCCACCACACCATTGACAGGCCTTTGCCCTGCTGCGATAAGGCGTGCTTGCATCCAATCGGGTGAATCTGCAACGCTTACACCTTCAATACGGCGCGCCATATATAATGGACAATCATCAGATGCAGATACTTGTACGGATGGCACTGCAACAGCCCCATCAACCGCTACATCATCATCACCTGCGTTAATCAATGGCAAATCATAATCCGCTGCCAAATCACGCGCCAATCCACGCGCACTCATGCAGTCGCCACGGTTCGGGGTAATGTCCAAATCAAGCACCGCTTCTTCAAGCGCTAAATACTCACCTACTTCCATACCAATTGGGGCATCTGTTGGCAAAATTAATAAACCTGCCGCATCTTCTGCCAAGCCAAGTTCCGCTTCAGAGCAGCACATACCAAAACTCACTTGTCCACGAATCTTACCCTTTTTAATCTTCATACCATTGGGCAAGCTAGTGCCTACAGTCGCAACTGGGATTTTGTCGCCCACAGCCATATTGGAAGCGCCACAAACAATGCCTAGCGGCTCATCTTCGGCAATATCAATGTTCAATAAATGCAATTTATCCGCATCAGGATGAGATTCCATTGAAAGAATATGCCCAACACGCACGCCTTTTACAGCTGAACGTGGCTGCTCGATGGATTCCACTTCATGACCCAAACGTACCAAATCATCAGCAACCTGTTGCACACTTTGCTTGAAAAAAACGTGTTCTTTTAACCAAGAAAAAGGAATTTTCACTTGCTTACCCCCATCCTGCGCAAAAAGCGCATATCATTTTCAAAGAACAACCTTAAATCAGGAATACCATGTTTGAGCATCACCAAACGCTCCACACCCAAACCAAATGCAAAACCAGAATAAATTTCTGAATCAATACCCACCGATTTCAATACATTGGGATGAATCATGCCACTACCAAGCACTTCAACCCAACCACTACCCTTACAAACACGGCACCCTTTAGCGGCACAGAATACACAACCAATATCCACTTCCGCAGAAGGCTCTGTAAATGGGAAATAATGTGGGCGCAAACGAATATCAATCTCTTTTTCAAAGTAAGCCGATAAGAAGTGTTTCAAGACACCCTTTAAATGTGCTAAAGAAACATCTTTATCTACTTTAAACACTTCCACCTGATGAAACATCGGCGAATGCGTAACATCATAATCACAGCGATACACACGACCTGGCGCAACCACTGCCAAAGGTGGCTCACCACCAGATTCCACACAGTTTTTCATGGCACGAATTTGTACAGGCGAGGTATGGGTTCTTAAAAGTTTGGCTTGCTGCTCATCCGAAGCTTCAAAAAAGAACGTATCATGCATGGCGCGGGCTGGGTGCTCTTGAGGGATATTTAGCGCATCAAAGTTATGAAACTCATCCTCAATCTCAGGGCCTTCGGAAATCTCAAAACCCATTTGTGAGAAGATAGCTGTCATTTCATTTAGACCTTGCTGTACAGGGTGCAAAGCACCGCGTGGAGATGTACGACCAGAAAGCGTAATATCAATGCGTTCAGCTTCAATGCGCTGTTCTTTTTCTTTCACAGCAAGCAATGCTTCAGCACTATCCAAAGCTTCTGCCAATGCGGTTTTTGTTGCATTAACAAATTGACCAATCACAGGGCGGTCTTGTGGTGGTAATTTACCCACACCTTTCAGCACATGGGTTAATTCACCTTTCTTACCAAGGTAGGTTACTCGTAACTCCTGCAAAGCATTCAAATCGGCAGCATTTTTAAATGAAGCCAATGCCTTTTCCTGTAACCTTTGCAACTCACCTTTTAACGAATCAATCTCACTCATAACAACCCTCTATGTTACGCCGCTTACCATCACGACTAAAAATGCATTCGAACAAACAAAAATGGCAGAGCCATAAAAGCTCTGCCATTGATAACATGAATAACATCGACCTAAGCCGAAAAGCTATTTACTGAATGTTTGCTTTCGCAGTTTCAGCCAATGTTGCAAATGCAGCTTCATCACGCACAGCAATATCCGCCAATACTTTACGATCCAATTCGATGCCAGCCTGTGTTAGACCAAACATGAAACGTGAATAGCTCAAGCCATGCAAACGTGCAGCAGCATTGATTCGAGCAATCCACAAAGCGCGGAATGTACGTTTCTTATTTTTACGATCGCGATACGCATACTGACCAGCCTTATCGACTGCCTGTGTTGCTGTACGGAAACAATTTTTACGACGACCATAATAACCTTTGGCAGCCTTGATAACTTTCTTATGACGCGCATGCGCCTGAACACCTGATTTTACGCGAGGCATTTTTCTCTCCTAAACCAATAACTCTATCTATCTACTTAAAGACCTGGAATCAAACGTTCCAAGGATTTTGCATCTGATGCGGCAACAGCTGTTGTTCCACGGAATCCGCGAATACGTTTCTGTGACTTCTTAGTCAAAATATGCTGAGCATTCGCTTTATTACGTTTCCACTTACCGCTTCCTGTTTTTGAGAAACGTTTTGCAGCACCACTATGTGTTTTCATCTTAGGCATAAATCACCAACCTCTTATTTCTTCAGCGGATTGATGATCATAATCATCTGCCGCCCTTCCATATTGGGCATCTTATCAGGTTTGCCCAAATCTTTTACTTCTTCAGCAATATGTTCCAATTGCTCTCTACCACGTCCAACATAAGCCATTTCACGCCCACGAAAGCGCAATGAAACTTTTACTTTATTACCAGCTTCCAAGAACTTCCGAACATTTCTAAGCTTTACATCCAAATCATTCTGCTCAGTACTCGCACGTACTTTCACTTCTTTAACCTGAATAACATGCTGCTTTTTCTTAGCCTCATTGGCTTTTTTGCTCTGGTCGTACTTGTATTTACCGTAGTCCATAATCTTACAAACTGGCGGTTTAGCATTGGGTGACATCATAATAAGGTCAAGCCCAACTGCTTCTGCTTTAGCAATAGCTTCTAAACGTTTCAAAACTCCGATTTGCTCGCCATCATGACCAATCACACGCACTTCTGGCGCATCAATATCATGGTTGACTGCTAATTCTTTCTTCGCGATGAAAGCCCCCTACTGGTACTACGTATTACTTGTATTCTTTTTGCATATCCTGCATTTCTGCAATCCATGCATCCACAGTCTTTGTGCCTAAATTATCGCCGCTGCGTGTGCGAACCGAAATAGTCTTCTCATCCCGTTCACGATCACCCACGACCAAAATATAAGGTACACGATCCAATGTGTGGGCGCGCACTTTATAGCCGACCTTTTCATTTCGCAAGTCCGATTCTACTCTCAAGCCTGCTTGCTGCATTTTTTCGGTCACTTCTTGCACATATTCGGACTGAGATTCAGAAATATTACACACCACAGCTTGCGTTGGAGCCAGCCACAATGGGAACTTTCCTTCATATTCTTCGATAAGAATACCAATAAAGCGTTCCAACGAACCCAAAACTGCTCTATGCAGCATCACTGGAGTCTTTTTGCTGTTATCTTCGGCAATGTACTCCGCGTCAAGGCGACCTGGCATCGAAAAGTCCACCTGAATGGTTCCGCATTGCCATACTCGACCCAAACAATCCTTCAAAGAGAATTCAATTTTCGGACCATAAAACGCACCTTCACCAGGGTTCAATCCATACTCAAGACCTTTAGATTTTAGCGCTTCATGCAATGAAGCCTCGCCTTTGTCCCACTGCTCATCCGTACCCACACGTTTTTCTGGGCGATCAGATAAAAAGATAATCACTTCTTCAAAGCCGAACTTTTTATACGTTTCAAAAACCAAATCGATAAAATCACTCACTTCAACTTGAATTTGATCTTCGGTACAAAAAATATGCGCATCATCTTGCACAAAATTCCGCAAACGCATCAAACCATGCAAGGTTCCTGATGGCTCATTACGATGGCAAGAGCCAAACTCAGCCAAGCGCAATGGTAAATCACGATAAGAGTGCAATGCCTGATTATACACCTGAATATGGCACGGGCAGTTCATCGGCTTAATGGCATATTCTCTATTTTCCGTATTGGTGGTAAACATGTCATCACGGAACTTTTCCCAATGACCTGATTTTTCCCACAATTTCCTATCCACAACCTGCGGAGTCTTAATTTCTTGGTAGCCATTGTTCTGCATGATTGAACGAATTTCATTTTCCACAACCTGCCAAACACTCCAGCCCTTAGGATGCCAGAAAATCATGCCCGGTGCTTCATCCTGCAAATGAAACAAATCTAATTTTTTAGCTAGTTTTCTATGGTCACGCTTTTCAGCTTCTTCCAAACGATGAAGGTATGCCTTTAAATCTTCTTTAGATGCCCAAGCTGTGCCATAAATACGATGTAACTGCTCATTTTTAGCATCGCCTTCCCAATATGCACCCGACACTTTCATCAATTTAAAGAATCTAAGTTTGGAAGTATTTGGAACATGCGGGCCACGGCATAAATCTGACCATTCACCTTGTTTGTAAAGACTAACTGTCTCACCTGCTGGAATACGCCCAATCAGCAAGGCTTTATACTTTTCACCCAAGCCTTCAAAATGTTTAACTGCATCATCACGCGCCCATTCCTCACGCACAATGGGAAGCTTGCGACGTGCAATCTCCTTCATTTTCTTTTCGATAACTTTTAAATCTTCAGGTGTAAATGCACGTTCAAAAGCAAAATCATAATAAAACCCATCTTCAATCACTGGACCAATGGTAACTTGCGCACTTGGAAACACTTCTTGCACTGCCATTGCCATCAAATGTGATGTGGAATGACGAATGACTTCCAAACCTTCTGGCGATTTTTCAGTAATTAAAGAAACCACATCTCCATCAGATAAAACAGTAGATAAATCACACGTTTGATTATTGACCGTGGCAGCAATCACCGCACGCGCCAAACCTTCGCCAATATCCTTTGCTAAATCAAAGGCACTTGCGCCATCATGCAAGCTGCGAGAAGAACCATCAGGTAATTGAATATTCATCACATACATCCTCGCCTCAGAATCCCCACACAATGCAGGGCGGGCAAATCAATAGAGGCTATTCTATAAAAGAAAACTGGTAGGCTCGGGCGGTTTCGAACCGCCGACCCCCACCATGTCAAGGTGGTGCTCTACCCCTGAGCTACGAGCCTATATGGGTACCTCTTGCGAGGGCAGCGAAGATTAAGCATCGCCTAGCATATGGTCAAGAAACGCATAGCTAAATTCATTATAAGTTAAAAAAGAAAAGGCCCGCCTAACCTCAAGTTAGACGGGCCTTAAATTTATACGTTTTAAGCTTAAGCCATTGCCTTCACATGTGCATTCAAACGAGATACACGACGTGATGCCTGACGAGCATGAATCAAACGCTTGCCACCAGCACGGTCAATCAAAGACACTGCTGATTTCAATGCTGCGTTTGCTGCATCTTTATCACCTGCTGCAATTGCTGCTTCTACTTTTTTCACTGCAGTACGCATAGTCGAACGTTGCGTACGATTTAATGCACGCTTTTTAAGATCCTGACGCGCACGCTTCAATGATGATACATGATTAGCCACTATTGTTACCCCTTGTCACCGTACTTCACTGCACGGAACAGTCAAAAATGAGCGGCGAACCATAACGATGATTCAACTTCTGTCAACGCTTAATCACAGCTTGCTCACACCCCATCAAACTGACAAGCTTGCATCAATGTTAAGCAACCGTATCATCACCTTATGAGTAGTTATGGCGACCCAACTGCAGTCTTTGTCATTGCCGTGCTTATTGCCGTATCAGCACAATTAGCATCCGAACGCATGCGCTTACCGCCCATTTTTCTTTGGCTGCTGGCAGGTATGGGGCTAGGGCCTTTCGGATTACACTTACTACAAACCGAAAGTATTAGACCGGCATTACATACTCTGATTGAACTTGGACTGGCGATTATCCTATTTGATGGCGGCATGAATCTCAATCTCAAAGCCCTCAAAGAGCATAGCTCCGTTGTCGGAAGACTGGTGATACTAGGCCCTATTCTTACCATGCTTATTGGCGGCACGGCGGCGCATTACTTAACAGGCTTAGATTGGTCGCTATCTTTGTTATTTGGGGCGATTATTTCTATTGGTGGACCTACTGTCATTACCCCTATTATTCGCCAAGTACGTTTGGATCGTGAAATTAGTCATATCCTTAGCAGTGAAGCCATGCTTGTCGATGCTGTGGGTGCGATTCTTGCCATTGTTATGCTGCAACTCACACTTTTACCAGATGCAAATGCATGGAGCACGTTTCAAGGCATTGGCATCAAACTTGGCGTGGGAACTATTGTCGGTATTTCAGGTGGTTGGCTTATTGCACGTGCCTTACATTTAAATATTTCTCACAATATCGAAATGCGCACTATTTTCACATTGGCATGCTCATGGGGCATCTATTTGCTTGCCAACAGCTTAAGCGAACAGGCAGGGCTTATGGCTGTACTTATGGCAGGGACAACTTTACAACAATTGAAAATTCCCGACTTTCAACGCCTTCGCCATTTCAAAGGAAGTCTATCGATTCTTATCATATCTGTATTATTTGTATTGCTCGCAGCCAACCTTGACCTCTCATTATTAAGCAAGGATCTATGGCAAGGCTGTGTTATTTTCCTTTTACTTGCAGTCATTGCTAGACCTTTATCAGCTTGGGGTTCTGGCATCGGTTCCAAATTAACACCCGCACAAATTAACTTTCTTGCCATGATGGCTCCACGCGGTGTGGTCGTTGCTGCCATTACATCACTGTTTGCGCTTGTGTTACATGAAGCTGGCTCTCAACAAACAGACTTATTGGTCGCATTGGTCTTTATCATCATCATTATTTCAGTGTTTGTTTATGGTTTTATTGCTAGACCACTAAGCCGCTGGTTACATGTTGATGGTGGCAGTGACCGTACAATTTTAATTATTGGTGGCGGACAAATGGGGGCTGAACTCGGACGCGCCCTATGCAATGATCGCGAAGTTCGTTTTTTAGATTTGAATGGTGAAGTCGTAAACAACCTTAAACATGCTGGTTTTACTGCTGTTCGTGGTAATGCTCTCGATCCACTGTATATGGAGATTGTGCATGCTGAAGAGGTCAGTGCTGTCTTGGTGATGACAGGCTCATCTGACCACAATCTACTTATTGCATCCTTAGCAAAAGAACAATTTCATGTGCCAGAGGTCTATATTGCCTTGCAAGAAGATAGTGACGACAAACATCATGGGCTTATTCATCGCCTGCAAGCCAAGCGTTTATTTGCCAAACCATACACTGCCACCTATTGGCATGACCAAGCATTTCGCAAACGTTTGATCCATGAAAATCAATCCATTGAAGAAGATTCTATGCTCAATGGCTGCCTGATGGGTGATGCGCGTATTCCGCATGGTATTCAACCACTTGCGGTTCATCGCGATGGTCTATCATTGATTCCCAATGATGATTTACGCCTACAAGCTGGCGATGAAATCGCTATATTACTACGCCCTGAACGTATTCAAGAAGGGCAAACACTCATTTTGCCACCCACAACCGATAACAGTATGGTAAACCTACAAAAGAAAGCCGAAAACGGCTAAATAATCCAAAGAAAGTGTGCATGCCTATAAAACGTACCCGTTTTGCCCCTAGCCCAACAGGGCTGATGCATGTCGGTAACGCCTTTGCAGCACTGCAATGCCAACATTGGGCATTATCCAATGACGCAGAACTATTGTTACGTATTGAAGATATTGATTTCACCCGCTGTCGCCCTGAATATACACAAACTATCATCGAGGATTTGCAATGGCTGGGCATCACATGGCATGGTAAAATTCGGCAGCAAAGCCAACATCTAACATGTTATCAACAAGCTCTTTCAAAGCTTCAGCAATTAGAACTCATTTACCCCTGTTTTTGTACACGTAGCCAGATTCAACAAGAAATAAAATCTATGGCTAGCGCCCCGCATAGCGATGATATGCATGACCCGTACCCCGGTATTTGCCGTAATATTCCCATCATAAAACGACAACAACGCATGCAACATGAAGCCTTTGCATGGCGCTTGGATGTCAAGAAAGCATGCCAAACACTACACCAATCAATCTATTGGTTGGATGAGCAAGGAAACCAATATCATGTACAGGCTGAAACACTGGGCGATATAGTTGTTGCCCGTAAAGATATTGCTATCAGCTATCATCTTGCAGTGATTGTAGATGATGCCTTACAAGGTATCAGCCATATTATACGTGGTGAAGATTTACGCAGTAGCACGCCTATTCACCGCCTACTGCAAACCTTATTAGGGCTTCCTGCACCCACCTACCAACATCACCGTTTAATGATGGATAGCCACGGAAACCGTCTAGCAAAACGCAATCAAAGTACCACGCTAAAAAGTCTACGTGAGGCAGGCATGTCACCCCAAATATTGCGTAATTTTCTTATGAGCAAAGATGCCACATGGCCATTTGCATATGACTCTTCGGCAAGTGCTATTGTCCAACAGCTTGGCAGGCGCACCTAAATCCACCAATATACGCCATATTAAAAAGTTGAAAGGACGTTCCCTTGGCAAGCATTCTCGATTTAATTGGTAACACCCCTATGGTGGCGTTAAAAAATATCTGCAAATATCTCCCAGATAATATTCACATCTATGCTAAGTTAGAACGCTGTAACCCAGGCGGTTCCGTAAAGGATCGCCCCGCTCTACGTATGATTCAGGATGGTATTGCCAGTGGTTTATTAACCCACGACAAAACTATTTTGGATTCCACATCGGGTAACACAGGCATTGCTCTGGCTATGATTGGCGCAGCATTGCAATACAAAGTTCGCTTGGTCATGCCTGGCAATGTCTCAGATGAGCGCAAACGTATTTGCCGCGCTTATGGTGCTGATTTAATTTTTTCTGATCCATTAGAAGGTTCAGATGGTGCTATTATGGAAGCGCGTCGTATTTATGAAAATGATCGCGAACGTTATTTCAAGCCAGACCAATACAACAATCCAGCCAATCCATTAGCACATGAAGAAAGCACAGGCCCTGAAATTTGGCGCGATAGTGATGGTAAAGTTACCCATTTTATTGCCTCACTCGGAACATCTGGCACATTGGTTGGCACCGGGCGTTTTTTAAAAAAGACCAATCCAAACATACAAATTATTGCCGCAGAGCCTGATTCACCGTTCCACGGTATTGAAGGGCTCAAACACATCGAATCAAGTATTGTCCCAGGTATTTATGATGCCGCTGTTCACGATGAAAAAATCGGCGTAAACACCGATGATGCCTATGATTTCACACAACGCCTTGCTACTGAAGAGGGTATTTTATGCGGGCAGTCTTGCGGTTGTGCATTGGCTGCGGCATTAAAGGTTGGCGAGGCACTGGCCAAGCAAGGTAAAGCCGGTGAAATTGTTGCTATATTCCCCGATGGTGGTGAGAAATATTTAACCACTGCTGTATTTGCTGGCGATCGCGTTAGTGATGGCGGCGGCATTTAGCCTATTAAAAGTGACTAAAGAGTGTCCAGTTCCGCATCAGATACAACACGATTGCGGCCCGTTTCTTTCGCATGATACAAAGCCTTATCCGCACGCTCAACCATTGCTTGCAAGTCTTCGTCATCATCTTTTAACATACTCAAACCAACACTAATCGTTACAGATTTATCTCCCATCTGAGTAAAGGTTTCTGCGGCAACCACTAAGCGAAGTTTTTCGGCAGAAATTTCAGCCTGCTTGGCATCAGCATTCGTTAATACACAAACAAACTCTTCGCCACCATAAC
>CAJXLC010000031.1 GCA_913055645.1 uncultured Pseudomonadota bacterium | reverse complement strand
TAGCTGCCATGAAACGCGCAAAAAATATGGGCTTTGATATTCGTGCGGGCATTGCGCTAATGCCTGAGAATATTGCATGCGTTGACCGCATGACAGCGTTTCTTGAGCAAGAAATTGGCATGGATGCAAAGCACGTTCGTTTTGACCCTGTAAAACAAACAGGACGCGGTCAGTTTATGGATGATGCCAAACAAATCCTCATTGCCCCCTCACATGCACCTAAAACTGGTGATATTCGCCGTGGCAAACTGTGTATTACTGCCAATGGCAATGTGTATCCATGTGTATTTTCTAGAAAATTTTCATTGGGAAATATTCGTCAGCAATCGTTACAGAAAATCATCAAACAGCTTAACCAACAAAAAGAAGCCGCGCCCTCAGCTGAACGCTGGAAGTCCTGCCGTGAATCGTTAAGCTGTGGGGATTGTCAGATGATTGCTTATGCCTTGGGAGCTAAATAAATATGACCGAACAAACCACATTTACCATTCCAAAACATCCAATCAAACGCCCCACTCTGATTGGAGAAGAATTAACAGGTATGGATGAAACCATTTATGTTGATGCTGAAAATGGAAGCCATGTGTCCGTCAACACCATTGGCGCAGCTATTCTCGAATTATGTGATGGCTCACATACAGTTGAACAAATCACCACAATCATCACAGAATCAGTGAGTGGTGATGCTGAGCGCATTCGTAAAGATACCCATCATATCTTACAGGAATTTGCCGCTTACGGCGTATTTATCGAATGATGCAACAATTTCGTTTCTGTGTCGGTCATATTGTGGTCGGTATTGAATCGGAACACCCCGATTGTAGCCGTGACCTTACAGCCATTGTAAGCCTTTACCAAGTTACAAATGCCGAACCCGACATCACCTTTTCCATCACTACACACGATAATCATATTCATTTATTTATTAATGGCGAACATCAGTGGGGAGGCAATGATGCTGGGGAAGTGATTGCAGGATTTGAGGTTTTTCTTTATACCCATATTGTGGAAACACTGCTTCCAAAACTTGAATCGCTACACGCCGCGAGTATCGCGATTGATAACAATGCATGCCTTTTTGCAGGCATTTCTGATGCTGGGAAAAGCAGCCTCTGCACCAAGGCTATCCTTAGTGGCTGTAAATATTTATCTGATGAGTTTTCGCCGATTTCCAAACAGGGAACGATTACCCCTTTTCCAAGACCGCTACAGTGGGGAAAAGAAGAACACCCCGCATTTTCACGCTCTGACATGCAAGCATCACCCTTACTTAAACATGCCACATTCCAATTTCCAGACACGCAGGGAAAGATAATTAAAACGCTGCTCTGGCTTCCTCAACGCGTACAAAATAAACCTCTACCATTGAAGTGGGTGGTATTTCCCCGCTATCAAGAAAATGCCCAACCCGCTGAACTTACACCTATTCGACGTGGCGAAGCATTGATGGAATTACCACAACATTTACATCATCGCCAACGCCCAGACATCATGCTTAAAATGTTAAACAAACGCATACCCAATGATGTACTATTTTATCGCCTAAAATTTTCAGATGTGCATGCTGCTTGGGACACGCTTTATCAGCATCTTAACCCACATGATTCATAAATGCTGTCGCGCCCTTGCTTGTTCCTTTATTCGCAACGATTTATGAATAATATGGGTTAAAACTTCATCCGAGAAAGTTTAAACACCCGATACGCTGTTCGCCATCCAATCAACAGACTTGCTTTTAAATCATTAGAATCCCATGCGCCTAACAGTCGCCATGGGTGTTTCTGACGATATTCTCTCCATAGAATATACAGGCGTTTGCACTTTCTCCATATACCTTTGTATGCATCAATATCCCATTCAGGGTCATGATAACACGTTGCTATCATACGCACATAATCCGCTTGAGAACGCTGCAAGCAAGCCTCTTCAAGATGCATATCATATGCACACAACTGATAATAAGCAGCTAATAAACCTGCGCCATCAGCTTCTGCCAAACATGTCCACCCCGATACACGCGGATTAATTTCCATCACATACCAGTCACCATTCACTGCTTGTTTACATTCCACCTCTGCAAAACCTTGCCACTGCAATGCACTTAATAACGCACAAGCCCCTTCATACAACTCAGGAATCCATTCTGCCTTAGCCACCAAAGTCTCGCCGAAAGGACCAAACTTGGTATCGGCTACAGTTAATCGTCGCCCCGTAAAACCACGCACAGGTCGACTATCCTTATCAAACAATACAATCGCCGATGCCATGGATGATGTTTCCCCTTCAATATACTCTTGAATACGATAAAAAGCACCTTCTTCATTGCTTGAAATAAACTGTCGCAATGATTCTGCATCATCAAACTTCTGATAGGCATTGCGTGTACTTTTTATCATTAAAGGAAAACGCTCATCATGCACATGCTCTAACAAATCTTGTGCAGAAGCAGACCGCATACACGCAACCTTCAAGCTGCTCACATCTGCAAGCTCTTCAAGAACAATCGCCTTTTCCATTGATGCAAGCGAAGGAATTAAAAAATGCATACCAATGCTGTCAAAGAAATCTTTATATTTCGCCGTAAAATGCGCTACATCATCCACACAAGGCAGCCAAACACCTTGCAAACCAGACAACTTCCATTGACGTGCATATGTACCTGTAATCACTTCACTCAAACAACGCATTTCAATACTATTTTGAACATAAACACTGCTTTCAACCCACGGCTCAATCGGCCATGATGAGCCCGATACAGGTATACCTACTCGCCCCGCTGCTTGCGCCAATGCAAACATCTGTGAATCCTGCAAGTCATGAATAATCATTGGCATCTTATTTTTATTCATGGGTCATCTTTTTCCATCGTTACAAAAATGTAACTGCTCAGGTTGCCGCTGATTTATTTGATGGCATGGCGAAAAAGCACAACTTACTACTGTAAGAGAGCATTTTTCAACGCGGGTATCGCACAAATCAGGGGCGAGCTGGATAGTTACATTCAACGTGGCAGTCTCCTAGCAAGCAGCATAGCCAACAATGCCACGCTTGCACAAGCATAAAATGCTGCTGAAAAACCATAAGATTGAACAATTAAACCACAAGCCATGATACCAACTGTTGTTCCCAAGCCGAAACCTGTCGCTGAAAACCACCCTTGCGCAGCAGCATGCCGATGCGGTGGAGCCAAACGTTTTACCCACGTCACTGCTGCAATATGAAATGCAGCAAAACTTGCTGCATGCAAACATTGTAATAAGACCAATAGCCACCAAGCATGACTCCAACCCGTACCCAGCCAACGCACAGCAGTTAAAAACAAACATACCAACATCACCGACATCAAAGGCATGGATTGAATCGGTTTTGCCCACCGCCACATCAATACAATTTCTGCTAAAACACCCAGCACCCAAAACATGCCTACTTGCCAACCGCTATAACCCACATCCAAAAGATAAAGACTAAAAAAGCCATAATATGCACCGTGCGAGAGCTGCATAAGAAAACTGACCATAAACAACAGTAACAACGTCGCCGAAAACCCAGCATATGCCATATCGGGTATCTCAACATGTTCAACACTGGGGAATCCGCGCCCTGCAAATGCCATCACCAGCATCAAAGCCACCAAAAACCATGGGAACCATGCCAATGATATTTCTTCAAATACCAGACCGCCGAGTAACGATGTGGCCACAAAACCAATCGAACCCCATACCCGTAAACGTCCATAATCTGCCAGTGCTGCTTCAGATACATGAATGGAAAGCCCATCTGTCAGTGGCAATACAGCTGCCCATAACATGCCAAACAACAAAACAATGGTAATAAACGCTGGCGTATAAGAAGAGGACACATTAAATAATCCCACACACAATGCTGCCAAACATGATGCAAAGACAATAAATCGCCCTGCCGCCATACCTCGAACATCAAGCCAGTAACCACTACAAGGCGGTGCAATCACCTTAGCTGCCGCCAAAAGCCCCGTCATCATGCCAATAACAACCACGCTATAACCCAACGATGCCAAATAAACAGGAAAAAAAGGCAGAATCAAACCCATTGCCGCAAAATATGCGGCATAAAAGACTCGAATATGTTGCAAGGATGATGATGTGACCATGCAGCGATGCTACCTAGCTGCAATATAGGCACAATAGCACTTGCTGATAGCACAGTTTACCGTCACATTACAGCCATGTTCCATTTTCTATGCATGATTATGTTTTGCAGCCTTGCCTCCTGCAATTTCAATCCCTCAGGCATTCACATGCAAACAGGCTGGCAAGCTCGCTCTCTTGCAGCATGGCGTGATCATCACCCTGATATGATGGTTTTTTCAAAAGATGGTAAGTGGCTATATATTAGCTGCGAAACATCTGGCGGAATGCTTTCACCCAGTTTAATTGCCATCAACATGAAAACCAACCAACAACATATTCTTTTATTTGGATTAACACGCGCCGATGGCTTAAAGATGTCGCCCGATGGCAGTCTTTGGTTGGGTGAAGAGACTCCCGATGGTTTGATATGGCGCATTACCGAACCTGACAAACTACCCCCTGAGCAGCGCGTCGACCGTCAACAATTACAAAGCTCACACCCTGCCATCCTACCTTTATTGCATGCAGGTCGCTTTTCACACGAAGGGCTAACATTCTCCCAAGATGGGCGCTTTGCCTACATGGCTGATGAATGGAAAGAGGGCTGCATTTATCGCTACGATATGCAAGCTAGAAAGCTTTCCGTATTGCATAAAAGGAAGGGCTGGGTTGCCATTCGTGAACCCAACAATGCCCGTATTGAAGCAGCGAAACTGCATGCTCAATATTTTAACCGCATTGAAGATATGGAAACATTGCCTGACGGTCGTGTTTTACTCGCTGAAACAGGCACGGGGAAGGTACTGGTTTTGGATGACAGTGCTAACAAGCCAAGTGTCAAAACATGGCTTGAACATGAAAATCTTATTCACCCAGACAATCTAGCATGGGATGAAAAACGAGCTTGGTTGTGGATTACCGATGATGATAAACCATCATATTTATGGGCATGGGATGGCAAAGAATTGCGAGAAATTGCCCATGATGATGGTGCTGAAATCACAGGGGTTACCATTCATGGTGATGATGTTTATATCAATTTACAACGCAGTCTTAACCGCCCTGAAATTTTACTCCATCTTTATAAACAACCTACGAATACACCCGAATCTTAAATATGAATGAATAACGAAATGATAAAATTCATTATTTCACCTCTTTCCCATGCTCTTGCGTAGGAACATATATGCATTTCCACCGAGGACGGTGGGAGCGAGAAAAAATACACGTCATGCCCGCCTTCGCGGGAATGACGACTTATTTACTATACATTTACAACTCAATGTTTTGTCCCGTCTTAAAAGAAAGCCGAAAGCACTAATGAACACTATTAGCAGCAAGTTCCATCATCGACATCAGCATGGGCACCATTGCCATATTTCCCATTTGTACATCATGTGAATTGATAACCATAATAAAATCATGCTTTTATATAAAAGGTGGCATTATATTTGCTTTTAAATTGCTATGATAACACCATTTTCTAGCCGCGAAGAAAGTCTAGCACTTATCCAAGACGCTCAAAACATGCCGACATTACCCGATCGTTTTCTGAAAATTCGCGATCTGATTGCGGACCCTCACAGTAATAGTAATGATTTAAACGATATTATCGGAACTGATTTTTCCACTTCAGCAGCCCTTCTAAAAATAGCAAACTCAACAGCCTATAATCCACACGGAAGAGCACTATCATCTTTACCCCACGCCATTGCCCGCTTGGGCATATCCACATCTGCAGAAATAGCCATGTCCATGTCTTTATTGGAAAACCTCACGACCAGCAAAAGCATAGAACGTGTTCATGCATTATGGGCGCATGCCTATGCAGTAGCTATGATAGCCAAATATATGCATCAGCACCTGAAGGCACCTTTAGAAAACAACATTTCAACGGTGTTTATGATGGGTTTGCTGCATGATATTGGGCAATTGATTCTAGCTATACGTGTGGACGAAAATTATTTTGCGCACGATTTTCATGCCTTGTATGGAGAAAATTTATGCCATGCCGAAACCAAGATGTATGGCATCAACCATGCTGAAGCGGGTGCTGCCATACTAACGTGTTGGAATATGCCTGATCACCTTATTACATACACGCTTAATCATCATCAAACCAGTACCAATCTGGCTTTCAATCTTTGCCATCTTGCTGAATCATTTGTAAATAAGCATTGGCCAAATATTCAGCATATTGAAGAAGTCCAACAATTGCTTTGCTACTCCCCCGTGGATAAAATCGATATTGCTATGCGGGCATCACCTGTGTTTCAAAAATATATGCCCAACACCTAGCCCTACATACGCCTAGTTATCATGAAAAAGGTGCGTTTATCCTAACAGCCACCTAGAGTTCGCAACATGAGCCATGTAATGAAAACCTATGCCCGCCTTCCTCTCACACTTGTGCGCGGTGACGGCTGCTATGTTTTTGATGATAGCGGTAACAAATACCTTGATTTTGTTGCAGGTATTGCAGTGAATACATTGGGGCATGGGCACCCTGCTATGGTGAAAGCTCTGCATGAGCAAGCACAGCAAATGTTGCATTGCTCAAACCTTTATCACATCCCTCAACAAATTGAATTGGCTGCAAAATTGGCTACACTATCAGGACTCAATCAAGCTTTTTTCTGCAATTCCGGTGCAGAAGCCAATGAGGCTGCGATTAAGCTTGCACGGAAGTTTTTTTACGATGCAGGCTCAAATCGGCGCACAGTTATTACAGCAACCAATTCATTTCACGGTCGTTTGCTTTCAACATTAACCGCAACAGGGCAAGACAAAGTAAAAGTTGGATTTGACCCTTTACCTGCTGGTTTTATACATGTTCCACTCAATGATTTGGATGCACTAACGCATGCCATTGATGCAAATACTGCAGCAATATTGCTAGAACCATTGCAAGGTGAAGGTGGCGTTAACCTCGCTACAGCCGAATATCTACAAGGTGTTCGCAAGCTCTGTGATAAACATGGCATCCTACTCATGTTGGATGAAGTTCAAACAGGTATTGGGCGTACGGGTACAATGTTTGCATGTGAACATGCCTCCATTCAGCCTGATATTATCACCTTGGCAAAAGGCCTGGGTGGCGGTATACCTATTGGTGCGATGTTGGCATCAGAAAAAGTTGCAAGCTCCTTTTCGCCAGGTACACATGGCTCCACATTTGGCGGCAACCCGCTATCATGCACGGCTGCTCTCACTGTATTAAAAACCATTGAATCTGAAGCCCTACTCGATAATGTGAGAGCTAGAAGTCAGCAAATACAGCAAGGTTTGAATGATTTAATCAATCGTTTTGATTGCCTTATCGCATTGCGTGGGCAAGGTCTTTTGCTTGGTTTGTTATGCACATGTGAAGTTGCGCCAATCATCAACCTATGCCGCCAGCATGGTCTGCTGGTATTGCCCGCTGGCACACATGTTTTGCGTATGTTGCCGGCATTAAATATCAGTGCAACAGAAGCATCAGAAGCATTAGAAAAATTAGAAAAAAGTTTATGTGAGTTTTCAATATGAAACATTTCCTAACATTATTAGATATTGAGCCTTCTGAGCTGGAATCTATTCTCAGTCGAGCCTCTGAACTCAAAGCCATGCAAAAAGCAGGTGAAACCCATCATACTTTGGCAGGAAAAACGCTAGGCATGATTTTTGACAAGGCCTCCACTCGTACCCGCATATCCTTTGAAGTGGGCATGTATCAATTGGGTGGTCACGCATTATTCTTACACTCAGGAACCACACAGCTTGGTCGCGGTGAGCCCATTGAAGATTCTGCACGCGTACTCTCACGCATGGTTGATGCCGTCATGATTCGTACATTCGATCATGTGATGGTGCAAAAGTTTGCCCAATATGCATCTGTACCCGTGATTAATGCATTGACCGACTTAACACATCCATGCCAAGTGCTTGCTGATGTGATGACCTATCAAGAACACCGTGATTCCATTCGCGGAAGAACGGTTGCATGGGTTGGTGATGGCAATAATATGTCGCACTCATGGATTAATGGTGCGGTAGCATTTGGTTATCATTTAAATCTTGCTTGTCCGAAAGACTATGCGCCTGATGCTTCTTTATTACAGGCAGCTCGTAATTTGGGTGCTCAAATTGAATTCACGCACGATGTTCGTGCGGCAGTATCGGGTGTGGACTTGGTCACAACGGATGTTTGGGCTTCTATGGGACAAGAAGAAGAGCAAGCAGAGCGCGAAAAAGCTTTTGCAGGTTACATGGTAGATGAACGCTTGATGGCACATGCCAAACCTGATGCTCTGTTTATGCATTGTTTGCCCGCACATCGTGGCGAAGAAGTTTCAGCGGGTGTCATCGATGGTGCGCAATCTGTCGTTTGGGATGAAGCGGAAAATCGTCTGCACGCACAAAAAGCTTTATTAGAATTTTTATTAACACAGTAATTGGAGTTTGTAATGTCAGTTCATATGTCAAAAACAAATGTAAATAAGGTTGTCTTAGCCTATTCGGGAGGGTTGGATACCTCCATTATTTTGAAGTGGCTACAAGATACATATCAATGTGAAGTGGTTACATTTACTGCCGATATTGGGCAGGGTGAAGAAGTCGAAGATGCCCGTGTCAAAGCCGAAGCATGCGGTGCTGCTGCTATTTATATTGATGATTTAACCGAAGAATATGTACGCGATTTTGTGTTTCCGATGTTTCGCGGCAATGCTATTTATGAAGGTGAATATTTATTAGGAACCTCCATTGCTCGTCCATTAATTTCCAAACGTATGATTGAAATTGCCAATATCGAAGGTGCTGATGCTGTGGCACACGGAGCAACGGGCAAGGGCAATGATCAGGTACGTTTTGAATTGGGTTTTTATGCGCTCAAGCCCGATGTGAAAGTTATTGCACCATGGCGCGAATGGAACTTAAATTCACGCAATGATATGTTGGCATATTGTGATAAACACGGCATTGAAATCGAGCGCAAACGTGAAGGCAGTAAATCTCCTTATTCCATGGATGCTAATTTATTGCATATCTCTTATGAAGGTTATGATTTGGAAGACCCTTGGGTTGAACCATCTGAATCCATGTGGCGTTGGTCTGTTTCCCCTGAAAATGCTCCCAATGAAGCTGAATATATCGAATTAACATACAAAGGCGGTGATATTGTCGCTATCAATGATGTTACGATGACACCTGCGCAAGTCTTACGTGAACTCAATCGTTTGGGTGGAAAACATGGTATCGGACGTATTGATATTGTGGAAAACCGTTATGTTGGCATGAAATCACGTGGTTGTTATGAAACGCCTGGTGGCACCATTATGCTAAAGGCACACCGCGCCATTGAGTCGATTACAGTCGACCGTGAAGCTGCGCATTTGAAAGATGAGCTCATGCCACGTTATGCAAAACTTATTTATAACGGTTATTGGTTTGCGCCTGAAACACGTATGATGCAATCAGCCATTGATGCATCACAAGCAACTGTCAATGGCACAGTGCGTTTGAAATTGTATAAAGGCAACACTATGGTGGTGGGACGTAAGTCGGATGATTCCTTGTTTGATGAGCGCCTATGCACCTTTGAAGATGACGAAGGTGCATACAACCAAAAAGATGCAGATGGTTTCATTAAATTGAACGCACTGCGTTTGCGTATGAATCAATTGGCAGGTCAATAATATGGGTGAAGTAACAGCAATAGAAAAGCAGGGATACGCAAAGCCAATACGTATTTTTCATAGCATTTTTGCACTGTGTATGATTGTGCAGCTGGCGGTGGGTGAATTGATGGATGTGCCCGAAGTTGAAGATCACCATAATACAGCAAGCATCAGTTGGGTGATGCCAGCGTTTGCACATGAAGGTCATCATCATGCCGCAGCTGGTCCTGTGGAAGAAAGCTTAGGTTTTCAAGTGCATGAATATCTGGGTTTGCTGATTGCTGCATTGGTGGTGATTCGTATTTTACTGGCAATGACAAACTTACCAGGCGCCAATTGGCGACATTTGTTTCCTTGGTTTTTTGCAGCAGGGCGTAAACAATTGGGCGATGAAATCAAGTTGCAAATGGCAGGTTGGAAATCCCTGAAACTTGCAGCACCTGAAAATGGTGAAGCTGTCGCGCGCAGTGTGCATGGGTTGATGATTTTATCGGCAATAATCATGGGTGTTACGGGCACCTTTTTATACTTTGGTTGGAGCATTACCGCACCACAAACAGCAACGGTTGAACTGATTGCCAGTGTCCATGAAACTGTGGTGGGTGGTTTGGAAGCACTCTTGGGCGCACATATCTTGGCTGTTATTTTACACCAACGCCAAGGCCACAATATTTTGACTCGTATCAAACCAAACGCTTGATGCAGGCGTTATGTACATCATTTAAGGCATTGGGTGACCCTGTTCGCCTACGCCTTTTTTCCCTACTCGGTCAGTATGATGAGCTTTGCGTATGCCATTTGATTGATGCTTTGCAACTTCCCCAAAGCACTATTTCGAGACACCTTGGCGTACTCCGTCATGCGGATTTGGTCAGCACGCATCGAGAGGGGAAATGGATGTATTATCAATTGCATGGCGACATATCTCAGGCATTCTTAGAAATTATTCAACAACAGAATGAGCCTCAGACAAAACAAGATGCAAAAGAATTGCAAACTATTCTAGACAGGATATAAATCTACTTATTTACATATTCGGATTTAAGGATATGATTAGCCCCTAACGAAGGGGTGTTATATGTCAGATTCAACACAGAAGCATATGGGTATCTTTGCCCGATACTTAACACTTTGGGTATTTCTAAGCATGGTGAGTGGCATTGTGCTTGGTAATATTGCCACCTCATTTGTCCACACTCTGGCTAAATTTGAAGTCGCACACATCAATTTAACCGTTGCCATTTTAATCTGGGTGATGATTTTGCCGATGTTGTTGAAGATTGATTTTTCATCCTTACATAAAGTCTGGCAACATCGTAATGGCATCATGGTCACTGTAGGCATTAACTGGTTAGTCAAACCGTTTTCTATGGCTCTTCTCGGTTGGTTTTTTATTTATCATGTGTTTTCTGCTTATTTGAATCCCATGCAGTGGGATGCTTATTATGCAGGCTTGGTTATTTTAGCAGCTGCACCATGCACCGCTATGGTTTTTGTATGGTCCAAATTATCCGATGGCGATGCCCAATTCACACTTTCTCAAGTGGCATTAAATGACATCATCATGGTGGTCGCCTTTGCTCCCATTGTCGGTCTACTGCTTGGCATCGCCTCCATTCAAATACCTTGGAACACACTATTATTATCCGTATTACTTTATATTGTTGTGCCCGTAATGATTGCCTTTTTCTGGCGTAACCATTTATTGCAAACACAATCCTTGGAGTCCACATTACAACGCATGGATCCTTATTCCATGGCATCATTATTATTAATGATCATCCTACTATTTGGCTTTCAGGGCAAACAGATTCTAGAGCAACCCTTGGTCATTCTTATGCTGGCTATCCCTATCACTATTCAAGTCTACTTTACCTCATCCTTGGCTTATCTACTAAACAAACGCCTGGGTGTTGCTCATTGTGTAGCTGCCCCTTCTGCCCTAATTGGTGCATCAAATTTCTTTGAGCTGGCAGTCGCAACAGCCATTGCACTCTTTGGCTTTGAATCTGGAGCCGCTTTGGCAACGGTGGTTGGAGTGCTGGTAGAAGTTCCGGTCATGCTTTCAGTTGTTGCGATTGTGAATCGTAGTAAAGCCTGGTACGAACAAGAATCTTAACTATTAAAACAAAAGGGGAACCGTATGACAATAAATATAGGTATCAATGGTTTTGGGCGCATGGGAAGACTATGGCTACGTGCTGCTTGGAACCATAATGATTTCAATATCATACACATCAATGAAACGGCTTGCTACGCTGCTTGTTCAACACATTTGCTAGCCTTTGATTCAGTCCACGGACGTTGGGATCATGAGTGCACATCCTCGCATCAAGCTATAAACATTGATGGCAATGAACTTTCCTACAGCTCCAATCAGAGCATTGCCGATACCAATTGGTCGGACTGCGATATTGTTATCGAAGCCACGGGAAAGTTTCGGAAAGTCGAACAACTACAAGACTATTTTAAACAAGGCGTGAAAAAAGTCATTGTCGCAGCACCTGTCAAAGGTGCTTTGAATGTTGTTTACGGTATCAATGATGATCTTTACAATCCTAAAGAACACCATTTGTTAACAGCAGCATCATGCACAACCAATTGCCTAGCTCCAGCTATCAAGATTCTACATGAAAAAATTGGCATTGTGCATGGCTGCATGACCACCATGCACGACATTACCAATACCCAGACACTGGTGGATAAAGGGCACAAAGATTTACGACGCGCACGCGCATGCGGACAATCATTGATTCCTACTTCTACAGGTTCTGCCAAAGCCATTACTACGATTTTTCCTGAACTGGCGGGAAAACTCAATGGTCATGCCGTGCGTGTACCATTGCTCAATGCCTCACTTACTGATTTTGTGTTTGAAGCCAAACGAGCTGTAACTGCTGAAGAAATCAATGCACATTTCAAAATTGCTTCTGAAGGCGAATTGAAAGGGATTCTCGGTTATGAAAAACGCCCATTAGTATCCGCCGATTACACAGATGACCCACACTCCACCATTGTCGATGCACCAAGCACAATGGTTGTAAACGACACACTGGTAAAAGTGTACCTCTGGTATGATAATGAATGGGGATATGTGAACCGCATGATGGATCTGGCTTCTAAAGTCGCACGCGCTATCTAAGATCAAACCCATGAATCAAGCCTTTAAACACTACCTCGCCATTACTGGCGGATACTGGGCCTTTACTATCACCGATGGTGCCATTCGCATGCTGGTGGTACTTTACTTCTATCAGCTCGGTTATTCACCGTTTCAAATTGCCATGTTATTTCTCTTCTATGAATTCTTTGGCATCGTAACCAACATGGTGGGCGGCTGGCTAGGAGCGCGCATCGGCTTGAATATGTGTATGCATATCGGCATGGCAATCCAAATTGGTGCCTTATTGATGCTAACCGTTCCTGATAGCTGGCTATCTGTTCCTTATGTCATGATCGCTCAAGCCTTTTCTGGCATTGCCAAAGATTTGAATAAGATGAGTGCGAAAGCAGGTGTAAAACTGTTCGTACCTGAGTCTAACGATGCTAAACTATTTCGCTGGATTGCTATTCTTACAGGGTCAAAAAATGCATTAAAAGGAGCAGGTTTTTTTATCGGCGGCGCATTCCTCGCCTGGTTCGGATTTCGTGGAGCATTATCCACATTAACAGGTTTGCTTTTTTTCGCCCTTATCATCACTTGGGCTATCTTGCCAAAAGCTATGGGTAAAACAAAGACAAAGGCAAAATTTTCCGAAATATTCTCCAAATCTTCCGCCGTGAACCGCTTGTCGGCAGCTCGCTTCTTCCTTTTCGGAGCACGCGATGTCTGGTTTGTGGTGGCATTGCCAGTTTTTCTCACCTCAAAACTTAACTGGTCATTTAGCGAAGTCGGTGCTTTTTTTGCCTTGTGGGTGATTGGATATGGCATTGTACAAGCATCAACACCCACCATTCTGAAGCGATTTTCCTTGCGCCCAAATGAGCATACCGTTGCGATATGCTCATTTATTCTGTGCATGATTCCTGCTCTCATGGGATACCTTCTGCTGCAAGAGCAGGGAATCAACACAATCATTATTGCTGGGCTTGCTCTATTTGGTGCCGTATTCGCTATAAACTCAGCCATGCACTCATTTCTCATTGTTTCATGGTCAGATTATGAACGGGTATCAATGAATGTAGGTTTTTACTACATGGCGAATGCAGGCGGTCGCCTAGTAGGCACTGTTTTATCAGGGCTTGTGTATCAATCGTTGGGGTTGACAGGCTGCCTATGGTTTTCAGCTGCATTTGTTTTCTCCGCAGCTCTCATCTCCATGATATTTCCCAAACATCAGGCGTAAGAAAAAAAAAGAAAAAGCGACTACCCCCCCAAATAATCAATGGGGGTACTATGCAGCAGAAAATATTATTTCTTTGCACTGGTAATTCCTGCCGCTCACAAATGGCTGAGGGCTGGCTCAAACATTTAGCCGGTGATGCTTATGAGGTGTTTTCCGCAGGCATTGAAGCACATGGTAAAAACCCACGTGCCATTGCTGTAATGCGAGAAGCAGGTGTCGATATTTCCACACAAGCATCTGAAGTGGCGAATACTGTCCTTTTGGAGTCACTAGACTTACTGGTGACCGTATGCAGTCATGCCGATACCCATTGCCCTATTTTTCCAATGCAGGGAAAACGTGAGCATTGGCCATTTGATGATCCCGCTAAAGCACAGGGAACAGAAGAAGAAATCATGCTTGAGTTTCGCCGTGTCCGTGATCAAATTCACGCGCGTATTGATACGTTTCTAAACGCAAAATAAACACTCTATTAAAATGCATTCATGTGTGATGCGAATCACATTGAAAGGATTATACTGCGCCACGATGTCCGCACCCCACGGAACAAAGGAGTGAGTATGAATACGCTATGGATGAGATCATTAGGCTTAGGCGTTATTGCAATTGCAGCGTTGGCAGAACCCATACTTGGGCATGCCAAAGCAGTTGAAAAAGAACTGTTTCCCGTTGAGTCTGTATTGTTTGATAAAAAACACGCATTAACTTATCCCACAGTGGCTGGTAAGTTTATGGTTTACAATGAGAATCATATGGACTCATTTAGTGTTGTCCGTCTGCCTGTCGATCAATCTGATATGGAAGGCAAGCGTGTTGACCCCACGATGTTAAATGAAGTTCTACGCCAAGGTGTTGCATTAAAGGATGGTGGCATTGGTTACGTTAGCAACCGTATTGGCCCCATATCTGCATGGTTTTGGCAAGGTAAGGGAGACTCTCATGTTGCTATTGCGAACTCGACACTGTTTCGTGGTGGGTTAGTACCTCAACATCTCAATGCATCCGCTGACGGTCAAACATGGTGCTTTGATGCCACATTCGAAAAAAATCGTCATAATCAATTGCTCAATGAGTTTTCAAGACCAACCCATAGCGAAGTATTGGGACAAGACTGGCGGATTTATAACTCCAACTACGTTATGTATAAAATGGGATACCTAAATACAAAAACAGGCGTGAGAAATAAATTTGAAAGTCCCGCTCTTTTTATACTACAACGCCGCAATAACGAACTAAGCATGGTTCCCAATGCCTTTGATGGTACGATATCTCCTGATGGTAAAAGAATTGTTTTTGTACGTGAAGTCAATGGTAATTATGATTTATGGTTACAAAACAGGGATGGAACAAACCTTACACAATTGACCACAGATACCTTTGGTGAGTTTGAACCAGCATTCAGCCCTGATGGCAAGAAGATCGCATTTGTTTCAAACCGCGACAGCGATGGCAATGTCCGTCAGACCTCTCTTTATGTCATATCCCTTGCCACAGGTGAAGTAACCCGCATCACCAATGCCCCTCACGCTACAGATGGTGGCGTAACATGGAAAGATAACCACACACTTATATTTCATTCCAACCGAGACCTTAAAAAGCCACAAAGCAAAACAGTCTCAGACTGGAATTTGTGGCAAGTTGAATTTTAACAAAGCCTATTCCATCATATAAAATAAACACCAAAAGGATTATACCCATGAAAAAAATACTACTCTTAATCGCCCTTACCATGAGCATTTCAAACGCTCAAGCCAATGACTTATTTGGATTTTTGGAAGGGGCAGGGCAACACGTCAAAGAAGAGCCTGCTGATACCGCCGAGCTTGTCACCTTAGAGCCCAGAGAGAGTGAAATGTATCCCAAGGTATCGCCCAATGGAAAATATCTATTAACGCTCACTGGCAAATCTAAAAACTCTTGGATTTCTCGCCGTGCTATACAAAATGGTGATCCTCTCAATACAGTTACTGATGATTTAGCAGCTCTGGCTTCCGTGGCTTGGCTAGGTAATGATGTTACTTTTTTATCCAGCCGCACGGGTACACTGGGCTTATGGCAAAAATCTGCTGATGGTGAAGGACTGATGCGTCGTGCTAAAGAACTAACGGGCAAACTGAAAGATATTACCCTATTAAAAGATGGAAGCTTGGTTGCGACACGTCTTATTATGCATGGTCATGATAAACATATGAAAAAGCAGCATTTAGATAATTTTAATAATTGGGCCGTCGCTGGTACACACGGTTATATTGTACACATCTCCACGGATGGCTCTGAAAAGCGCTTAAGTGAAGGTTTTCACCCTGCAGTTTCTCCAGATGGCAAACGCATTGCCTTTTCCATGCCCATTGGACGCAGTATACATTTGTTTATGATGGATGTTGATGGTAAAAACTTGGCTGAATTAAGCGATGTTCGAAGCATCGACATACAACCAACATGGAGCCCGAATGGTCAATGGATTGTCTTCACATCCAACCGTTCACATGCAGACATGCGCGGTGGAAAAAAGAACCAGTGGGATATTTGGGCCGTCACGCGTGAAGGCAAACGATTGACACAGTTAACCTTGGATAAGGCTCGGGATGGTGCACCATCGGTTGCAAAAAATGGTTATGTGTATTTCCATTCAGACCGTAAAATCGACAAGGTATTAAAAGATGAACATCAAGTACAAGGCAATATAGGTCGTTTCCATATTTGGAAGGTTCAACTTCCCCAATAGCAAATAAAATAGCAAAGAAAAAAGGAGGCTCGCACCCTAAGCATATAAAAAACCTTAGGGTGCCTTCCTATTCATCATGCTCTGAAGGCGTTGATGGTGTTCTGGATTCAAGCTGCTTAATGGTAACTTCACCTTAAATGATGCACCTTCACCTTCCTTACTCTCCACCCATATTTCTCCATGATGAGCCTCAACAATATGTTTGCAAATAGCCAAACCTAAGCCCGCGCTACCTTGCTTGCGGGCACGCGCATCATCGACCCTATAAAAACGATGAAACAAGCGGTTTTGATGCTCCTCTGAAATGCCTATACCCTCATCACAAACTTTAATGTATGCGTGCTCTTGATTTGCATACGCCGTCAGCCAAACCGTGGAATCCTGTGGTGCATATTTATAAGCATTGCTAAGCAAATTAAAAATAACACGCTCAAGCTGGCTCTCATCACCCATCACTTCCAGATCATCTTGAATATCTATTTCCAAATGTAGTTGCCGTTGCTCATACAAAATCAAATGCTGCTGTCCAACCTCTTGCAACAGTAGCGATAAATCCAACGGATTCTGTTGTAACTCAAGCATACCTGCATCAGCACGCGCTAAGGTTAACAAATCATCAACAATGCGCTGCATACGCGCCACAATATCCAAATGTTGTTTCAATAAATTTTCATGCTCTTCAATGCTACGAGGTTGGCGGAGTGCCACCTCAATTTCACCTTTCAAAATAGTCAATGGCATACGCAATTCATGCGAGGCATCGGCAGTAAAACGTTTTTGTGACTTAAAACTTGCTTCTAATGCTTCAAACATATGATTAAGATTGTTTTCAAGTTCCTCAATTTCACGCTCTCTGGCATGACTTGATAAACGCTGAGATAAATCGCCGCGTGCAACCGCCGTGGCTGTTTTCTTAATTGCTTCAATAGGGCGAAGCGCGCGTTTTGACATCATATACCCAGCCCACGCGCTTAAAACAATTGAAATCAAGCCAAGAAATCCACCAATGGTATATAATAGTTTAAAAAAGCTTTGTATTTCATCAGTATGATGTCCAACTAACACAACAGCTGCGACCTTGCCTGATTTATGAATAGGCAAAGCCAAAACCCGCATGTTACTTTTCCGTAATAATGAATCAGTGGATATAAATACCGCTGCTTTTCCTGCCATCGCCTGGCCCAAGGCGAAGCTAACTTGATTGCCGCCCGTACCCACCAAGCTTTTATCAGATGTATATTGTATGACCCCATTTGCAGTAATTAATTCAACTGAATCCCGTGTATCACGGGCATAATCATCCAATACAGTCAGCCAAAAATAACTATGCGACTGTTCTAATTCTAATTCCAAGCTGTGGGATTCCGATAGCAAAGCATCATCTAGATTTTGATACACTTCACGCGCCAAAAAGAAGTAAATAACCAAAGCTGAAAAAATAAGAATGGCTAGCTCCACTGCAATATACAGCAATGCCAATCGACCACGGAATGTTCCCAACATATGGATACGAATTTTCTGTATCATAAGATACGAATGCCCCCTAGATCCTGCTAAATAAGCGGGCTGTCAGCACTAAGCAAATAACCTTGACCACGCATAGTATGCAACAAAGGCACATCAAAACCTTTATCAATTTTATTGCGTAAATGGCTAATATATACATCAATCACATTGCTTTCTGGGTCAAAATTCATGTCCCATACATGCTCACCAATAAATGTCCGTGACAATACTTTATTGGCATTACGCAACAAATATTCCAAAAGGGCATACTCTTTGGTTGTCAATCGAATCGGCTTACCAGCACGTGTCACAAGACGGGAAATCGGATCCAGTTCCAAGTCTGCCAATTGCAATGTTGGTGTTTTACTATCAGAGCGGCGACGCAACAATGCACGCACCCGTGCCAAAAGCTCTTCAAAGGCGAACGGCTTTACCAAATAATCATCGGCACCAGCATCAAGCCCACGCACGCGGTCTTCAACACTGTCACGCGCAGTTAGCATTAACACAGGCGTCACCACACCGCGCTCACGAATTTCACGACACACGCTGATTCCACTTTTCTTCGGCAACATCACATCAAGCAAAATTAAATCATAATCATTCACTTCAGCCAAAAAACCACCATCTTCGCCATCATAGGAAACATCAACGGCATGACCTTCTTCTTTCAGACCTTTCTGAATAAATTGCGCAACCCGCTCTTCATCTTCAACAACCAAAATCTTCATGGGCTTACTGTAGCATGAAATAAATCACTAGGTGAAACTTTTTTATTTGAAATCTGTCAGATATTCAAACATTCAAAGTTATCAACCCATTTCAAACCCATACCTGTCTAAGTTACGTATCATTATAGCCCTCAGGATTCATAGATTCTCGTAATGATTGCCAGAAGATTTGTTGTGAAAAGGGGCAAGCAAGGGCGCGATAGCATTTATGAATCATGTGGGCTAGATTAGCTTCTATGGATTATACACTCAAATCAAAGTACCCTCTACATCGTGGTTTTTTCGAGCTTGATCGTTATAGCGTTGAGCATGAGCGTTTTAATGGCGGAACATTACACATTGAGCGCGAACATTTAGAGCGCGGTAACGCTGTCGCAGTTTTATTATTCGACCCAGTATGTGATGAAGTATTACTGATTGAACAATTTCGTATCGGTGCTGCTGTTCGCAATGATAATGCTTGGTTAATTGAAGTAGTTGCTGGCATGATTGATGAAGGTGAAGATGCTGAAACTGCGGCACGGCGCGAGGCAGTTGAAGAGGCCGGTTACGCCCCGAATACGATGACTTATCTAGGCAAATACTATTCCACGCCAGGTGGTTCATCCGAACATATCACCTTATATTTGGGTTTGATTGATAAGCAAAAACCTGTGGGCAAGGGCGGTGGCATTGCCAGCGAACATGAAGATATTCGTCGCTTTTGGTTAAGCCGTACAGAAGCCATGCAATGGGTATCTAACGGAAAAATAAATTCAGGCGCTCCGATGTTGTCATTACTATTGGCATTCGGAAGCCAAGGGATGGTCAAGGAGCTTACATGAAGGTGTTTCATACATGGCAAGAGGCTGCCGATGGCGGCATATCTGGTGGCGCCATCACTGTTGGTAATTTTGATGGTGTACACATGGGACACCAACAAGTTTTAGCAGAACTTAAAGGGCATGCCCAAGCTGTGGATGGTCCAGCACTTGCCGTGACTTTTGAGCCACATCCGCGCGCAGTATTGTTTCCTGAGGAAGCACCTCGCCGTTTATGTCATGTTCATGAACGCCTACAATACCTTGAGGAGGCTGGTGTAGAGGCTGTATTGCTTCTTGAATTCACCAAGGAACTTGCCTCATGGTCGGCTGAAAAGTTTTCCCGCGCGTTATATGATGCTTTTTCATTCAAGCATATTCATGTCGGTTATGATTTTGCATTTGGTCATGATAGGCAAGGTCATATCACCGATTTGCGCACATTGGGCGATGGTGTTGGTTTTACCGTTTCTGAAGCTGCTGCATTTGAAATGCAGGGAGCTGTTGTATCATCGAGTCGCATTCGTTCCAATATTGAAGCGGCTGAACTTACCTTGGCTAGCCAGCTTTTAGGTCGTCCTTACAGTATTACTGGAGAAGTCTTGCATGGTGAAAAACGCGGGCGAAAAATGAATTTTCCAACGGCTAATATTGATGTCGCTGATTTAGCGCACCCACCTGTTGGCATTTATGCAGTTCGCGCTTGTAGTGGTTCCCAAAAATGGAATGGTGCTGCCTATTTAGGCTATCGCCCAACATTTCAGGGGCGAACGTTGCTACTGGAAACACACTTGTTGGATGCCCAAGTAGATATATACGGTCAACACTTACGCGTGGAATTTGTCCAACGCATTCGCGAAGATCGAGCTTTTACTGGTGCTGATGATTTGGCTCAGCAAATTGCCAAGGACTGTGCGCAAGCCCGTGAAATTTTAAGCTAGGAGCCTCTAGGTCTAGATGATTGTTGCGAGTTGAGCGGGGTTGAGGCGAATACACAATTTTTCGTGGCAAAACAGCCTAAGCCCGACAGTCTCCTAGAGTATAAAATAAGAAAGGCGACCTTCGACAAAGGTGTTGCTAAAAAACATAGCCTCTGCAAATGGAACTCGCGGATTCAACTCTCAAAGCAAACTGACAAAAGTTACTCTTAAGAGAAGCTTTACCATGGATTATTCACCTTTTCGTCCGAAAATTATCATATATTCATTAAACACAAACACCCGACTACGAGGTTTACCCGTCATTTCTTTAAGCACACCATATTTCACAAAATCATTCACCAATAATGATGCTGTATTTATAGGTATATCCAGCCAACTACTCACAATTTTTATGTTGAGCACTGGTTGCTTATACAACTGCTTCATTAGACTTTGGGCATTCTTCTGCCTGCGGGTACTAAAGTGAGGTAATACTTCACTATCCAATCGCTCTTTCAGCTTCAAAACATCTTTAAACACTTGAATAGAATTTTGAGCAGTTTCTTTCACACCATACAAAAAGAACGTGAGCCACGCTTTGAGGTGGTTGCTTTCCCGTACTGCCATCAAGCCATCAACATATTGTGTTTTATTGCGCTCAAAGAAGTCAGATAAATAAAGTGTTGGCTTGGTCAGCAGCCCATTACTGGCAAGGTAAAGTGCAATCATCAAACGACCCAAGCGACCATTACCATCATTAAATGGGTGAATGGTTTCAAATTGATAATGGGCAATAGCAATCTTTATCAAATGTGGGACATGCGCCATATCATTATGTAAAAATGCTTCCAAATCACTCATCAAATCTGGCACTGCATCTTGATGCGGTGGCACAAATACCGCTTGCTTTAAGCTCACGCCAATCCAGTTTTGGCTTCTACGAAATTCGCCCGGCATTTTATCTTTGCCACGCACGCCTTGCATTAAGGAGCGGTGCGTGTCTCGCAATAGCCGATTAGAAAGTGGCAACCTTTCAAGCTCTGCAATCGCTTGATGAATGGCACCAATATAGTTTTGTACTTCTTGCCAATCATCTTTTTTTTCAGGCTCAATTTCCTGCTCATCCAACAAAGCCTCTTCCATGTTGGTACGCGTGCCTTCAATACGACTGGATTGAGTTGCTTCTTTGGTGATATGCATAGCAATAAAGAAGTCCACATCAGGAATAAGCTGAGAAAAAGCATTTAACTCGCCCAGTGCTCTATCTGCATCACTAAGCAAAGTCTGAACTTCACTATCAGAGACTTCCCATGCGCGGTTAATCGTGGTTGGGCTAAAGCTTTTATATTCATATTGTTGCTTGTATTCACCTGAAATGAAATCATCAATATTCACTTGTTTCCCCCTCAAACCCCTTAACTCAAGGAAACATTAAAAGTTAAAAAACCTTATGTCAAAAACTACCTATGTTTCTGATATAATAGCACAGCTTATGTCAGAAAGTCCTCATAATCCCGTAACGGGAATTCCTTATATCAAGAACTACCCATGTTTCTGATATAACTATCATCCTTATGTCAAAAACTCTCACAAACATTTACCAGTGCTTTAAAGACTTTAGCTTATTCAATCACGCTGCCTATCGTTTAAGAACCTGTAAGCCAGAAGAACGGAAATCACTCCCATGAAAGAGATTTGTTCCTTTTGAAACTCTAATGAACCTATAGCTGCCATTTTTGCCTTATCCTGACTGACGGCCCTATACAAATAAAATGGTTTCCTCTCAGTTTCAAGTACATAGTCCACTTCAAAAACAGGGTAATTCTCTAAGGGGATAGCATTCTTTTTAGGCTTAAACACTTCTAAAGACTCAAGAACAAAGCTTTCTAACTCTTCATAAAACATTGATTTGATTGTATCCCTCTGCCAAAACCCTTCACGCCGCTGGTGAAAATCTGCCTGCCCGTCAAACCCGTTATTTACGATCTCTACAATCTAGCGATGTTCGTGCAAGAAAAAAGCCAGCAACCACAAGGGTTACTGGCTTTTCTACGACCTTAATGGACTAAGGTGTATGGCTTACATCATGCCACCCATTCCACCCATGCCGCCCATATCTGGTGCTGCAGGAGCTGCGCCAGCAGGTTCAGGAATATCTGCAATCATGGCTTCAGTGGTAATCAATAGACCAGCAATTGAAGCTGCATGTTGCAATGCAGTACGCGTTACTTTGGTTGGGTCAATTACACCCATTGCAACCAAATCACCATATTCTTCTGTACCAGCATTGTAACCGAAGTTTGCATCATCAGATTTAGATACTTCGTTCACAACTACAGAAGCTTCGCCACCACCATTAGTTACGATTTGGCGCAAAGGTGCTTCAATAGCAGTACGAACGATGTTAATACCGGCTTCTTGGTCGCTGTTTGAAGCTTCCAAGCCTTCCAATGCTTTACGTGCACGAATCAAAGCAACGCCACCACCAGCAACAATACCTTCTTCTACTGCGGCGCGTGTTGCATGCAATGCATCATCCACACGGTCTTTCTTTTCTTTCATGGCAACTTCAGTTGCTGCACCCACTTTGATGACCGCAACACCGCCAGCTAGTTTAGCCAAGCGTTCTTGCATTTTTTCTTTGTCGTAATCAGAGGTAGATTCATCGGCTTGTTTACGAATCAATGTAACACGGGCTTCGATTTCAGCTTTATCACCAGCACCATCAACAATCACAGTTGCATCTTTAGTGATTTGAACTGTGCCAGCTTGACCCAAATCTTCGATGGTAACATTTTCCAATTTCAAGCCAAGGTCTTCAGAAATCACTTTACCATTGGTCAAAATAGCCATGTCTTCCATCATTGCTTTGCGGCGATCACCAAAACCAGGTGCTTTCACTGCTGCAACATTCATCACCCCGCGCATTTTGTTCACAACCAATGTTGCCAATGCTTCGCCTTCGATATCTTCAGCGATAATCA
>CAJXLC010000030.1 GCA_913055645.1 uncultured Pseudomonadota bacterium | reverse complement strand
AAATGATAATAGAAAATTCTACTTATGACTCCTGTTACTTTTCGGGGGGATTACCGTTTCATATTTACTGGAACCCAAACAATCCTTGTGGGTTGCTGTATCACGTGCCATTTCAACAGCCTGTGCGGAGATGCTTATATCTGTCTCAAGTTGCTTGATGATTAAGGCGAGTATGGCTGCTTTATCAGTATTCTTAATAAGATTGGATTCCGAATTTTAAAAGTAAACGCGGCAGTATGTCATCAAGGTTTAAGACATCTTGATCATTTAATTCAATAAGATTGAAACCATACTTTTCATAAATTTCAATTTTATCTTTCTTGCGTTTTAGATATTTCGCATCATTTTCATAACCCCAATATTCGATATAAACTTTACCTGTTGGGATATAGAAATCGCAATAAACATCTTCTTCGATGGGTAGTTTTCGTTCATAAGCATGAATAATCTCTGCCATATAAAGCCAATTATCAATCAGCATTTCAGCCTTTGAACGCACAAAATGGCCATCGGTGGCACGATGTTCTGCTTTAAACTTTTCGCGGAACTCGACTTTCTTCTTGGGCGATACTTTTGATTCACCTTTCACCTCTTCGATAGAAGAAAGTAGGGCGCGATTGGAGATGATTGTTTCAGGCCAGCGTGCAAATGGGATGCCTGATTTTATATCTTCATCCTGAATGCCACCTTGTTTGAGTCCTTGCTCGGTGATGCGCCAACCTTTGATGTCCTTTTTAATCCAACCAAGCTCTGAAAGTATGGAGTTCATCTTTGTGCTCGATAAATCGAATTTAGCACCGAGTGCGCGGGCGGTTAAACGTGTTTCAGCCTGCTTTTCAATGGTGGGTGCATTTGCCATGGATACAGGCCAAACAATATAACGACCATATTGTTTGCTCTCTTTGTATTCACCACCAATTTTTGATCCCAAATTGGTCAGGCACCATTGATCATCTAGCTTTTCAATGAGTTGGTCTTTGGTGAACTTGCTAAATAGCTCTTTTGAGCTCAAACCAAGCTGTTTAGCGAGTGCGGATGTAGAAAGAAATTCAGGCTTACTCATATTAGCTTCCGAAATGTTTTACGATTGACGAACCAGCGTGTTTATATCGCTGTGATCAAAGGTTTTGCTGTAAATATCCAGCATCATGCTTTGCTCATACTTCAATGTATCACCATCAAGGGTCAATGTTTGGGTAAAAGCTGTAGTGCGTGCTTTTTTCTGCATAAATGATGATTGGGCAATGCCACCATCAAAGCCTGTATCTTCGGCAGAGACTGAAATCATGGTGAGATTCGGTTCATCATCCGTATCCAATACTCTGCCACATGCTACTACACCTACACCGCGTGGAATCACAAACGAATGAGTAATCACGCCCGTATCTGCATCCCAAGACCAATAACCCACTTGATGATGAAATACATCCCCGCTTTCAGCGCGTTGCACAATTTGTTTGTAGTGCAGAACAGCCAGTGTTTGTGCTTTTGCATTGCCCACATCTCCAATAGCTTCAAAGGTAATGGTTTCAAAGTATGGATTATTCTCTTCACCATTTGGTTCAGGGGCAATATCTGTGCCTTTATCGCCTTTCCATGTGCCAATAAGTTGCTTAAGTGGACCGTAATTAACCGTGTTCATGTTGGCTCCTGTTTAACTATTTATCTCGTGAAGCCTTTTCATCATGACCCGACACACCAAAGCGGCGGGCAAGTTCATTGAGCACATCATCAGGGCTTAAGCCTTTTTGTGCTAACATCACCATGGTGTGAAACCAAAGATCGGCGGTTTCATAGATAATTTCTTTTTTATCATCATTTTTGGCGGCAATGATGGTTTCAACGGCTTCTTCGCCAATTTTTTCCAACATTTTATCGGGTTTAGCATAGAGCGATGCAACATAGGAAGATTCCGCACTTTCTGATTTACGTGCTTCAAGAATCGCTGCGAGTTTGTTTAGAATATCTTTGCTCATCGTTGCTCCAAAAATGCTGTAAAACTTGTCATTCCCGTGAAGGAGAGAATCCACTCGTTGCAGAGTTTAGTCGTTGGGTGGATACCCGTCTACACGGGTATGACGGTTTGTGATGGTTGAGGGGATAATGATTACACTTTTGTTTCTTGTATGGGGTCTTCAAATTTTACCCATTTGTCACCGCGTTTTTCGCGGAAAAAACATGATTCACGGTTGGTATGACATGCTGCACCTGTTTGTTTGATCAATAGTAATAACGTATCACCATCACAATCCAAATACATCTCCAATACCTTTTGCACATGCCCTGATGACTCACCTTTTTTCCATAGCTTCTCACGAGAGCGGGAATAATAGTGAGCAAAGTTGGTGTTCAATGTTTGTTTGACGGCTTCCTCATTCATCCATGCCATCATTAACACGCGCCCTGTATCTACGGATTGGGTAATTGCTGGTACAAGCCCTTGATCATTAAACTTGATCTGATTGAGTAAATTATCTGTCCCTATAAAGGGTTGTGATTCAACCTTTTCAACGGGCATAATTAAGTCTTTATTTTCAGTCATGTCATACGTTCCTTATGTTCTTCGTGGTTCAATTCTATGCAGTTAAACGCGCCAAAACGCGAGAAGCCGCTGCCAATGTGTTATCAATATCTTCATCGCTATGTGCTGCTGATACAAATGCTGCTTCATATTGGCTAGGGGCAAGATACACGCCCTCCAAAAGCATTTCATTGAAGAAACGTCCAAAAAACACCAAATCGCAATGCTCTGAAACATCAGAGCCACATGTAACGTGCTCTAATTCTGTGAAAAATACCGTGAACATGGAACCAAAACGATTGCCTGTGGCCGGCACACCAGCAGCTTTACATCCTGCCAATAAACCTTCAAACAAGCGTTTGGACTTGGCTTCAAGTTCGTTATACAAGGCATCATCTTGAAGGCGGGATAATGTTTCCAAACCTGCACGCATTGCCAAAGGGTTGCCTGATAATGTTCCCGCTTGATAGACAGGACCGTCGGGTGAAATTTTACGCATAATATCTTCGCGTCCACCATAAGCACCAACAGGTAAACCACCACCAATGATTTTACCCAAGCATGTTAAATCAGGGGTAATGCCAAAGCGTTTTTGTGCGCCGCCAGAAGATACGCGGAAACCACACATGACCTCATCAAAAATAAGCAATGCGCCCTCAGCATCGCAAATATCTCGTAGCTGCTGCAAGAAACCATTGTTGTATAAATCCATCACACCTGTGTTGCCCGGTACAGGCTCTACGATAATGCAGGCAATTTCACCTTTATTTTCAGCAAACAAAGTCTTAATAGCTTCAAAATCATTGAATGGGGCAGTCAGTGTGAGTTTGGCATAATCATTGGGAACACCCGCTGAATCAGGTTCACCAAAGGTTGCAGCACCAGAGCCTGCTTTCACCAAAAAACCATCGGCATGACCATGATAACCACCATCAAATTTGATAAACTTATCACGACCTGTAAAACCACGCGCTAATCTCAACGCACTCATGGTTGCTTCAGAGCCAGAGCTTACAAAACGAATCACATCAATGGATGGTACCATATCAATGACCATTTGTGCCAAAGCAATTTCAAGCTCACATGGTGCGCCAAATGATACACCTTTTTGTGCGGTTTCTGTGATGCCATCAATTACGGCAGGGTGGGCATGACCCAAAATCATCGGTCCCCAAGAACCGACATAATCAATATAGTTATTGCCATCTACATCGGTAACATAGGCACCTTTGGCATGGTCAAAGAAACGCGGAGTGCCGCCCACGCCTTTAAAAGCACGTACGGGCGAATTTACGCCGCCAGGGATGATTTTCTTAGCTTGTGCGAAATCTTTTTGGGATTGTTCAATATTAGGAGCTTGGGCTGACATAGTTATCCTTTAGTCATAAAATTAGAAAGTAATGGCAAAACTATAAACAGGGCAAGGTAACTTGTCGAAGGCATTTAAGCGGATTGTTTTAGCCGTCCCCCTATTCAGTTTACGGAAGGACGGCATCAAGGTGTTCTAAACGTAGTTGTTATTATTTATTGTATTGAACCCAAGCGTCAGAAATACCCTGTTGCTTTAGTTTTTGTGCAAAATTTACTGCTTGTTGCTTGTCTGTAAAACCCGTAGCAACAATACGATACCAGTTTTTACCTTTCACCACGACAGGAACAATGCTTGTATTCATACTTTTTATTGATTCACGTTGTTGTTCAGATTTGGCTTTTTTTATCGAATCATGTGACGATATGATTACATTCCATGTGTTTTTAAGAAGCGTGGGCTTCACTTCTTTTATAGGGGTGGTAGGTGTAATCGTTGCGGGAGATAATTTTTTGGCAGGTTTCACAACTTTAGCAGGCTCACTCTTTATCAAAGCTGGGGTTTCATGTTGAAGCTTTAGATCTGCCAATGTTTGTTTGAGTGAGCTTAGTTCTGCTTGCATAGTAATAAGCTTTGCTTGGTTGTCCAAACGGGTATTTTCTGCTGCACTGAGTTGGGTAGAGAGTTTATCAATTTGAGATTGTAAAGACATGCTTGTCCATGCCCCTGTAAACCCTGCTGCAAGCGCGATAAGGGAAATGAAAAGCATGGCGACACTAATCCCATTTGATGGTTTATTTGTATTAGCAACTGCTTTTTTTGCTATTGGTATAGGAGCAGGTTCTTTTTCTTTTTTTATCTCTTTTTTATCAGTTGAGTCTATCTCTGGCTTTGATATATGATCTTGTTGATTTTTTGCTGCACTTGCCTTTGAAGTTGTTTGGTTTGTGCTACTGATTTTTTCAGCGTTCTTCTTTTCTGCAGGTTCATCTTCTATTGCAGTAACGGGCATTGTTTCTGGAGCTGTTTCGTTTGTGGGGGCGCTGCTAACCTTTTCAGTCACCTTCTTTTCTATAGGTTTATCTTCTTTTACAGGTGCTGGCACATTATCGCTTACTTCCTCAAGAGCATTGAGGTCAAATTCGTCACTAAGTTGATTCATTTCTTTGGTGAGGTCATCAAAATCAACATTTTCTGGTGAGGATACGATAGCCTCGTCAGGCAGTTCGAATGAAGCATCAGAGGTGTTAGAAAAGTCATCACTATTAAATAGGTCTTCGATACTATCAACGGAAGGCGGGGTAGGGTTATCATAAGGATCCATAACCTTATTTGCATTGAGGCGAATGGTTCTTTCTATGTCTTCTGAGCTATCTTTATCTGACATAATGTCTCCCTTCTTCGTTTGGTTTAAGGTGTAACTATTTTAATCAATCCAATAACTTACTTTGGCAGTACAGGTCTCAGCAACTTCAATGCGTGAAACGTATAAACGATCGTTATTTAAACGTCCAACCATTTCTTCGAATAATAAACGCGCAACATTTTCACTGCTGGGATTTATTTTATCAAAAGGTTTAATATCGTTTAAATTATAATGATCCCATTTTTTAATAGCTGACTTGAGCTCAGACTTCATGATTTTATAATCAATGCCCAAACCAAGCTCATCAAGCTCTGAGCATGTGACAAAGAGTTTTACATGCCAGTTATGACCGTGCAGTCGCGCACAATCACCAGGATAACCGCGCAATTGATGGGCTGCAGAAAAATGGGTTTCAATACTAAGTTCGTAGTGGGGCACGTTTATTCCTCGGATGTCGTTTCAGGCTCAGGTGTACTTTCGGGTTTAGGTGTTGGTTTTGATGACCATATATTACGACCGTATTTTACATAACCACGGACATTATGCAGACGATAATCAAGATCTTGCTCAATGGGAACAATCACACCTTCTAGAAGTGGTTGCAAATGGGGTGCGAGCACAGATCCGCCACCACCTGTAATCATAATGGCATCGATATCCCAATCATCATTCCATAAGCGATTGGCATCGGAGGCAATATTTGCAGCCAATTGTTGAAAGGCAATTTGGGTTATTTTTCTTAAATCATAACCTTTACCACGAATTTTAATGCTACCTGTTTCAATGGCATCGAATAAGCGGTACAGCTCAACATTGATGCCGCAATTATCTTTTAGTTTATTAGCAATAACTTCAAAAGCTTTTGAAATACCATTTTGCGTGGTCAGGCTACCACGTTCGGAATAACGGGCTTTATCAGAAATGGTATAATCACTGGTACGAAAACCAATATCAATTACGCCAATTTTTTCATTGGCAAAACGTTGATCTGCACCTTTGCCTGCATCATTAAGCAAACGATCCATAACTGAGCCAATGGGTTGTGGGATGACCTTGACATCTGTAATACCAATTACCATATCTTTGCGTACACCTTTACTATTTGTTGTAACGATATGGTGTGACTGGCGAAGCATGTCGGCTAATTCGGTTTTATATTCGCGGTAATGTCCAATAGGTAGACCAACCACGAGCTTAAATGATTGTTTATTGTCACTCATAAAATGTGTGAGAGCTGCCAATGCTAATATTTTTGTAGATGATGCAATAAACTGGGTTTGGTCTAAGGTAAATTGGCGATTGGAGCTCTGGCGTTCGGCGAGTTCACCTACAAAGTAAGAGGCATCATCAACATCAATCTGCAGGTGTTCATCCTGTTGATTATTGGTGTTTAATAAGGATTCTTTAAACTGAAAATCAACAGCTTCGCCATAAATAGACTTGAAAACATGGAAGTTTTTACCATCTGTTGCTTTGGTAAACCCAAAACCAATATCAATACCAATCATTGTATCCATACGACTCATCCTTGCGTTATGAAATAGTTGTTTTCAGGTAGAAACTAGATGGTTCGTTGTTGATGTCAATTTAGCAGGTAATATTTTTCTTAAAAGTTGTATTAGTTTCGAGCATTTGGAAGCAAGAAAACAGCCGATACCACGCGTCCTTCAGCAACAAGAATATTGTAAGTTCGTGCAGCAGCGCGTGAATCCATGCACTCAAAACCAATATGGGCATCAGCCAGTGTTTGTAATACGACTTCACTTGGAAAATAAGTTTGACGACCAGTGCCAATCACCAACACTTCTGGTGGTTGATTCAATATATGTTGCAGGTGTTCCATATCTAGCTCTCGCAAGCGTTCAGGCCCCCAAGGGGAGGTAATATGATTTTGATGTATGCTTATGCCCGCACTGTAATTTGTGTGAGCAATCTTGAAGTAATTATCGCCATAGCCACGGATTAAGGGAGTGCCTGCAATAATATCAGGTGAGACATCAGCACGAAAAGAGCCGCCTTCAAGCATAGGAAAGAACCTTTATGGCCGTGCATCCATTTCTTTTAAATCTTCTTCGGATGTTTGTAATAGACCTTTCAAACGAAGCATGATTGGGCTTGCAATAAAAATAGAAGAGTAGGTACCCACTAAAATACCGACAAGAAGCGCAAATGCAAAACCATGAATGACTTCACCACCTAGGAAGAAAAGTGCTAATACGACCAACAGCGTTGTGAATGAGGTCATCAATGTACGCGCTAGGGTTTGGTTAATGGAATCATTACATACTTTTGCTTCATCTTCTGGATGTTTGAGTTTGCGGTTGGCTTCGAGATTTTCTCGGATACGGTCAAATACCACGATTGTATCATTCAAGGAGTAACCAATCACGGCAAGAATTGCGGCAATTACAGGTAATGAAAATTCACTTCCTGTAAGCGCGAACACACCCAATACAATGGTAATATCATGCATTAACGCAGCATCAGCGCCAGCGGCGAAACGGAATTCAAATCGTAATGTGACATAAATAAGAATCGCCAGCATAGCGATAAGTACAGCACTAATACCTGCTTGGGTGAGTTCCTCACCTACTTGGGGGCCGACAAATTCAACACGGCGCATATCAATATTTTCAGCGCCAAAATGAGATTTTAAACCCTTCAAAATCGCATTGCTGATACTGGATGAATTTTCCGATTCTTTGTTTTGTACACGAATCAAAATCTCTTCAGGGCTACCGAATTGTTGAATAATCGCTTGTTCATAACCAGCAGGTTTGATGCTGGTGCGGACATCAGAAATACTTGGAGCCTCTTTGAATTTTACTTCAACCAGTGTTCCACCCGTAAAATCAATGCCGAAGTTAAGTCCGCGAATACCAGGAATCAGTGTCAGCAATGAAATGATAATCAACAGGGTTGATAGACCAAGTGCAATTTTACGTTTGCCTATGAAATCAATATTTGAATCAGGGTTAATAAGTTGCATGGTTATCTCCTAAATGCTCAGCTTTTCAATGCGGTCACGTTTGGCTGTGGAATATGCAATAATTGCACGTGTAACCATGATGGCGGTAAACATCGAAGCGATAATACCAACGGATAAGGTTACCGCGAAACCTTTCACAGGGCCTGTACCAAATTGGAATAATACAATTGCAGCAATTAATGTAGTGATATTGGCATCAACAATGGTAAGAAAAGCTTTGCCATAACCACTATCAATGGCTGCTAGTGGCGTTTTTCCGATGTGTAATTCTTCTCGAATACGTTCAAAAATAAGTACGTTGGCATCCACTGCCATACCAATGGTTAATACGATACCTGCCATGCCAGGTAAGGTAAGGGTTGCACCAATCATACTCATGGCAGCAACCAATAAGACCATATTAAAAACCAAAGCAATATTAGCAACAAGACCAAATAAACGATAATAAACGATCATGAAAATCAATACGAGAATGGCACCGATAATGATAGACTCAAAACCTTGGTCGATAGAGTCTTGACCTAGGCTGGGACCAATAGAACGTTCTTCCACGACTTTAACAGGGGCAGGCAATGCACCGGCGCGTAATACGATGGATAGGTTGCGCGCTTCTGTAGGAGAAAAACTGCCGGTGATTTGAGCTGTACCACCTGAAATACGTTCGCGAATAACCGGCGCAGAATTAACTGTGCCTTCTAGGATAATAGCAAAGCGTTCTCCAACATGAGCCTTGGTGAGTTTATCAAAAATGCGTGCGCCTTTGCTGTTGAATTTCAAGGTGACGGCATATTCATTACTACGTGAATCAATGGATACACGTGCATCGGCGATCAAGGAGCCAGAAAGTTCGGTGCGTTTTTTGAGCAAGTAAGGCTGTTTGTAAGGTTTGCCGCCACGTATTTCTTGGTTGCCATACACAATCATATCACCAGGAGGAATATTGCCTTGTAGGGCTTTATCCAAATCACCTTTTTCATCCACAAGTTTGAATTCCAATACGGCTGTACGTCCAATCAAAGCCTTGGCAGCGGCTGAATCATTAAAACCAGGGATTTGAACAAGAATACGACGTTCACCTTGGCGTACAATCACAGGTTCGGTAGTTCCTAGTGCATCAATACGATGGCGAATAACTTCAATAGATTGATCTACAGCATTGTGTTTAATTTCTTTGGCTTCGGATTCAGTGACTTTGAAATGAAGCGTGTCACCGACAAGTTCGGAAGTATATTTTGGTAGAGCATCTGCAATCAGCTTTTGAGCTTGGGTTAATTCACCGGACTTTTTCAGTGCTACGAAGATGGTGTCGCCCTTGGCTTCGAGCTTACTGTAGCGGATTTTATGACTACGCAAAACACTGCGCACGGTACTAACTTCTTCTTCAACACGGGTTGAAACAGCGACATTTACATCCACATCCACAACCAGATGAATCCCACCCTTTAAATCCAAGCCAAGATTCATGGGCTTGCTTAATGAGCTAGGCCACCATGAGGGGACTGAAGTAATATTTGGGAGAGCCCCCATAACAGAGACCACCAAAGTGATAAGAATAAGCCAAGCTTTCCAGCGCGGATATGCGTGCATGATGTGTTCCTTGTACGTCTATTTATTAAATAATTAAAGCGTCAGTAATGATTAATCTGATAGTGCTGCAACAGCATCACGTTGAATTTTGATACGGACACCATCGGCAATTTCAATGTTCAAATAATTATCTTTTACATCAGTAACAGAGCCAAAAATACCAGCATTGGTAATCACTTTGTCACCTTTTTTCAAGCTTTCAATCAGGCTACGATGTTCTTTGGCACGATTTTGCTGTGGGCGAATTAATAAGAACCAGAAAACCAACATAATCAAAATAAGTGGAACTAGCTGCGTAAAGCCGCTTGCTGGAGCTCCACCTTCAGCAAAGGCTGGTGTTGTGAATGCAAGCAATGCTGCGATACTGGTGAAAATAGAACGGATAATGTTGTTCATTTGAATAAAACTCCTATGGGTTATTCGATTGTTATGATTGTTTATTACGGTATCTTTGTAAAAATTGGTCACGAAACTCACGCCAGTTATCCCCCTCAATGGCATCTCTGGCGCGTTGCATGAGATCGCAATAGTAGTGAAGGTTATGCAAAGTATTCAACCTTGAACTTAAAATTTCTTTCGCCATGTACAAATGACGCAGGTACGCGCGAGAAAAATTACGGCATGTGTAACATGTGCAGTCTTCCATGATAGGGGTGCTATCTGTTTGATGTTTAAGGTTTTTAATGTTTATTTTACCATCGTCTGTGAACAGTGTTCCATTGCGTGCATTACGACTTGGCATCACACAGTCAAACATGTCAATGCCGCGATCAATGCCCTCGATAAGGTCATCTGGCGTACCAACGCCCATCACATAGTGGGGTTTATCGACTGGAAGATGGTCGGAAAGTGCATCCAAGGACGCTAGCATTTCCTCTTTGGGTTCACCGACTGAAAGACCACCAATCGCAATCCCTTCAAAATCCATATCACTAATAGCATGCAAACTTTCGCGGCGTAAATCGTCATACATGCCACCCTGCACAATGCCAAATAGTGCTTGTGTATCATTGACGGGTAGGTGTTCACGACAATCAGCAGCCCAGCGCATAGACATCTCCATAGATGAACGTGCTTCTTCATAGGTGGCTGGGTAAGGCGTACATTCATCGAATGCCATGACAATATCTGAGCCAAGCTTGCGTTGAATTTCCATGCTTTCTTTGGGACCAAGAAACCAGCGTGAACCATCAATATGCGATTGAAAACGCACGCCATCAGCTTCTATTTTTCGCAAATCACCCAAAGACCAAACTTGAAAGCCGCCTGAATCGGTTAAAATAGGTCGATTCCAAGCCATAAACTGATGCAAACCACCCATTTTCTCGACAATATCTGCACCTGGTCTAAGCATAAGATGGTAGGTGTTACCTAAAATAATACTGGCTTGAATATCATCGGTTAAATCCGCAGGTGTAAGACTTTTTACCGTTGCCTGTGTACCAACAGGCATAAACACGGGTGTTTCTACTACACCATGAGGCAGGGTGATGCGACCACGTCTAGCATGACTTTCAGTATCTTTGGCGAGTATTTCAAATTCTAGTACAGACATTGAGGCGCAGGATAACTATCTACGAGGTAGATGGAAGTCTGTTCTATGATTTATTTCTTACTATGTAGTAAATCTGATTGTTTTAAAGTGTTGAATAGCGACACATGTCGCGTTGCGAAAACTCAACGATTGAGTAACAAAATGATAGAATTCATCATTTTGTTGCTCAAGAGAGCATTTAAATACCGACCCTTCTATCTATATAAATATAACAAAGAAGAGTCGGCACATTGATTTACACTGATTCAATATATGAATCAGTTTTTAATTGTTTTAATTGGCTTCTAAATACAGGTAAGTTAAGCCACCACTTACGCCTGCCCCTGTACTACCAGATAGTGCAACAGGTTGTAGAGAAATATTTTTATGACCGCCGCCAATCAATGCTTGCGCACCAACGCCCGCACCAACAGTTGCAGAACCACCACCACCAAAATATTTTCCAGCTAATTGATGATTGCCAGCTTTAATATTTGCTGTCATAACCGTATAAACCATGGTGGTTTCACGATCAAAAGAGACATCAAAACCCAAGCCTACACCAGTTTCGCCTTTGTAACGTTCAGTTTCACCTATATTATCCTTGAATGTGCATTTGACATCTTCTGTAGAGTGAATAACCAAACTCAGGGTTGAACCTGGAACGGTTTTACAAGTTAAAAGTCCCACACGTGTTCCTTCTGTGGTTCCCGCTAAAGCTAATGAAGGCATTGCAATAAATACAAATATCGCAGCTCCCAGTGCATATTGCGTGATATGTTTTAGATGAATCATAATAAGACCTCCATTTAACGTGAAATATCATCATGTAGCTTGCTGATGAAAGGCTTTACGCTACGATTATAGAACATATTTACAGAAGGTGTAAAGAGGAGAGGTAAAAGATTCAATATGTGTGTCATATAAGCATAAAACATACTCAGATTGACTTAAAGATGCTATTTGGACAGGGTGCGAAACCAAAAAAATAGGGCTTTATAAGCCATTTTCTCAAGGTATCACGAATTATGACAAACAAAAATGTAGTAGCGCATGAGCTTACAGATGTGCCATGTGTTGGTAAAACAAGCGCAGATTTAGTTAAAGGTATGCAGCGGCATTATTTGCGCACATTAGGACAGCATACGGCGAGTCAATCAGCACATTATAAATATCAGGCATTGGCATTTACGGTTCGTGATCGTTTAATGGAATGTTGGAAAAACACCAAGGATGCTTACGAAGAGCAAGATGGAAAGCGTGCTTATTATTTATCTTTAGAGTTTCTAATGGGTCGTGCATTAGGTAACGCGATTTTGAATTTAGGCTTGGATGAACAAGCCAAAGAAGCCTTGCATATGCTTGGTTTGGAGCTTGAAGAAAAGATTGAGATGGAACGAGATGCAGGATTGGGCAATGGCGGTTTGGGCAGGTTGGCAGCGTGTTTTATTGATAGTTGTGCAACATTACAACTACCAGTAACAGGTTATGGTATTCGTTATGAATATGGCATGTTTCGTCAACTGATTGAAAATGGGAACCAACTAGAAGCGCCGGATCACTGGTTGCGTAATGGTAATGTTTGGGAGATTGAACGTCCTGAATATACTCAGCGCATTCACTTTGGTGGTCGCAGCGAATATTATCATGATGATAACGGTGATTTGCGTAGCCGTTGGGTGGATGCACATGATGTCTTGGCTATACCGTTTGATACACCGATTCCAGGCTTTAAAAATGGCACGGTGAATACCTTGCGTTTGTGGAAATCTGCAGCAACTGATGAATTTAATCTTGGTGAATTTAATTCGGGTGATTATGCGGGTTCTGTGGCAGAGAAAAATGAAGCTGAACATATTTCCATGGTACTTTATCCTAATGATGCTAGCGAAAATGGGAAAGAGCTTCGTTTGCGTCAGCAGTATTTTTTGGCATCAGCAAGTATCAAAGATGTATTGCGCCAGTGGGTTGAAGTGCATGGTGAAGATTTTAGTCAATTCGCAGAAAAGAATGTTTTTCAACTTAATGATACACATCCAACAGTATCGGTTGCTGAATTAATGCGTATTTTGATGGATGAATATCGTTTGGAATGGGATGAGGCTTGGGCGATTACCAGTAAAACAATGGCTTATACCAACCATACGTTGTTACCAGAAGCACTGGAGCGTTGGTCTGTGGACTTGTTTAGCCGCTTATTGCCACGTGTATTGGATATTATCTATGAAATTAATGCACGTTTCTTGAAAATATTGGCTGAAAAATGGCCTGGTGATGTTGAGCGTCAACGTCGTATGTCGATCATTGAAGAAGGTGATGTGCAACAAGTTCGCATGGCATATTTAGCGATTGTGGGAAGCTTCTCTGTGAATGGAGTGGCGCAATTGCATTCGGATTTATTGGTTGAAGGGTTATTTTCTGATTTTTATGCGCTTTGGCCTGAGAAATTTAATAATAAAACCAATGGTGTCACACAGCGTCGCTGGATGGCTTGGTGTAACAAGCCGTTAAGCAAACTTATCAGTGATAATATTGGTGATACTTGGATTACGCAGTTGGATGAGTTGAAGAAGCTTGCGCCATTGGCAGATAAAGCTGATTTCCGTAAGCAGTGGGCTGCATGTAAAACTGAGAATAAAGAGCGTTTGGCAGCAGCGGTTCAAAAAGAATGTGGTGTAACTTTTAAAACAGATGCGATGTTTGATATTCAAGTAAAACGTATTCATGAGTACAAACGTCAGTTGTTAAACGTATTACACGTGATTCATTTGTATGACCGCATTAAGCGTGGTGATACGGATAACTGGACGAATCGTTGTGTATTGATTGGTGGTAAGGCTGCACCGGGTTATTACATGGCGAAACAAATCATTAAACTGGTCAGTAATGTTGCCAATGTGGTGAATAATGACCCAGATGTTGGTGATAAATTAAAAGTTGTATTTTTCCCAAATTATCGCGTATCTGCGATGGAAATGATTGCACCAGCAGCCGATTTGTCTGAGCAGATTTCAACGGCAGGTAAAGAAGCTTCAGGTACAGGCAATATGAAGTTTATGATGAATGGTGCAATGACTATTGGCACGCTGGATGGTGCAAATATTGAAATTCGTGAAGAAGTTGGCGATGAGAATTTCTTCTTATTTGGTTTGACAGCCGAAGAAGTAGAGGCAACACGCGGTCATTATAATCCAAATGCGATTATTGAAGCTGATGAAGATTTCAAACGTGTGATGAACTTGATTGAATGCGGGCACTTTAGCCAGTTTGAGCCTGGTTTATTTGCTTCTATTACTGGCTCAATTCGTTGTGCCGATGACCCGTGGCTAACCGCTGCTGACTTCCGTTCTTATATTGATGTTCAGCAGACTGCTGCGCTTGCTTATCAAGATAAGCAGAGCTGGTTGAAGATGAGTATTTATAACACGGCTTATAGTGGTAAATTCTCTACAGACCGTACGATGCAAGATTATAACCGCGAAATTTGGCATTTGGATGCAGTTGCACCCAAAGATGATGAGTGTGGTTGTTAATCACTAAATAGAACAATAAAAAGGCGAGCCGTTTGGTTCGCCTTTTTTGTTTGTGTGAGTTATTGTATGGTAACTTTTTATGGTCGAGTGTTGGTGCTTACTTGTCTGGATGGGATGATGCATTGATGTATGGTATCGGCTTTATTTGGAAAGGACTTGAGACCAAAGAAGTGAAAGTCGAAGGCAGGAGGTAGTGCGTTGGATAGTTTAATCGTGATTGCGACGGTGACGGTGGTCGTGTTGGTGCTGTTTGACTATACCAATGGTTTTCATGATGCTTCTAATATCATTGCCACCTCGATTGCTTCACGTGCCATGACGCCGCTACAGGCCGTACTCGTTGTCGGCTTTTTTGAGTTCCTTGGTCCTCTGCTAGGAGGCACGGCCGTTGCCGATACCATCGGCAGCTTTGTCGATATTTCAGAATTGCAGACCATGCCAGCGATGGTCATCATTTTATGCGGCGTGAGCGCTGCTGTGATCTGGAATATTATTACATGGCGTTTTGGCATCCCCTCCTCATCCTCGCATGCTTTGGTTGGCGGTCTAGTTGGTGCTGTCGTGGTATCCGCTGGCAGTGAACATATTGTATGGGGTATGAAAGAGCTGGCCGATGGTCATATCATCGGTGTATTCAAAGTGCTACTGGCATTGTTAATCAGCCCAATTATCGGCTTCTGGGGGGGCTTTCTAATCCATCGCTGGGTTGGATGGCTGCTGCGCAGTGCGCCCCTGCAGGTGAATCATACACTCAGGCGTATGCAATTCCTGACTACCGCAGCTCTGGCCTTTGCCCATGGTGCTAATGATGCTCAGAAGAGTATGGGCGTAATCACACTGATTCTGCTTCTGGGCGGTTTTATACCCCAGTTTGTCGTGCCCTTCTGGGTCGTATTGCTCTGTGCTGTAGCGATTACACTGGGTATCATGTCTGGTGGTTGGCGCATTGTACGAACGGTAGGCTTCGGTATTTACAAAATCAGACCTTTACATGCCCTAAATGCCCAGGTTACTGCCGGTGTAGTGATTTTTTCCGCAGCTTTGCTCGGAGGACCTGTATCCACCACACATGTAGTCTCCTCATCCATCATGGGCATTGGCGCCTCAGAGCGCCCCCGTTCGGTTCGCTGGAGGAAAGCTGGTGATATTGTCAGTACATGGATCATTACCATCCCAGGCGCGGCATTGATCGCGGCGACAGGTTATTTACTGTTGAACTATGGACTGAACATGAACACAGGAGGCGGGTAATATGAGCACGTCAATCGGAACTTTTCTAGAACGACTGTTCGATAGGGTAATCCCTCCGATGCCAGATTTTTTCTCACTGATTAATGAGCAGTGTGATCTGTGCGTACGAACGATGACAGTATTCGTTAGCTATATGGAATGCGGTGATACTGATGCTGCCGCTGAAATCCGCGACCTAGAAAAACAGGGAGGGAAACTCAAGCAACGCAACAATAACGTGCTCGACAAGGCATTCACGACACCGATGGATCGTGAGGATATCTATGATGCGATTACCAGTATTGATGAAATTATCAATTATGCAAAAAGCACTATACGCGAGTTGGAGGTGCTAAGCTTGGAACCAGATCGGCACATGCTCGAAATGGCGATTGAATTACGGACAGGCAGTGAAGCGTTGCAACGCGGTTTTGCGAAGCTCTCGACCGACCCAGCCCACGCCGAACATGATGCGATGGCCGCACGTAAGGCCGAACGCAAGGTTGAAAATGTCTATCGCCACTCCATCGCCGAACTGTTTCAGACTGAAGCCATGCTGAAAAAAATGCCTGGCAATAACAACTGCGGCGATGAACACCTGTTACTTGCGTTGGCAATAATTGATATTTTCAAGCATCGCGAAATATACCGCCACATGTCCAACGGAGCGGACCGACTGGTCCATGCCGCAGACAAACTCAACGATATCATTGTCAAAATTTCCTGATGAGCCGCGACAAACCATTCACTCCATGCCAATAGTTTAAAAAAAACACTCATATTCGAAAATTTGTGAGTTTTCTTATTTCATAAATGCTGAAAAGAAATTATTCTGATAGCATTCGGCAAGTAAAGAATACGATACAAATGATGATGGAGTTGTGAATGTCGAATAATGATACTGCCAGTGCAGAAGCACCTGTTTTTAGCTTGCAACGAGTGTATGTGAAGGATATTTCTTTTGAAAACCCCAATGCACCCGAAGTATTTAATAGGGTAGGTACGCCACCAAAAATTGAAATGAATCTTGGATTGTCAAACAGGCAGGTCAATGAGGAGCATTGGGAAGTATCCTTGAAGATTGCTGCGATTACGCGTGATCAAGAAAGTGATGATTTATTGTTTGAAATTGAAGTAGAACATGCTGCTGTATTTTTTATGCAGAATATTCCTGCTGAGCACATCCCAACCTTACTTGCGGTTGATTGCCCAACCATTCTTTTTCCATACACCCGTCAAATTGTGAGTCAGTTGACTGTTGATGGTGGTTTTATGCCATTTATGTTGGAGCCTGTTAATTTTAGAGGAATTTATGAAAATCAGCTTCAACAACAAACAGCAGAAGAAGAGGGCGCGACTGTTCAATAAACGTAGTATTGCAGTTGTTTTTATAAAGATCTGAAAAATAGTCACAAGAAATTTAAAAGGTTGGATAAGTCATAGTGCAATTGCCTGACAATTTAACAGTACGCGGTAAGAAAGTGTCTTGGCGGCATGAAGCTTTACAAGCCGATGAACCATTGCTTGCTTGGGATGGGCTATTAAAAGCGCGAGGCTTGCATGCTTCTGACGCATATTTCTCGCCAAAGTTATCAGAGCTTTCTAATCCTTTTGATATGCAGGATATGAGAAAGGCTGCTGAACGAGTGGTTGCGGCTGTATTAGCAAGTGAACGTATTCATATTTTTGGTGATTTTGATTGTGATGGCGTATCTGGCACAGCGATTTTAACTGAAGCCTTACAAGCGGCTGGGGCAAGCGTTACGTTCTCTATTCCGCACCGTGCCGATGATGGGCACGGCATTGGTGTTGAGCCTGTGCGTGAAGCGGTTGAACGAGGCGTGCATTTGGGTATCAGTGTCGACACTGGCACAACATGCTTTGATGCGTGTGATGCTGCGCGCGAATTAGGCTTTGACTTGATTGTGAGTGATCATCATTTGCCTGAGAAAGAACTGCCAAAGGCATTTGCATTGCTCAACCCTGCACGCGAAGATTGTGGTTTTGCTGATAGAAAGCTTTGTGGTACGGGTGTTGGCTTTTTTTTATTGATGGCAGTTTGGAAGCTATTGGATGAGCAGGGTAAGCGCCCTGACTATGATTTGCGTACACTGCTCGATCGTGTGGCTGTAGCTACAATTGCTGATGTAATGGATTTGGTCGGTGTGAACCGCATACTGGTTTATCATGGTCTGCAACGGCTCAATACACAGCCATGTGTTGGCATGAGTGCATTGATGAAAGTCGCGCGTGTAAAATCTTCTGTTACAGCAGAAACCATTGGTTTTTATATTGCGCCACGTATCAATGCGGCTGGGCGTATGCGACATGGCGAAGTGGCGATGCGTTTGCTTTGTACACAGGATGGTAGTGAAGCAGCACACTTGGCAGATATGCTGGATGAGACAAACAAACAACGTCGCAAGGTTGAAGTAGAGGTTTTTAAACAAGCAGAACTCATGCTTGGGGATACGAATATATTGGCTGTGTTTCATGAAGATTGGCATGCTGGCGTGGTAGGTTTGGCGGCTGGTCGCTTGGCACGTAAACATGGCAAGCCTGCAGCAGTAGGTTTTGTTGATGGTAATAACAATATTCGAGTATCACTGCGTGGTGTTTCAGGCTTTCATATTGGTAACTTGTTGCATGCTTGCTCGGATTTTCTTGAAGGCTTTGGTGGTCATGCAGGCGCTGGTGGAGGCTCCATTAGAGAAGGTATGTGGAAGCAGTTTGTTGCGGCATTTGGTGAGGCTGTTGTGAAGCAAGAGACTGGTGATGGTAAGCATATGGGCTGCTTTGTGGATGGTGTGTTGGGATTGCAGGCTATGCATGTAGGTTTGGCAGAGCGTTTACAGCGTTTTGAACCTATTGGACGTGGAAACCCTGCTTGTACATGGTTGCTCAAGGATGTACATATTGCTGAGCGCAAAGATTTGAAAGGTGGTGTGATGCGTTTAAGTCTGAGTGATGGGCATTGTTTTGTGCCGGGTATTGTGTTTGGAGGCAGTGTGTTAAGTGATTCTTTACAGGCTGGACAAGTGGTTTCTGTGCTTGGGCAATTAAAGGTGGATGATTGGCGTGGCAATGGTGCGATTCAGTTTGTGGTGGAAGATGTGATTGATGGCGTGGTTGAAAATGCTGTGTAGAAACATATCTTGCGGCAAGTGTTAGAGGTATTTCGGAGTCAAAGATGAGTATTGAAGATCAAATAGCAGGCTTTAGAACGCGCGCAGAAGATTATGGCGAGCGTTTGGACGCATTGCGGAGGTCGCTTTGACATTGATAGTAAAAAAGAAGACCTTATTGAGCTAAACGCACGTATTGAAGACCCTACTTTGTGGGATGATCCAGCCCAAGCGCAGGAAATTATGCAGCAAAAAGCTAGGCTTGAGCAGGCAGTAAAAAAACATGAGGATGCGATTTCGAGTTTGGAAGAAGCCTCGATGTTTTTTGAAATGGGCATGGATGAGGGTGATCAAGATTCTCAATTAGAAGCAGTGGGTGTACTTGATACGGTTCAAACAGCTATTGAAGGTTTGGAACTGGCACAGATGCTCGGTGGTGAGACCGATATGGAATCCGCATTTTTGGATATTAATGCTGGTTCAGGTGGTACAGAGGCTCAAGATTGGGCTGAAATGATTTTGCGCATGTATTTGCGTTGGGCAGAGCGAAAAGGCTTTAAAACAGAGCTGTTAGAATGCACTGCTGGTGAAGAAGCGGGTATTAAATCGGTGACGGTATCCATTAAAGGCGAGTATGCGTATGGCTTTTTGAAAGCAGAGATTGGCGTGCATCGTTTGGTGCGTAAATCCCCATTTGATTCAGGGAATCGTCGTCATACATCCTTTGCCTCTGTGTTTGCCTTTCCTGATATTGAACGTGACATCGAAATTGATATTAACCCGGCTGATGTGCGCGTGGATACCTATCGTGCATCAGGTTCTGGTGGCCAGCATATTAACAAAACTGATTCAGCCGTACGTATGACGCATGAGCCGACTGGTGTGGTGGTGCAATGTCAGAATGATCGTTCACAACATAAAAACCGTGAAGCATGTTGGAAAATGTTGAAGGCACGTTTGTATGAGCGCGAAGTGGAAGCACGTCAGGCGGAAAAGCAAGGACTAGAAGATACCAAAACCGAGATTGGTTGGGGGCACCAAATTCGCTCTTATGTCTTGGATCAATCGCGTATTAAAGATTTACGTACAGGTATGGAAACAGGCAATACGCAGGCATTTTTGGATGGCGACATTGATGCCTTTATTTCTGCCAAACTGATGGGTGTGACGCGTGAGGGCGATGGCGAGTAATATCACTTTATTTTCTCGCGTTTAAGGCTATAATGCGCGAGCTTTCGCGGGTCGCCGCGTTCTTTCCTGGAGGTTTTTAATGGTCAAGCTTTATTCCGATCCACAGTGTCCTAACTCGCACCGCACACGTATTGTGTTGCAGGAAAAAGAATTACCCGTGGATTGTGTTGAGTTGGAGCCAGGTAACCTGCCTGAAGATTTCATGGCGATTAACCCCTACGGTAAATTGCCAACAGTGATTGATCGTGATGTTGTGTTTTTTGAATCACAGGTTGTGAATGAATATTTGGATGAGCGTTATCCACACCCGCCATTAAAGCCAGGTTCACCTGCTGAACGTGCGCAAATGCGCTTGGCAGTATTGCGTATCGAAGAAGAGTTGTATCCCTTATATTTTAATTTGATTCGTGTGAAGAAGAAAACCGAGCCCATGCGTAAATTTAAAACCTATTTGGAATCATTGAATGGTTATTTGGAACATCAAGTGTATTTTGTGGGAGAGTCTTATTCCCTAGCCGATATTACTCTGGCACCTATCTTGTGGCGCTTGAAATCCAATGGTATTGATACCTCGAAATGGGTGCATCTTGAGTCATATATGAATCGCTTGTTTGAGCGTCCAGCATTTGTTCGTTCTTTATCTGAGTACGAAGAAATGATGCACGACGCTTTTTAATATTTATTTAATATAGTGATTTTATCTTCCTTTTTATTAGAGCAAGCTTTTCAATATAAGGGGTAGATATGCTAGATGTGCTGCATCCAGGTCATTCTGATCGAAGTCAAGCTGAGGCTTTTATTCGTGATGTTTTTTCTAAGAAATATGATGCCTGTATCGAACATTTTATGCCACATCTCATTCGCTTGAGTTATGATGAGACTGGCACATGGTATTCCGTGGCTGGTTATAGAGAAGCTAGTTCAGGCAGTCTTTTTGTAGAACAATATTTACGCCAATCTGTTGATTATGAATTATCTTGCCGTATCGGGCAAACTGTAAATCGCGATGCCATTGTGGAAGTCGGTAATCTTGCTGAGGCAGGACCTGGTGGTGGTCGTGATGCGATTATTGCGTTGGTGTCATTCTTGTTTGGTGCAGGTTATAAGTGGGGTGTAGTGACCGCTGTACCTCAGGTGGCAAATGGGTTTCGGCGTTTGGGCTTGGAGTATGTTGATTTAGGTGTTGCCGATGCTAATCAACTATCGCCCGAGCAGCGTATTGCTTGGGGCAGTTATTATGATCATAAACCCATGATTCGAGCCGCTGATTTACGCATGGCTTATCGTGTATTGGAAATTATGTACCATGATTTTCCAGTGGGTTGTCGTGATATTATGACAAAAGCCCGTGATATGGGTTTACAATGGCAGAAAGTCTTACAGCAAGAAAAAGAGAAAACTGTTTTATGAGTATGGTTTTGGATGCCATTGCCAAGCACGCTGCAAGGCGTGCAGATGCAAGCGCGATTCAAGGTCATCATGATGTTATTACGTACGCACAATTGCTTCATCATATAGATATTGTTGAGCAATGTATTCAATGTCAGAAAGCCACACGTGTAGCGGTGCTTATGGATAATACCCCCGCTGTACTGGTGACAGATTTAGCTTGCATGCAGGCGTCTGTGCCGCTGATTCCTGTACCATTATTTTTTTCCTCACAACAAGTTCAGCACACTTTAGATAGCAGTGGCGCTGACCTTCTTATATCCAATTTAGGGGATACAGTAGAAGCGTTGCTAACAATGGCAGGCGTGCCTTATACATTATTACCAAGCTTGAATATTGCAGGTGAATTATTGCAGATGTATCACTTACAGCCTGCAAAACAACAACCCTTTGCTGATGGTGTGCAAAAAATAACCTATACCTCTGGCTCAACAGGTGATGCTAAAGGTGTCTGCCTAAGCCAAGGGGTGATGGATACGGTGGCAAGCTCTTTGGCTCAAGCAACGGATGCCTGTGCTGATGATAGGCATCTGTGTTTATTGCCTTATGCAACATTATTGGAAAATATTGCAGGCATGTATGTACCGCTTATAGCAGGTGCTACGGTTTGTTTGCCAGGTTTGGCGCAAGTGGGTATGCAAGGCTCATCTGGCTTGGATATATCGCGTTTTATAAGTTGTTTGCATGAGACCCGTGCGACAAGCTGTGTGATGATTCCGCAAATGTTACAAGCTTTGATTGCAGGCGTGGCGACAGGTGCGCCAAAGCCTGAGACTTTACGTTTTATTGCAGTAGGCGGAGCGCCCGTATCTGAAGTTTTGTTGGCACAAGCTCAAACCTTAGGATTACCTGTGTATGAAGGTTACGGCTTGTCTGAAGCAAGTAGTGTTGTGACGCTTAACACACCATCAGCAAGTAAACGGGGTAGTGTGGGTCGAGTTTTACCTCATGTGGCACTTCATATTGCTGATGATAGCGAAATTATGCTAAAGGGTTCATTGTTTTCTGGCTATTTGGGTGATGATTCCATGCAGGTAGATGATTATGCGACGGGTGATATAGGTCACCTCGATGATGATGGTTTTTTGTATATTGAGGGACGCAAGAAACATATCTTCATTACATCATTTGGGCGTAATGTGTCGCCAGAATGGGTGGAGAAAGAGTTGAATATTGAGCCTGCCATTGCGCAGTGTTGTGTATTTGGTGAAGCCAAGCCGTTTAATGTAGCTGTGGTTGTTTTGCGGCAAGGCTTTGAGGTGGAGTCACTGGAGGCTGCGCTTGCATCGGCAAATCAACGTTTGCCAGATTATGCGCAGGTGCATCATTGGATTGTGGCAGAAGAAGCATTTTCGATTGAAAATGAGCAATGGACGGGTACAGGTCGTCCAAGACGGGCATGTATTCAAAAGCATTATCATCAAGCGATAATGGATGTGTATGAGGAGAAAAAATGAGTTTTTATGGTAGATTAATTGCTGAAACTGAAGCCGAACGTAATGCCATGTTGGCTATTCCTTTTATTCAACAAGGGGCGGCAGGTAAATTGTCGTTGCAGAGTTATCAGGCATTTCTAGGTCAGGCATACCACCATGTAAAACATACGGTGCCATTATTGATGGCTTGTGGTGGGCGTTTGCCTGAACGTTTGGAATGGTTACGCGAGGCTTTGGGCGAGTATATTGAAGAAGAAATGGGTCACCAAGAGTGGATATTGAATGATATTGCTGCAACAGGCGCTGATAAAGAGTTGGTGCGTGCCGCGTTGCCGTTAGGCGAAACAGAGCTTATGGTGGCATATGCTTATGATACGATTACCCGCAACAACCCTGTCGGCTTTTTTGGTATGGTATTGGTGCTTGAAGGCACCAGTGTAGCATTGGCAACGCATGCGGCTGAAAATATTGAACAAACATTAAACTTACCAAAAACGGCTTTTTCTTATTTAACTTCACATGGTTCTTTGGATGTTGGGCATGTGGAATTTTATGAGAATCTGATGAATAAGCTTGAAGATAAGAGTGATCAACAGGCCGTATTGCATGCTGCAAAGATGTTTTATAAATTGTATGGTGATATTTTTCGCGCATTGCCAGTGATTGAGGCATAGGAGAGTTTAGTGAGCTTTAAAGATAAACGTATTATTTTGACTGGCGCGGCTGGTGGTATGGGTTCGCTTTTGGCAAAAGCATTGTTGCAGCGTGGTGCAAAGCTTGCGATGGTGGATGCCAATGCAGATGCTTTACAAGCGTTGGTTTCTGAGTTGTCAGGTGATGTTTATGCTGTTTCTGCTGATTTATCTTCGGTTGCAGGTTGTACAGGTGCTGTGGAAACTTGTCAGCAACTTTTGGGGCAAGTGGATATCCTGATTAACCTTGCAGGGTTGAACTTTTTTGGTGCTTTTGCAGAGCAAGATGCTGCGCATATTGATATCATGATGCGGGTGAATGTATTGGGTCCGATGCTGTTAACACGCGCATTATTGCCAAGCTTTTTGGCAAACAATACGGGTAAGGTTGTTAATGTGGGTTCTGTATTTGGCTCGATTGGGTTTGCTTGGTTTACGACGTATTCGGCCAGTAAATTTGGTTTGCGTGGTTTTTCTGAAGCTTTGCGCCGCGAATTGGCGGATACGGATGTTCAGGTGGCTTATATTGCACCACGGGCTGTTAAAACCCCGATGAATAATGATGCGGTGATGAAAATGGGTGAAGCGACAGGTATGAATATGGATGAGCCTGATGTTATTGTGGAGAAGATTATCCAGACAATTGAATCGGATAAGAACGACAGTTACTTTGGCTTTCCTGAATCATTATTTGTGCGTGTAAATGCCTTGTTGCCACGTTTGGTCGATAAAGCATTGGCGGGTCAAAATAAAATTGCAAAAACATTTTTATCAAAATAAGGAAGCGCAACTATGAAAAAATTATATGTATTAAGTATGGTGATGTTTTTAACTTGGGGTGGTCTAGCTAAGGCAAGTGATTTAGCAACATCGGATGAATTATTGCAGTTACAACATGAGTGGGCGCATATCAATTATGAGCTTGCTGATGAGCAAAAAGAATCTGCTTTTGAAGCCTTGGCAAATAAGGCGCATGCATGGTCAGAGCAACATACTGATAAGGTGGAGCCATTGATTTGGGAAGCGATTATTAAATCAACCTATGCAGGTGCGAAAGGTGGTTTGGGTGCGTTGAGTTTGATGGAAGAAGCGCGAGATTTATTGTTAAAAGCTGAAAAAATAGATGCCAAAGCCTTGAATGGCTCGATTTATACATCATTGGGTAGTTTTTATTATATGACACCTGGTTGGCCGATTGGTTTTGGTGATGATGATAAAGCTGAGGAGTATTTAAAACAGGCGATAGAAATGGCTCCTGATGATATGGATGCCAACTATTTTACGGGTGATTATTGGTTGGAAGAGCATAAATATAAAAAAGCTGCGGAATATTTGCAGAAGGTGATTGATTTACCAAATGTTGTGGCTCGCCCCGTTTATACAAAAGGTCGTAAGGCAGAAGCATCTGAAAAATTAGCGAAAGCAAAAAAACATATTCATTGACACCTAGATTCTGTAAGTGAGCGGCGTACAGAGTGTAAAAACTTGGTTTATATAGCGTGTTGAAAAAAACATGTGGCTGTCCCAGATAACTAGGAAAAGTTATCGTGAGGGACAATATGAGAAAGAGCC
>CAJXLC010000029.1 GCA_913055645.1 uncultured Pseudomonadota bacterium | reverse complement strand
ACGCGTGTTACCTTGTCATCAAAGCGAAAGCCTTCGACTCGTGCCTGTTTATCGGCATAAATGCTGTCTTCCTTCATGGTTTACGAAGCACTGCGAATCACTTCTTTGCCGCCACTAAAAATGGCTTCTTTACGAATACATTCCAGCCCTTGCAACGGCAATAATTTCTCAAATTCAGCCACTTCTTCAGGTTTTCCGCGTGTTTCAGGATGTTTTGCAATCAAATAGGAGCAAATATCACAATATTCTTCAATGGAAATGTCATACGTGCCAATGCGCTTACCAACTGTAATGATTTCTTCTTTATCATAACCAATCAATGGTGATAACAATGGCAATGGGCTAACATCATAAATCGCACGAATATTTTCCACGGTTTGGCTTGCCACCTGCCCCAAAGAATCACCTGTAATCAAAGCATGGGCATTAATTTCCGCAGCAACTTCAGCAGCGGAGCGAATCATCTGACGTTTATAAATAATCATGCGGTATTTATCAGGAATCATGGCAATGGCATGACGTTGAAATTCTTCCAAATCAATCATCAAGAGCCGTGTTCGACCTTGATATTGCGATAGGCATTTTGCCAAATCTTTAATCTTAGAAAAATCACGATTGATGGTGCTGTTATACAAATGCACCAAGGTCACTTTCATACCGCGTTTCATCATAGTGTACGCCGCAACAGGTGAATCAATGCCGCCTGAAAACAGCACCACGCCTTTGCCCGATGAGCCGACTGGTAAACCGCCCGCGCCCTTGCGTTTATCCGTATAAATAAAGCTACCCTCGGTGGTCACTTCCACATGCACGGTAATGTCTGGATTGCTTAAATCAACCTTCAAATTCAAGGCATTTTTAAGAAAACCACCGACTTCGAAATTGAGTTCTGGACTGGTCAAAGCAAAACGTTTGTCAGAACGACGTGCTTTTAAACGAAAGGATTTGCCTGAAACATCACCAAATGTTTCGCGTACCACACGCTCTGCCACAGCACGAATATCATCCAATTCGGATTTGGACTCATGCATCACCGCAAAATTACTGATGCCTGGAATCAATGCCAAGAGGTCAAGCAGCTCATCATCAATATGCTCCATTTCGACAATGGTGCGGTCATGTTTACGAATCAGGCGTTGCGGTTTGAGCAGATGTTTTAAATTATCTGCCATTTTCTTTTCAAATACACGTTTGTTTTTGCCTTTGAGTGATAACTCGGCGAAATGAATCAATATCTTTTGCATCGCCGCATCATAATGATTTTGTGGGCATTCAGCCAATGTACTAGCCCCTATGATTCATAAATCATCGTGATGATTGCGTAGAAGCTTTGTTTGCAACGGATTTTGAAGAACGCGTTCGTAGCGGTGCTTACGAACAATGGATGAAAAATTTATTGCGAATAAAGGAGCAAACACGGGCGCGACGGTATTTATGAATCATGCGGGCTAGTTTCACTTGTTGTCACCCTAGAGAAAAGTAGCTTCGCGGCATGACTGATATTTCTTCACCCTCAACATCTCTTTACTCAAACCAGCCTGTTACCATCATTGGTGCAGGATTGGCTGGCTCAGAAGCTGCATGGCAATTAGCAAAACGCGGCATCAAAGTACGTTTACATGAGATGCGCCCCCATAAAATGACACCTGCCCATAGTAGTGGTAAGTGTGCTGAGTTGGTGTGTTCCAATACTTTTCGTGCTGATCATTTGGAAAATGCTGTAGGACTTTTACACGAAGAAATGCGCCAAATGGACTCATTGATTATGGCATGTGGGGATAAGGCGCGTATTCCAGCAGGCACAGCTTTAGCAGTGGATAGAGAGCAGTTTGCAGATTTGGTAACATCCGCACTTAAAGCCGAGCCATTGATTGAGTTTGTCGAAGGCGAAGTCACAGAGGTTCCTTCTGAGGGGCTGGTATTGATTGCCTCTGGACCTTTAACGTCCGATACCTTGTATGAACAAATCAAAGAGCTTACAGGCGAAGATAGGCTTTGTTTCTTCGATGCTATTGCGCCCGTCGTTGATGCAGAATCCATCAATATGGATATTTGTTATTGGAAAAACCGCTACGATAAAAATGTTGAAGACGACGAGGAAGGGGATTATTTAAATTGCCCCATGAATGAGGAGCAATACAAGGCATTTATAAACGAATTGGTAAATGCGGAAAAGGTAGCATTCAAAGGCTTTGAAGATATCCCATTTTTTGATGGCTGTATGCCGATTGAAGAAATGGCAGAGCGCGGTGAAGACACACCTCGCTTTGGACCAATGAAACCTGTCGGTTTGGATCACCCCAAAACAGGTGAGAAAGCCTATGCAGTAATACAACTTCGCCGTGATAATCGTATGGGGTCTTTGTTAAATATGGTCGGTTTTCAGACAAAAATGACCTATGGCGAGCAAAAACGTGTGTTTTCAATGATTCCTGGATTGGAAAATGTTGAATTTTTCCGCTTAGGCTCATTGCATAGAAATACCTTTATTAAGTCTCCTGCTCTATTGGATCATACACTGCGCCTGAAGAAACAGCCTCGCATTTTATTTGCAGGCCAAATCACAGGTGTAGAAGGTTATGTGGAATCAGCATCTATGGGCTTGATGGCTGGCCGCTTCTTGGCTGATATTATTGCCGGAAATGAACCTAATTCTCCACCATCTGATACTGCACATGGAGCATTGTTAGGGCATATTTCAGGCACACGCGTGGCTGATTTTCAGCCCATGAATATTAATTTCGGCTTATTGCCGACAGGTAAGAAGCGTGATGGAAAGCGCCGCTTATCACGAGCAGAACGTCGCCGCGCTGTGTCAGACCGAGCCTTGGCAACATTGAAACGATGGTTAGAGGAGTAAATCATGGCATACAAAGAATATAAGGTTATTTCAGTATCCGAAGGCGCACTGGGTACAATCTTTTTGGGCGCATCAGGGCTACCCATCAAAAACATGGAAATGGACTTAAATGAGGCAGTAGCCGATGGCTGGCAAGTCGTGTTTCAATTTGTTGAGAAAAAACGTCTTTGGCTTTTTTGGAGCCGTGAAACGGTCGTGATTACTTTGGGGCGCTAAACATGCTCAATAAACAACAGGTTCAGCAAGAAGAAGAGGCTTTGCGCCTTATCATTCGAGATTTACCTGATGATAAACGAAAACAATTCTATGCTATAGCAAAGAAAAAATTAAAAGACCCCGATACATTTGCCGTACTCAATTATATTTTTGTCACGGGTTTACATCACTTTTATTTGGGTCACTGGCTGCGAGGCATTTTAAACTTTTCTGTTTTTATCGCAGGTATAACGTTAATTGTGATAGGGCTATGGAAGATAGGTTTGGGCATCATTGCGCTTATTTCACTATTTGAAATTTACGCTCTGTTTCGCTCCCAGTTAATTGTACAAGATTATAATAATCAGGTGATACGCAAGACTATACAACATTTATGATATGTACTAAAATCTCAAAATATTTTTTAGGAGATGGGAGAGAGTAATATGAAAAAATTTCAACACGGCATCAAAGCTTTGAGCTTAATCGCAGTATTGGGTATATCCCATACGGCGCAAGCAAATGATTTTGCGATTGCAGCGAAAGTAGGGACATTAGGCTTTGGTGTGGAGGCAACGACTAATATTGCACCATTATTTGCGAATGTTCGGCTGCAAGGCAATGGCTTTAATTATAACACAACGATTACCGATACCAATGTAACCTATGATGCAAAATTAAAGCTCGCGACTGTGGGGCTGCTTGCTGACATTTACCCTTTTGCAGGCAAGTTTCGTGTCACTGGTGGTGCATACTACAACGGCAATAAATTAACCATGAACGCGCGCTCATTGGGTGCGGTAGTAATTGGTGGCACGACCTATACCAACCCTACAGTTTCAACCACGGTGGACTTTAATAAATTTGCACCTTATGTCGGTATCGGTTGGGGTGATGCTGTTTCCAGTGGTAGCCCCATCGGTTTTAGCGTTGAATTGGGTGCGATGTATATGGGCAAACCCAAAACATCCATTGTTGCGCCAGGAGTGAGTGCGGCTGATATTGCATCTGAAAAAAGCAGACTCGATAGCTCTTTGAAAAATATGCAATTTTATCCAGTTGCCTCCGTTGGGGTAAACTTCAGATTTTAAGATTGAATATGTGGATTGGGAAAAGGAGGGTCTTATGGCCCTCCCTTTTTTTATTGTTTGGAACATCAAATGCATTCGCTTTTGAGATCTCTAAAACTGAATCAATGCACATAGGGCAACTCATTTTTCAAAATGAGTGCGCTTCAAAAATACCTTGCCTGACATCATGGAATAAAGGAGAGGACTTTGCCTCATTGGGTATTGGGCACTTTATTTGGTATCCGAAAGGCATACGCGAATCTGAAAAAAAATTCGATGAAAGTTTTCCAAAATTACTATCATGGATGCAAGAAAGAGGTGTTAAAATACCTGTATGGCTAGAAAAAGAGCGGAGTAACCCTTGGAAAAACCGCAACCAATTCAACGTGGCCAAAAATACAAAGAAAATGATTGAATTACGCGAATTTTTATTAAAAACAATCTCTTTTCAGGTTGAATTTATGAAAAACAGGCTACAAAATGCATTACCCAGCATTTTAAAGCGTCTGCCAGCATCACAACATGCCCATATCCAAGAACAGTTCCAGCATGTGGCACATAGTCCGATGGGTTTTTATGCACTTATGGACTATGTGAATTTCAAAGGTGAAGGCATCAAAATATCTGAGCGTTATCAAGGAAAAGGTTGGGGGCTATTGCAGGTATTACAACATATGAAAAGCACCCAAGCGGGTTTCACTGCCATACAAGACTTCTCTGCCAGCGCGGCATATATATTGGAACAACGCGTTGCCTTATCACCTCCATCAAGAGGTGAGAAACGTTGGTTAGCAGGCTGGAAAAAACGTCTGAAAACTTACACAGAAGAATATAAAAAATATTCACTGAAAAACAGCTAGTTACGTATCGGCGCACTCATCCCATACTGTTTCTTGCTGGCTTAGAATTTCCTTAACAATCAGTTCCCGCAACTCATGAATCCCTCGCATGCTGGTGCTGGATGTAGGAAATGGCTTAAGCAAACCGCCCATAGCATCACACATTTCTTTTAAGCGTTTGGCACGCTTGTTTCCCGTTAACTTGTCGGCTTTGGTCGCCACAGGCAACCAGCGAACACCATGTTCATTCAAATATTCAATCAACTGCAAATCACTATCTTTAGGACCATGGCGAATATCCAGCAATAACAACACCAGTTGCGGCGGTGTATTACCACGTAAATACAAATCAATCAGCTTTGCCCATTTATGTTTCTCAGATTTCGGTGCACGGGCATAACCATAACCTGGCAAATCAACCACCAGCATTTGTTTATCCACTTCAAATAAATTTAACAACCGCGTGCAACCAGGTTTTTTCGATGTTTTCACCATGCCTTTGCGGTCAAACAAGGCATTTAACAATGTTGATTTCCCCACATTCGAGTGCCCTGCAATCGCAATTTGAGGCAAGTTAATATACGGGAATTCACGTGTATCCGCGACAGACAGTAAAAAATGAGTGTTTGGCCAATGAATCTGCATGCCGCAAGGCTGCATGCTTTGCATAGCTTGCACAATTATTTCGCAATACCAAGCATGCAACACAACTTGCCACTACCTCATCACAACTTTCGCAGCTAAACTTCGCGCTATGCGATATTCACGTTTCTTTGCCCCTACCTTACGCGATGATCCTGCCGATGCAGAAGTCATCTCTCACAAGCTATTATTGCGCGCTGGTTTCATCCGCCGTGTCACATCAGGTGTGTATGATTTTTTACCCATGGGGTTACGCGTATTACGCAAAATTGAAGCTATTGTACGCGAAGAAATGGCGCGTGCAGGTGCCCAAGAATTGTTATTGCCGATGGTACAACCATCCGAGCTTTGGAAAAAATCAGAGCGTTGGGAAAAGTATGGTAGTGAGTTATTGCGTTTTAAAGATCGCCATGCCCATGAGTCTTGCCTTGGTCCAACGCATGAAGAAGTGATTTGTGATTTGGTCAGCCGCGAGCTGCGTTCTTACAAACAATTACCGATGAACTTATATCAGATTCAAAGTAAGTTCCGTGATGAGGTTCGTCCTCGTTTTGGTTTGATGCGCGGGCGTGAGTTTGTCATGAAAGATGCATATTCCTTTCATGCCGATGACGAATCACTGCAAGAAGAATATGATCATATGTTTGCCACCTATCAGCGTATTTTTACGCGTTTGGGACTAAAATTTCGTGCTGTTGAGGCTGATACAGGCTCTATTGGTGGTAATCAATCGCATGAATTTCATGTTTTGGCAGAATCTGGTGAAGATTTAATCGCCTACTGCTCACACTGTGATTATGCCGCCAATGTAGAAAAAGGCATTTCCATACGTGATATTCCAAGCTTTGCTGATGCACCTCTACATGAAGTTGAAACACCAGATATAACTGCCGTTGAAGATGTTGCCAAATACCTTCAAATCAATACCAGCCAGTTGGTCAAAACACTCATTTACCAAGTCACAGGCGGTGAATTGGATGGAAAAATCATTGCTGCATGTGTTCGCGGCGATGATGTCTTACAAGAAATCAAACTAGCTCGCGCATTGGGTGCCAATGAAGTCGATCTGGCAGCAGATAATGCTTTGGAATCCATCAACAGCATTAAAGGCTTTGTTGGGCCACAGGGATTAAACTGTAAAATCCTTATGGATGAAAGCCTGCGCAATGCTGTTGGCATGGTGGCTGGCAGTAACAAGTCAGACATGCATGTTACAGGCTTATCCATTAGCCGAGATGTTGAGCATGCTGAATTTGTGGATTTGCGTGAAGTTCGCTTGAATGATGGTTGTTCGCAATGTACTGACAATGGGAAAGAAGGAAAAATTAAGCATGCGCGTGGTATTGAAGTCGGGCAAGTTTTTGCCTTAGGCAAACAATATACCCAACCTTTGGAAGTATTGTTTCAAGATAAGAATGGCAAACGCGCAACAGCAACCATGGGCTGCTACGGTATTGGTGTTTCCCGCTTGATTGCCGCTGTGATTGAACAATGCAACGATGAAAATGGTATGGTTTGGCCTCTAAGCATAGCTCCCTTTCAGGTGGTGATTATCACCATGGGAAAAAGTGAAACTGCCATGGCAGCTTCAGAAAAACTATACCAAGACATCATAAATACTGGCATTGAGGTGCTTTGGGATGATCGCAAAGAACGACCCGGCGTGAAATTCAAGGATGCTGAACTCATGGGTTTACCGATTCATGTGGTGATTGGTGACCGGGGTCTGGATGCCGATGCTATTGAAATTCGACAACGCACTGGTTCAAAACAAGAAGTGTGTTTGAGCTCAGTCATTGACACAATTCATAACATCTTAGCAGGTGCAAACTGAAGCTCGCCACCCTTCGCTATTTAAAAGGCGCATCTGCCAAAGGTGTGTTAGCAGGTATCTTGGCACTTGGTTTCGTTATTACCCTACCCTTTTGGATATTGAGTACCCCCGAAGAAAAACAAAACATGGTGGAAAACACAACTACTATTGATGTGGTTGAACAAAGTACAGGTCCACTTGACATTATTCCTGAAAAGGAAAAAAACGAACTGCGTGAAATGTTGCAACAACCAAAAGAAAGTAATGAGACAATAGATTTCGAGCAACAGGTTTGGGAGCAAGATATTCGCAAGGTTATTCAAAAGTGGGTGCCCAATGAACAAGAAGCGCAAAGCATTGCCCGTTGGGTTTATTTTTACAGTGTTCGCTTTGATCTTTCCCCTGAATTGATGCTTGGTCTCATTTCAGTGGAATCTCGTTTTGATCACTTTGCTGTCAGTAATGTCGGTGCACGCGGTTTGATGCAGGTCATGCCTTTTTGGAAAAAAGAGCTTGGTTCAGAAAGTGATAACCTATTTGAAATTGAAACCAATATTCGTTACGGCTCGGCTATTCTACGCCATTATGTTGACCGTTACAAAACATTGGATAGGGCACTTGCAGCATACAATGGCTCACTTGGCAAACATAAATATCCCAATAAAATATTCGCCCAAATGCGTCGTTTTAAAGCAACAAGAGAAGATAGCATGTAATAACCGAGCGTGTTTGCATGATGTAAGGGCTGTTTTTTTGCATGAAACATACCTATACTCTCACTATGTCATTGGACGATAAAGAATTACTCTATGTATATCATGGTTTACACCATATCTTTCGCGAAGATTTACACTTGGCTAGACCTCTCATTCAAATCCTTCAACATCAAAATGACATAGATAAAGCACGACAATTGGCGATGGAAATGGCTCGCCGTATGTTGGCGCGCGGACAGCCCGGTAGCGCGTTAAGTTTTCTGGAAATTTGCAAGCGTTTGGAATATCCGCAGCAAGATGATGTTGAATCCATGATGAGTATGGCAAAAATGACGCTGGGTAGTGCCCAGCCTACTGGCAATCAAACATTTTCTTTAATTGACAAGCTTTCGGATAAAGAAGCCATGGATTTCATCTCACAAGCTCGAATATTTCGTTGCCATGATGGTGATACTGTTGTGCATCAGGGCGAAATAAACGATAATTTTTACTTGATTCTTGAAGGTAAGATGAAGGTTCATTTACAGTTGGGTACAGGCTCAGACATTCACCTTAGCACACTGCTTCCAGGTTATTATTTTGGCGAATACGCCTGTGTATACAAATTGCCACGTACTGCCAACGTGACGGCAACTGGCGATGCAGTCATTCTAGAATTTGCAAATGAAGCTATCGAAAAATTAATGCAGCAATCTCCTGAAGCGGGCGAACAACTGATGGAAGCAGTAAAAACTCGCTTAATCCGTTCCATGCCTCAAACTCACCCTGCTTTTACGCAATTGGCGGAAGCAGACCGCGACTGGCTAGCTGAAGAGTCAAGTATTGTTGAAATCAATAAAGGATCTATCGCTAAGCATGATATGACAGGTCATTGCTGCGTGGTGATATATGGTAAACTGACCGCCACGCGAGAGGTTCAAGGGCAAACATTACAATGCTCACTGAATAAAAATGATATGTTTGGTGATTTAAACAGGCATCTTATGTTACCAAGCTCTACAACGTTATCTGCCGATGACCGCTGCCTTATTTGCTGTATCCCAGGCCCTATTTTCCAATCTTTTATGACAGCTTACGGTGATTTTGAGCATTGGGTGGAAGAGCATGGTGATAGTCGCTGTCAATGCCTTACAAACCCCGAATAAAGTCTAAAAATAATATTCAACCTTTATTGCAAATAAATCATTCAGCGCTGAGAATTCAACACCTCCAGAGCCTGTTGGTAACTGTGCAAATACAGTTGCATCCATATTATCAGATACGGACCAGCGCACACTTGGCGCAATAAACATGCTCGTCTTTTCCAAATCCAATAGCCATACAAGCTCTGTTCTCCACAAAGGCGTTACATCATAACCTGCCAGCATACCAAGTAATTGATGCGAACGACTTTGCAATCTATCCAACTGCACAAACCCCTTATCATTTGAGTTTGGTAAACCATTATAAAAATACTCGGCAGCTAAATACAAACCTTCGGAAAATAGCTGGTTTATCCAAGTGCCATCCATGCCGGCAATAAATTGTCCAAAGTTACCTTGCAAACCATGCCAAGACTGCTGCCACTCCAAACGTGCCGCAATATCTCCAATATTACCTGTCACATCGACAGCCAATACACGCTCTTCGCCCACCTCACCCAACCATAAAGCCATATCTGTTTGCTCAATCGTATCTTGCCAGCGTACTGCCCACTTTCGGCTTACAGAACGATTCGTTTGCCCTGGTGCTATAACCATTTGAATGCTACCAAAATCAGCATAATCATACATCATATATGCTGCATCCACGCCTAATTTTTGATCCAATTCCAATGCTGTCGGCTGGACTGGATTAAAGCGGTCTGTGGGATTCCAAATGCGCCCAGAACCCCAAGCGATACGTTGCCGACCTACTACAACGCTCCAATCATCTTTTTTATATTGCAACCAACCACGATACAAATCATGCCGCCAATCCAAAACTGGTGATGTAACAATATTTGCATTTAAATCCAATAATGTTGGGTCAGGAATCTGCTGGCGCAGTGCAAAACTAGGGTCACGAACAGCGCCGCCATATAACAGCTCGTGATCATAACTTAGCCGCCATTGCCAAGCATTTTCACCACCATCAAATGTTAGACGAAGTCGGTTTAAATCTGTTGTGACGTTTTGGTTGAGTGAATTTTTATGTTGAAATAATACATTGCTATCATGTCCCGATAATTCAATCCCCTGAGCATGATTGGCTATCAGTAGAAATGATAAAACAAAAAGAACGCATCTCACATCAGTGCCATGGAAATACTGATTGGCTATGCGCCACGGCAATCATGTATGTTGCTACGAGTAAAGCCAGCATGAAATACATACGCTTAAGCCATAAAGTTCCAAACTCTCGAAGTGCCATAAAACCTAAAAATATATAAACAATCAGTCCAACAAGCTTGATAAGCAACCAGTCATCATGCCACGGCGCAAAGCCCAATATATATGCCAAACTCATACCGCTGATAAGCAACAACGTATCGATCATATCTGGAATGATTCGTTTCCACACATGTAATTGAATAGGTGCCTCCCTCCACATATGTATCCCACGCCAAATAAATAACGATAAAGACAAACTGACAAGGCTAATATGCAACATCCACAAAGTAGTCACTATCATATCCCCCTGTTATACAATATCAGATGATACAATATTCCCATCCTCCATATGCACACACTGTTTTGCCGCCGCCATGGCAACAGGATCATGTGATGCGATTAAAAAAGTCATCCCACAACGTTCATTTAAATCACGCATCAAGTTCATGAGTGATTCCCCATGTTGTGAATCAAGATTGGCTGTGGGTTCATCAGCAAGTACCAAGACTGGCTGACTGGCTAAGGCACGTGCAACAGCAACGCGTTGTTGTTGACCACCTGATAATTGGTCGGGTCGACGATGTTCTAACCCTTTCAGACCTACTTCTGATAACCAATGGTCAGCAATATCCAAACGCTCTTTTTTAGCCATGCCGCGCAATTGCAACACATAAGCAACATTTTCTCGTGCCGATAAAACACGAATAAGATTATACGCCTGAAAAACAAAACCAATACGTTGCAATCGAAAGTCTGCGCGTTTTGCAGCCGATAAAGCCAATACATCTTCTCCAGCAATGTCCAAACTACCCACATCAGGAGTATCTAAAAGACCAATCATATTCAAAAGTGTTGTTTTTCCTGAGCCTGAACGACCCGATAACACCGTAAAATCACCCTTCTTCAATTGAAAATCCACATGATCCAAAGCTGCCATATCTGAATCACCACTGTGATAATATTTACACACATCCGTCGCTTGTAATAACATATCATCGGACATGATTACACCTCTCGCATGGCTGCAGCGGGATTCAATCGCGATGCCTTCCAAGCAGGGTAAAGCCCTGCCAAAACTGCGCCAAGCATTGCCGCGATTAAAATGCGAGCGCAGCCATTGAAGGTGAGTTCAGGATAAACAATCGGACTCATATACATAAATGAAAATGCCGTCGCATATTGTGATAAATCCAAGCCATATGCTCCAAAATAAAGGCTAGCCGCCGCCCCGAGCACAAAGCCCAAAACACCGCCCATGGCAACCAAAACCAGCGTCTCACATACCACCATAGCAAATAACTGCTTCTGCCCTGTTCCCAATGCTGCCATCAAGCCAAATTCACGCACACGATCATACATACTCATCAGCATGGTATTCAACACCTCCGCCAACACCACAATAATCACCACCAGCAATACAATCCAAGTATATACTCCGGCAAATATCGTCCACTGCTCTGCCATGGGGTCAATTTCTTGCCAACGTAAGACCTCAAATTGTTTGCTATCAAGCCGTTTGCTATCCAATATTTGCTTTAAGTTATTCACAATGCCATCAACCGATGTAAAAGCATCCGCACGAATCACCACATCCGTCACACCTTCTCCCAAGCCTAACCAATGTTGCGCCATAGAGATTGGCACCAATGCCAAAAGGTTATCTACATCCATCACGCCTGAATGAATCAAACCACGTACACGAAATACTTCCGAAGCAATGTCGCCCGCAGGCGAAGCTGCCATCAGCACGACTTTATCACCCAAACCCACACTCAAACGATCTGCCAATACATCACCCAATAATACACCGCGTTTATCACCTTCTTGCAACCATTTGCCTTGCTGCACAAAATCATACAAACGGCTAACTTTTTTCTCATTATCAGACTCAATACCACTGACCAATACACTGGCATTCGCTCCTGCCGCCGAAGCCAACCCCGATACACGAATACGATGCGTCCAAGCTTGAATATGAGGCATATTTTGTAAGGCTTTATCTACTTCTGACGTATCATGCATATAATCACCAATGCGGCGACTTGCTTCAAAACCTTTGGCATGCACTTGCACATGCCCCATCTGGGTTAAAACAAAATTTACTTTCATATTTTGCAGCCAGCCATCATTCATGGCGGATAAAAATGTTAACGCCGCAATACCAATCGCCAAGCCCAATACCGTTAAACCCGTACGCATCGGATAAAGCAACAAATTGCGTAACCCAAGACGCATATAAATCCTAAACATGATGAATTGCCTCAACAGGTTGCAGCTTTGCTACCCGCCAAATAGGTACAAATGCCGCCACAATCGCAGCAGCCATCACAGAGCCAGCCGTTTGCCATAAATGATTCGCATCAATCTCGGTATACACAATCGGATCAACATAAAAGCGTGCTACGGTATCCATTTGTGCGGATAAATCGATGCCTACGCCATGAAACCAAGCCACCAACGTTAAACCGACAAATAACCCGAACAACACACCCAAAGCACCCAAAATCATAGATTCTACAATGACCATACCAGCTAAAACACGGCGACTACAACCCAAAGCCATCATCACACCAAATTCACGTACACGCTCCAACATGCTCATCAACACGGTATTCATAATGCCCGCTGCGACAATCAACAACACCACACCCAAGAAGATATAATAAAAGGCATTTTCCAAATCAACCCACTGCTTCATCATCGGATACATGTCGTACCAGCGCAATACTTCATAATCTTTATGATTTAACGAAGAGCGCAATGATGTTGTCACCGACTCCAAATGCTCTGGCGCGATTTGCAATACCACCCGCGTATAACGTCCTTGCATTTCAAGCATGGTTTGCAGCACATCCAGTGGCACAATTGCCAAGCCCCTGTCAATGCCCATTTCACCACTAGAAATAATTCCAATCAGCTTGAATTTATCGGCTGCCAATGCACCAAAACGGTCTTGGGTCAAAAAAATAACATCATCGCCTAAACTCACACCCAAATTACGTGCTGCGGTTGCTCCCAAGACACAAACGGCGCCATCGTCAGCTTGCAAAAAGCGTCCTTGATCGACTTTTTCAGCAATCCGCGTGGTTTGGGCTTCCGCTTTGGTATCCATACCCAACAATACCAAGCCTTCAGAAACATCATCACCCGCTGCCAAAGCAAAGCTATCCAAACGACAGCTTAAGCCTTTAACTTGACCTGAATGTTGGGCTTTGGACAGTGCCTTCATCAGCTCTGGTGTTTGTTTCATATGCCGAGATAAACTCGGTTTTTTAAAGAAATCAGTATGATGAATTTGAATACTACCAACAATCACCTGCTGCAAATTCCGCATCATGGTGTTGTGTACACCATCATTAAAACCCCACAAAAAAATCAATGCACTTAAACCTGTCGCCACCGCCGCAACCGTAACTAGGCTGCGCTGCCAACTGCGAGCAATATTGCGCCAAGCCAAAGATAGAATCATCGGCGTGAGCTTGCTCTGCGTAAATTAGCGCGTGTGAAAATATGCCCTGCTATTGGCTTATCAAACGTGGCTTCTTCTAGTTTTAATAATGTTTTTTTACCCTTGTCATTCAAGGGCTGCATGCTCCAAAGTGTGGGAATACGCCGTCCATCCATCATGCGCACTTCACTAAAAACCAAATGCCGAATATGTACGCCATGCTCATCATAATAATCATCGCTTAGAGGAATGCCGTTATAATTTACAACATGAATAATCTTACCCCAAACCACGGGCGCATCGGGCTTAGCTGTTGATTCAATCGTTATGCTATGTTTACCTTGGCTTAGAATACGATGCTTGTAATCTTCCACCACAGAATCCATCTTCACCAAATCATCATTGGTGAAATCCGAGCCCATCCAAGATGAGAGCATCATGGATGCAGGAATACGAATATCACGTTCCAACTTAGGCAAATACATCCAGAGATTTTTATCCGATTTAAGCCAAGCGGTGTCTTTTTCTTTGCGTGGCGACAACACGCGAATAAAAAAACGGTTTTCAATACGCTCATCCCATGATTGAAAGCTAATGGAGCGTTGCCAATCCGATGTTTGAATCTGCATGGTATAACGTGCCGTACTGGTATGAGAGCGCATCAAATCTTGTACTTTTTGAATGATTGTTTTGGCATCCACATCTGCTGCTATAGACCATGACGGCATACTCAAAAAAAAGCATAAAATAATAAGGCGTAATAACATCATATCCTAAGTTTAAGCCGCATAGCTATCTAACTCAAATAGTGGGCTCAATATAGGCGGAAAAACACTATTGCACGTCCTTTCACGACATTGATATGATTTTATCTGCCAGTGCTTGTGGTGAATATGGTTTCTGTATAAAGCCTGCCAAGCCCTTGCCTGCAAAACGACTGGTTGCTTCCTGCTCATTGTATCCTGATGATAATATAACTTTGATATCAGGATTTATTTGACGTAAATGTCTAAAGCATTCCTTACCATCCATTTTTGGCATGGTCATATCTAATAACACAAAAGCAATGTCATCTTTATGCTTGCGATAACACTCCACACCATCTAACCCATCTATAGCAGATATTGATTTGAAGCCAATATCTTCAAGCATGGCAGCTGCAACTTCTCTAACTGTTTCTTCATCATCGATGATTAATACAGTGCCTGTAGCATCAATATTTTTGGGCAACGATACTTCTCCTTCTTCCCAATGCTGTTCAAGAGACTCTGGAAAAAGAACCCTGATTGTCGTTCCATGCCCACGCTCTGAATAAACACGCAAAGCTCCTTTATGCCCTCGCACAATCCCCAACATCGCACTCATGCCCAGTCCACGACCTGTGAATTTGGTGGTAAAGAAGGGGTCAAATATCTTTTTCAGAGTCACATCATCCATACCACAACCCGTATCTGATACTTCCAGATACACATAACGACCTGGGTCTAGGTTGTCTTCACCAATACATTCATAAATATAATCATTTTCAAGCATCATTACGCCAGTTGCCAATGTAATAATACCACTTTTATCCTCTATAGATTCTGATGCATTGGTCATCAAATTGAGTATCACCTGCTGCATTTGAGCTATATCTGCATCGATGAGCGGTAAGCGTTTGGCAAGTTGATAGCGCATGACAACATTTTTCGCGATGGATACATCAATAAGCTTACCCATATCCTCAACCAACGTAGATAAATTGACTGGTTTGACAATAAATTTTCCTTTGCCTGAGTAAGCCAACATTTGACGACATAAATCCGCGGCACTATGGCTAGCAACCTCAATATTTCCGATATTCTCATATGCGGGGGATGAATGATCTAATTTTTTCAGTGCCAACGATGCATTGCCAAGAATGGCAGTCAGCAGGTTATTGAAATCATGCGCGATGCCGCCAGCCAATACCCCCAACGATTCTACGCGGTCTGTATGATGCAACTTCTCTTCCACTCGTCTTTGCTGCGTCACATCTCGCTGAACTGCTACAAACCCTTCAATGGAACCATGCTTATCAGCAAGTGGCGTGATGCTTTGCGTGACCTCATAAGTACTTCCATCCTTCTTGCGATTTTTAAAATCATCTTTCCATATTTTTCCAGCCAGTAGTGTGCTCCACATACGCGCATAATAATCGCCACCATGCTCACCACTTTTTACAATCCTAGGCGTTTGTCCGAGCACTTCTTCTTTGCTGTACCCAGAAACACGTTCAAATGCGGGGTTTACATATTGAATAATGCCTGCAACATCTGTGATAATAACCAATTCATCAGCCTGTTCCGTTATTTTAGCAAGCCGTTTAATTTCTTTTTCCTCGTTTGCAATCATTACATCTGCTTGCTGCACCGCATCAGCAAGCTCCCTTAACTCTTTCGGCTGCTTCTGAAAGCCCTGGCTATCAAACTCGCCTGACCCAACCTTTGACGCTAATTGCATAAGCTTTTTGAGCGGCTTAGCAACACGATACCGCATACCAAGTGCTAAAAGAGTTGAAAGAACCAAGGCAAACAAAAAATATACCAAAATATCCCTTTCTGCATTTTTCTGCTTCAATCTTATAAATGATACATCAAAGGTAATTGCTACTGCGCCCAAATTTCGTCCACTTAAAGGATGCTGAATGGGTTCAACAACAAGAATACTAGAGTCTTGCCAAGTTAAGCTTTGCTTACCTAGATCTAACGTTGTCATCAGTGGATAATGTTTTACATCTGAATGTGCTAAGACTTTATCACTGTTATCAACAACCGCAAACGATGTCATTTTTACAAATAGGTCGCTATTGAGTTGCTCTTGTATTTTTTTCATCTGCTTCCATAGCGGATAAAGTTCTTGATTTACAACAAGATTAGCAATACTGCTAGAGATAAATATCGTATCATGTTTCACTTCATGACTGATTTGCTTGGGCAGCTCCACCGCAATCTCTTGATACTTACCCCAAGAAACAAAGCCAATTGCACTAATCATAGCCAAAAAGAATATAATGCCAACTTGCGTCGCTAAGCGTCCTTGCAACATTATTCTTTTAGCTCTTTCAACATATCGGCAATAGGCTGATAAAACGATACAGGTTTCACAACAAACCCATCCAAACCAAGCTTATCAAGAATCTGCTTTCCCTCTTTGTCATTGCTCATGGAAAGCAACGCTTGTTGAAGTCTTTTGACTACATCTGGTGGTGTACCACGACCCGCCACGATAGGTGTAAAAGGAAACGGCCCAAAACGCTCAAGAATGGCAAGTTTGCCTTTATCTTCAGGGTGAGACTTCAGGTATTCTACCAATATATATTCATCCACATTGGCAACATCAACCAAATCATTTAACACCGCATCAATAGAAGCTTGATGCGAGCCCGTATGCAGTAGCAATCGAAAATACTGATGAATATCAATGCCGTGTTGCTTCAATGCATAGGATGGAACGACAAAGCCAGAGTTGGAACGATCATCCGAATATGCAAAAGTTTTACCCTTAAAATCCAACAGTGCTTTTTCCACTCGCCCTTGTTTGCTGATCACCAGCGAATGATATGTCGGGCTGCCTTTAAAAAGTGGTATCGCAATCAATTGCTGGCCATATCTTTGATGATCTTGAACAAAAGGCGCACCGCAAGTCCATGCTAAATATTGCTTATGTTCTTGAAGATAATCCGTAATTCCCTGATAACTATCTTTATAACTAGGCTCAAGGGGGCAATTTACTTTCTTTGCCAGCCATTGGGTAAAATTATTCAACGCTGTGTTATTTCCTTGTTCCAACACAACACCACTAAAGGCAAGCTTGCTTGATTCAGCCGCTGCCGATGTTGATGCAACAACAAAAGCCAGCAAAGATAGTATGTGAATCAATGACTTAAGCATCTACAAATGATACAAAGTTCCCATATCAAAGCAAGCTTAGGCAGATATTGGATAAAATATAACTCACAACACCTTATCAACGTTACACTTGCAAGTTGAATCCAACGCGTTTTAATAGCTCATGTATACATAGAAAATAAGATATTTCACGCCTGCATGATTCAAGTTGAGACATTTACACTGATTTTATCTATGATTCACGAAAAATAAGCGATTAACCGACCTTTTGGAGCATGATAGTGTCTGAACAGCAACCCTTTGATTATAAACATACCGTTTTCTTGCCGAAAACTGATTTCCCAATGCGCGGCAATTTACCCGCAAATGAGCCGAAACGCCTTGCCAAGTGGGAAGAGGCAAACCTTTATGCGCAAATTCGTGAAGCACGTAAAGATGCGCCCAAATTCATCCTGCATGATGGTCCACCTTATGCCAATGGCTCTATTCATATCGGCCATGCGGTGAATAAAGTGCTTAAAGATATTGTGGTTCGTTCGCGCACCATGATGGGTTTTGATGCCCCTTATGTACCAGGCTGGGATTGTCATGGTTTGCCAATTGAATTGAAGGTTGAAGAGAAATTTAAGAAAAAGAAACGTAAAAAAGAAGACATCACCGATAGCGAGTTTAGAACTGAATGCCGTGAATATGCCAAAGGTCAAATTGATATTCAGCGCGAAGAATTCAAACGCTTGGGCATCACAGGCGACTGGGACAATCCATATATTACCATGGACTATGAATTTGAAGCCAATACCGTTCGAGAGATTGGCAGTTTCTTAGGCAATGGTGGTTTATATAAAGGTGCCAAACCTGTGCATTGGTGTGTCTCATGTGCCACGGCCTTGGCAGAGGCAGAGGTTGAGTATGAAGACCACACATCTTCATCCATCTTTGTAAAATTTAAGGCTGGTGAAGATTTAAGCGATATTGATGAGGCTTTGACAGCGGACACCTCCGTAGTCATTTGGACAACTACACCTTGGACTATTCCTGCCAACCTCGCTGTCTCTGTTGGCCCTGACTTAGATTATATTGCTGTCAAAATCACCGATGCTGCTGAATGTGAAAATCTAAAAGCTGGTGAGATTCTTATTCTCGCGGAAGGGCTTGCTGGGGATGCACTCGCTGAAATCGGGGTCATCGCGGAAACCGTAGCACACTTCAAAGGTTCCACGTTGGAAAATCGTAAGTTTCGCCATCCTTATTTGGATCAAGATGCGCCTATTTTGGTCGGTGATCATGTCACCCTTGATGCGGGTACGGGCTGTGTGCATACCGCACCAGGTCATGGTCAGGAAGATTACGAAGTCGGACTTCGTTATGGCTTGAAAGCATTTAATCCTGTGAATGACCACGGTATTTTTGAGCCTGCCACACCCGTTGTGGAAGGTCATCATGTGTATAAAGCCAATGCTGTGATGGTGGAATATTTGCAAAGCTGCGGCGCATTACTTGCGACCGATCAAATCCGACATTCCTATCCACATTGCTGGCGTTGCCACAAACCACTCATCTTCCGTGCAACACCGCAATGGTTTATCAGCATGGATAAAAATGATTTGCGCGATAAGGCTTTGGCAGCGATTAAAGAAACTGCTTGGACTCCTGCATGGGGCGAAAATCGCATTCGCGGCATGGTAGAGCAACGCCCTGATTGGTGTGTTTCTCGTCAGCGCAATTGGGGTGTGCCGATTACAGCAATCAAGTGCACATCTTGTGATTCCCATGCAGTCACCACACCTGAAATCGTGGAAGGTATCGCCAAACAAGTCGAACAAGCGGGCGCAGATGTTTGGTTTGCCAAAGCTGTGGACGATTTTTTACCTGCTGGCACAACTTGTCCTGAATGTCATGGTTCTGAATTTGAAAAAGAAACCGATATTTTGGATGTTTGGTTTGATTCGGGTTCAACACACGCTTGCGTATTAGAGCCACGTGAAGATTTACAATCACCTGCGGATTTATACCTTGAAGGTAGCGATCAACATCGTGGCTGGTTCCAATCATCCTTGCTTGAATCCATTGGTACACGTGGTGTTGCGCCATTCAAAGCTGTGCTCACCCACGGCTTTGTGGTCGATAAAAACGGCAACAAAATGTCCAAATCCAAGGGCAATGTGGTTGCACCACAAAAAATCATCAATCAAATGGGTGCTGATATTTTGCGCCTATGGATTGCCTCGGCTGATTATTCGGCGGATATTCGCATTTCCGATGAAATCATCAAACAATTGGCTGAATCGTATCGCCGTATTCGCAATACGATGCGCTTCTTGTTAAGCAATATTGAGAACTTTGATGGTGCTCAATCCGTACCCTTGGAAAATCGTAACAAATTGGATCAATGGGCGATGCATAGATTGGCAGCAGTAGCCTCAAATGTTCAAACATCATACGAAAACTATTCTTTTCATCAAATTCACCAAGAAATTCACAATTTCTGCTCGGTCGATTTGGGTGGTTTCTATCTCGATATTATTAAAGATCGCTTGTATTGCGATGCCCCCGATTCAGCACGCCGCATGTCTGCACAATCAACCTTGTACGATATTGCACATACCTTGGTACGTTTGATTGCACCGATTATCCCAATTACTGCCGAAGAAATTTGGGCGTTTTTGCCTGATGCAAAAGCAGAAAGCATTCATATTCAAAATTTTGCCAATGTTTCCGATGTCAGCATTGATGAGCAGGCGTGGGAAAAATTCTTTGCCATGCGTGAGCAGGTCAACACAGCCATGGATGTGGCGAAGAAAGATAAGCTTGTAGGCTCTTCTATTGCAGCAAAAGTAAGTGTTCCGAATCTGGATTTGGCATTTGCTGAAAGCTTGGGTGAAAGCTATGAGCAACTCTTGATTATGGCGGAAGTGACCGCTGGTGATACCCTAAACATTGAGGTTGCCGATGGCACCAAATGCCCTCGCTGTTGGAATGTTTCAAAGCCTGCGGATACGAACCATGCAATACACAATGAAATCTGCCCGCGTTGTTTTGATGTGGTAACTGCATCTTGAGTCGTACACAGCAACAAATAGGCTTATTTGCCATACTTTTAGCTGCTGATCAGCTAAGTAAATGGTGGATTGAACAGCAAATACCATTCTTCCATATGGTGGTGATTGATGGTTTTTTCAATGTGGTGAAAGCGCATAATTTTGGTGTGGCATTTTCCATGTTTGCTGATTGGAATCATGCTTGGCGCACCAATGTATTGCTTGGTGTAACCATTGGCATTGCCTTGGTGGTCGCACTATGGTGGTGGCGCGAACGAAACAAGAAAGGCATAGAATCTTGGTTGTTTATTCTTATTCTAGTCGGTGCATGCGGTAATATTTATGATCGCATGACCTTGGGTTATGTTGTTGATTTCATTGACTGGTATGTGGTATGGGATGGCACTGCCTATCACTGGCCTGCCTTTAATCTTGCCGATTCCTGTATTTCCATTGCAGTGGTATTGCTGCTAATCTCCAGTTTTAGAAAGTCATAATTGGAGTCATTATGTGTGAAGAAGGAAAAGTGAATCGTTGTGAATGTTTGGGTAAAACTTTTGCCAAACTTAAAGAACAAGGCTCACTCGATGATGCAATTGCCGCTGGTGCAGGGCAAGAGTGTGAAGGCTGTTTGCCCTATTTGAAATTGGCGTATGCTTCAGGCGAAGATGCTTTTGATTTGGAAGATCCTCGCTTGAGTCAGTACGAATAAACGCATATGACAGACTTTCGCCAACATAGCCCGCTTCTCATTACGGCTGCATGTCTGGTGGTTATCATTGCGGGCGTTCAAGCCGCAGCTTCATTACTCGTTCCACTCTTGCTAGCAATGTTTATTGCTTGTATCTGCCTACCGCCTTTACACTGGCTGGTAAACAAAGGTCTCCCTGCAACATGGGCAGTATTATTGGTGACTTTGGGCTTGGTCTTGCTCGGTGCATTTCTGAGCATTTTTGTTGGTGCATCCATCGCTGATTTCTCACAAAACATCCCTACATATCAAGAGCGCTTGCAAGGTCAAACCACGCAATTACTGGCATGGTTATCAGGCTTGGGCATCAATATTTCCAACGACATGGCATTGGACGCATTCAATCCTGCCGCTGCGATGGGTTTTGCAGGTAAACTATTGGCAGGTTTTGGCAATGCCTTGGCAAACACCTTTTTTATTGTTTTAACGGTGATTTTCCTCATGTTTGAAGCTCTCTCTTTACCAAATAAATGGGCAGTGATTGGTGAGCATGCTCCGTCCACCGATGCTATCAGCACATTTTTAAAAAGTGTAAACCAATACCTTGTCATCAAAACATGGATTAGTTTGGCAACAGGTGCTGTGGTCAGTATTTGGCTGGCTGTGTTGAGCGTGGATTACCCACTACTTTGGGGCTTGTTGGCATTTCTATTTAATTATGTTCCCAATATCGGTTCGATTATTGCCGCAGTACCCGCGGTTCTATTGGCTTTGGTGCAACTGGGTGCCGATACAGCACTTTACACAGGCTTGGGTTATATCGCGGTGAACATCATCATGGGCAATGTGATTGAGCCGCGTTTTATGGGTAAAGGTGTGGGGCTATCCACACTTATTGTATTTGTATCATTAGTCTTTTGGGGCTGGCTATTGGGACCTGTCGGCATGCTCTTATCTGTACCCTTAACCATGATTGTGAAACTTGCTCTGGAAGCCAACCCTAAAACCCAATGGATTGCCATATTACTTGGTCCAGATATTGAACCAATCACCGATAAAATCAGCTAGTAGACCGCCACTTTTCTCTGTCCAAACTGCGCCGAAACGTCAGTTATAAAAAGGAATAGCGCAGTATCACGCGCCCTTTTTATAACTGTAAGTGAAGGAGAAAAGAAGATTGCCAGAGTGCCTTTCTTTGCATCTTTCTTGGGCAAGCAAGAAAGATGAACCGCCATATCTCAAAAAAAATATCAAAATATCAGCGCTCTCTTTGCAATAAATTTTGCAAATAAACTTGGGCTACTTCTAACTGATGCTCATTAAAAACTTTCACGCCATGCTGCTCAAGTAACCTCGCAGTCACGCCTTGCCCTTCAACTTTTGTATGACTAAATGTGCCATCATTGATTTGGCTAACACCACACGATGGGCTACCTTCTTTGAGAATCGCCATGCAAATATCATGTTGTTGGCATAGTTCTAAAGCTTTGTGTGCTCCTTGAGTAAATGCCTGACTCACATCCTCACCCAATATATTAATCACTGATTCACCCTGAATTTCGGCAGGTGCTCTGGGTATCGTTAGCCCGCCTGCAACTTCAGGGCATAGAGCAATCAAACGATTTTCTGCATGCCAAGCTTCTAGAATTCCAGCATTTATCTTCTTTGATTTGCCATCAAAGCGCACTTTCTCGCCAAATAAACATGCAGAAATAAGTATTTTTTGCACTATTTTACTGTTTTTATACTATCTTTGAATTTAGCCCACTGCATCATCTGTATCTTCATGGTTAGATTCAGAAGATTCAGGCAATAGCCCTTCAACAAATGCATCGGCATCAAATGGCATTAAATCTTCCAGTGATTCACCCAAGCCGATATAGCGAATCGGAAGACCATAGGTATCACTTAATTGTACAACAATGCCGCCTTTGGCAGAGCCATCGAGCTTGGTGATAATCAAGCCTGTCGTGCCTGCAACTGCACGGAATTTCTCAACTTGAACAATCGCATTATGCCCTGTACCACCATCCACCACATGCCAAACTTCGTGCGGCGCACCATCCAAGCCTTTACCAATCACACGGCGCACCTTTGCCAATTCATCCATCAGCCCTTTATCGGTTTGCACACGCCCTGCAGTATCAATAATGACTACATCATATTGCCGCGCTACACCGCGTTGCACCGTATCAAAAGCCACTGCGGCAGGGTCTGCACCTTCATGTTGACGCACCATATCAGCGCCTGCTCGCTCGACCCAAACTGCAAGTTGGTCTACTGCTGCAGCACGAAAAGTATCCCCAGCACCAACAAGCACAGACTTACCTTGCTGACGAAACATCGTGGCAAGCTTTCCAATTGTCGTTGTTTTCCCCGTGCCATTAACACCCACCACCAAAAGCACAAATGGTGGTTTATCCACTTCACATATGGGTTTCACTTCTGGAAAACGTTCCAGCATAGCTTGTTTTAGAGCTTCAATAGGGTTTTGTTTATTTTTCTTGGCTTTTTCAATTAACTCCATGGACAATGAAGGCCCACAATCCGCCATAATCAAAGCATCTTCCACATCATCCCATACAATCTCAGGCTGTTTATCCAAATTGCTGCCAGGAATAAGCTGCGCCAAGCCTTCACGGCTACGGCTTAGACCTTTTTTTAAACGTGAAAATAACGATGCCACGGGATGAAAACCTCCAAAAGTGCTGGATGATAGAAAACCACCAGCCAGCCATGCTGAAGTGCCACACTTATCTGGTCAAATCAAGACTATGCCACATAGATTCTTCAGTGTCATTCATGTGAAGTTGAAGAATCTTGAACACTGATTTTTGATACACTGTTTTCACAGTTATACCTTTAAACCCGACAGACTCCGAAGAAGGTACTCATTAAAGGTATCATCTCGACCGAAGCAGTGCTATCTATTTTACAACATTTTGAAAAAAGATCTTTCGACTTCGCTCAAGATGACCCATCGTGTCAAATAGTGTTAATCAGCATTTCCCTAAAAGAGCTTTGTTATTTTGTAACTATTCGACACGGGAAAGTAACTGTTCATATTGCTGCTGAATAGTTGCGTTATTTTAAACGATATTGCATCACAAATTGAAAGTGCATGGATTGTAATAATATTTTTGATGGTGAGGGAAAGGGTAACGAATCCTCAAGGGCTAATCGAGTGGATGAACGCAATGCAGATGAGCCACCAGTGATATGAAGATCACTTACCTGTCCTTGTGTATCAACTACAAAGGAAACATGAACATCACCCTCGATATGACGACGACGTGCTGAATAAGGATAGTGCTTATGTGATTGAATCATCGACAATATACGAGATAAATATTGCTGTTTACGTTGTTTTAATTGTGCTTGATTGTTTGATGGTGCTTGTACGTTTGACGTCATGTTTGTAGGGGTATTGTTGTTTACATTCCGTTTAGGAGTATACACTGTTTTTTTGACAGTATGAGGTTTATTTTTTTTCTTCGCTACTTTCTTAACAGGCTTTTTCACCACTTTGGGTTGAGGCATTTCTTTTTTGACTACTTTGGGCTCTTCTGGTTCAACAGAAGGCTCTTCTTGAGCATTATTTTCAGATTCTGTGCTTGCATCTTGAGGAACCTCTTGGGCTGCTGCCATATGTACCAACTCCACCTCAACAAACGTTAGCTGATGCGGAGGTTCCACATCAGCTAAGTTCATTTGGCTAAGTTGCAACAACAATATGGCATGTATGCCGATGGAAAGAAGAAATCCACCTACAAAATGCCATGATTGCTTTTGATCAGCATACCTTGGATTCATGATATTATAACTCAGCCTTTATCCATGAGCCTATTAAAAGTTTCCGCTAATTTGGACAAAGAAATTTCGACCCTGCCCTGGCAGTCGAGCGCCTTTTGCAACAGCAGAAGCTTGCCCGTTCACATCTGTTGAAACCCGATTATAACCACCCAAATGATCCTGATAGAATCGGTCAAGAATATTGTTCACGCCAGCACTCAATACGATGTTGCGATTCATGGCATAGCGACCCTGAAGATTGAATACACTATAACCACCTGTTCGCTGTTCACTATTG
>CAJXLC010000028.1 GCA_913055645.1 uncultured Pseudomonadota bacterium | reverse complement strand
ACGCCATAAGCCAAAGCATCGCCCACACCATCTGCTCCTGTAAATGCAGGCAACAAGGCTGGATGAATATTAATAATTCGATTGAGAAAATGATTTACAAAAAAAGAAGAAAGAATACGCATATAACCAGCTAGAACAATCCACTGGCATTGGTGTTTTTCAATCACATCGGCACAAGCTTTATCATAAGCTTCGCGATCTTGATAATCTTTGGGGTTGATAAAAAGAACAGTTTCAACACCTGCATCACGTGCAATACGCAATGCAGGTGCATCCACTTTATTGGAAATAACAACACGAACATCTACTGGGCATGTTCCCTTGCTAGCAGCCTCCAAAATAGCTGCTAAGTTTGTGCCGTGTCCAGAGACCATGACTGCAATCGCTTGATGCGTCATATACTAGCCTCTTATATTACGAATTCTTATTCAGGAATTACGTTCTCAGCTTGTGGGCCTTTTGCACCTTGGGTAACGTCCATGCTTACACGTTGACCTTCAGCCAAAGTTTTGAAACCATCCATTTGAATAACGCTGTGATGAACAAAAACATCATCGCCGCCCTCTTGTTCAATAAAACCAAAACCTTTAGTATCGTTGAACCATTTAACTGTACCTGAAACTGACATAAAAAAAACCTCTTAACTATTATTACAATGACTGCCTATTCCTTAACGAATAATCCAGTCGAGCGGAATCATAACGCCTAATTCCATAAACAAAAGAATTCCCTCACAATTAAAATTGTTTATGTGTCAATAAAAAACACTTAATCCATCTCGTCTAACCATATTAGACATTCGCATAATTGGCTGTGCCAAACAAATAATGGCATTTTTACCTTGCGTAACGAGCATCCGAATACAGCTTCGCAGCACAAGCATAAACAATATGTAATCTTCCCTTACATGGGGCAATAAACATTAATAATGGGGTGGCGGAACTTCTTCATCGGGTCTTGCTAACTGCGAGCCTTGGCTATTTTTAAGGTAATCAGACATGCGTTGTAGGCTTGCTTCTAAGGCATCCATTTGTTTCTGCTGTGAAACAACCACCTCATTCAATTCTTGTATCAAATGTTCTTGATACGATGATTTGGTCTCCAACTCGATAATCCGCTCATTCAAATCCATTGTAATGGCTCCTCATGCAATAATGCTGCCTGCTCTTTTAGTGTGAGTATATGCTCTTGCCAATAATTTTGCGTGTTAAACCACGGAAAAGCATGTTTAAACACAGGGTCTTGCCAACGCTTTGCCAGCCATGCCGCATGATGCAAGATACGCAGGGTCCGCAAAGGTTCAATCAGGCGTAGTTCTGATGTGTTGAAGGTATAAAACTCACTGTATGCCTTTAGCAAATGATTCAACGAGCTTTCCATCGCCGACTTATCGCCAGAAAGAAACATCCATAAATCTTGTACGGCTGGCCCCATACGCGCATCATCAAAATCAAGGATATATGGATGACCAGAAGTACCCTGCAAACCAGGCTTCCATAATATATTACCTGGATGCGCATCACCTTGCAGACGAATGTAAGCAGGGCAGACATCGTCAAACACCGCTTCGATTTGATCTAATAAACCCTCAACCAGCGCTTCGTAAGCCCCTTCCAATTCATTGGGAATAAATTTTTTATCCAATAAATAATCATACGCATCATCACCAAAGGTATGAACATTCAACGCAGGGCGATGCGCAAACGGCTTTTCCGCTCCCAAGGCATGGATGCGCCCGATAAACCTTCCAAGCTGCTGTAAATGCTCTTTATTCTCTAAATCAGGCGCTCTTCCCGCCCTTAATGGATAAAGGGAAAAGTGATAACCTTCAAAATGATGCAATGTTTCTTTTTGAACCAACAGTGGCGGCACAACGGGAATATCCAACGCCTCTAACTCAAGCGTAAACACATGCTCCTCAAGAATTGCCTGATCAGACCAACGCTTGGGTCGATAAAACTTCGCAACCACAAAACTTCCATCATCCAGCCCGACTTGATACACACGATTTTCGTAAGAATTTAAACCCAGTTGATAACCATTACATGCAAACCCAAGGCTTTCGACCGCCCTTAACACCTGTTCAGGTGTTAGCTGATAAAATGAATCTAGAGACTCACAGTTTGTTTGCATACCACCCGTTTTCATACCACCCGTTTTAAGCCCAATAAAAATTCAACATTGCCTTTCGGACCATGAATCGGCGATTCCGTCACACCCACAACTTCAACACCTTCCAGTTCCGCTTTCACAAAGTTTACAATTTTATCAACGGCTTGTTGGCGAATATCATCATCACGAACCACACCTTTTTTCAAATGCTTGGCATCCACCTCAAACTGCGGCTTGATAAGCGCCACGCACCAGCCACCGACCTTGAGAAATGGCCATGATGGCGGCAGCACCCTTTCCAACGAAATAAATGATGTATCCATCACCAATACATCAACCGATTCAGGAATAATTTCAGGGGTAAGCAAACGCACATGTGTTTTCTCAAGATTGATGACACGCTCATCCTGCTGCATTTTATAATGCAGTTGCCCATGCCCAACATCAACTGCATAGACTTTAACTGCCCCATTTTGCAGCAAACAGTCTGTAAAACCACCCGTAGAAGCACCCACATCCAAGCCTACCGCGCCCTTGGCTTCAAAAGGGAAAAATTCAAGTGCTCCTTCAAGTTTTAGCCCGCCGCGTGAGACATAACGCAGAGTCTCGCGCACCTCAAGTTCAATATTCGATAATACCTTACGACCTGCCTTATCAGATTTCTGCCCATTCACATAAACAAGCCCTGCCATTACAAGACGCTGTGCCTGATTGACCGAATCAGCCAAGCCTTGCTCAAAAATTAAATGATCCAAACGAAGTTTTTTCATTTAGATGCTACGAAGGGCTTTCGTAATGGCGACCTCATCCAACTGTAAATCACGCAAAATTTCAGCTTGTGTACCATGCTCTGGAAACACATCAGGCATAGCGATATGCTTAAATGCCCCTTGCCAACCTTGCTGCAAGGCTAAGGCTGCAATGGCTTCGCCTACGCCGCCTTGTCCCGCGCCTTCTTCAATCACTACCAAGGGCTTGCTCGATTTCAAATGTTTACGAATCAAGTCTGTATCCAATGGTTTGATAAAGCGAAGATTTAATAGCGTAAAGGCGCGACCATCTTCATCTTTAAGCATATCCACTGCAGCTTTGGCATCGGCAAAACGTGTACCCACTGAAATCACTAAACCAGCATCTCCTTCATACACCACTTCACCCTTTCCAACAGGCAAGGCTTTCGCTGCATGCGCTTCCACACCCACACCATTGCCTCGTGGATAACGAATGGCACAAGGTCCATCAAGCGTAAATGCCGTTGCCAGCATGTCCTTTAACTCTTGCTCATCTTTGGGCGCCATCACAGTCATGTTCGGCAAACTGCGCATCATGGCAATATCAAACATGCCTGTATGCGTTGCACCATCGGCACCAACAATGCCTGCCCTATCCATACAAAACACCACGGGCAAATTTTGAATGCAAATATCATGAATAACCTGATCATAAGCCCGCTGCATAAAGGTCGAATAAATCGTCACCACAGGACGCTTACCTTCAACAGCCAAGCCACCTGCAAATGTCACCGCATGCTGCTCGGCAATGCCAACATCAAAACAACGCTCTGGATGCCGTTTGCCAAAACGTGATAAACCTGTACCACCAGGCATGGCGGCTGTGATGGCAACAATGCGATCATCTGTATCAGCCAAATCTGCCAATGTATCGGCGAATACCTGTGTATAACTGGGTACTGGATTACTCGATTTAATGGGTTGCCCGGATTCAAGAGAATAAGGACCAAGTCCATGCCACGTTTCAGGGTCTTCTTCGGCAGGCGAAAATCCCAAACCTTTTTTGGTTAACACATGCAGTAGAACTGGACCCTGTAAATCTTTGCAATTTTCCAAAGTTGGCAACAAATGCTCAAAATCATGACCATCAATCGGACCGATATAACGAAAGCCCATTTCTTCAAACAGTGTGCCAGGGGTAATCATGCCCTTCACATGCTCTTCCAAACGTTTGGCAACATCCAATGCGCCTGGCAATTTTTCCAATACGCGTTTGGCGGCATCTTTGGCGGATGTATAAGGTTTTCCTGTAATAATGCGTGCTAAATAGGAAGACATGGCACCAACATTCGGTGCAATCGACATTTCATTGTCATTAAGAATCACCAAAAGATTATTCTTGCGAGCACCTGCATGGTTCAGTGCTTCAAACGCCATACCACCTGTTAATGCGCCATCACCAATAATGGCAATACTGTGATGGTTTTCGCCTTTTAAATCACGCCCCACAGCGATGCCATAAGCGGCTGAAATTGAAGTCGATGCATGGCCTGCACCAAAAGCATCATGCACTGATTCTTTACGCTTGGTAAAGCCATTCAGTCCGCCATATTGGCGCATGCTCGGCATACCAGATAAACGTCCTGTTAAAATCTTATGCGGATAAGCCTGATGCCCCACATCCCAAACAATTTTATCTTCGGGTGTGTTGTATAGATAATGCAACGCAATAGATAATTCGACCACCCCCAAGCCCGCACCCAAGTGACCACCAATTGGTGCCAAAGTTTCAATCATATAATCGCGCATTTCTTGCGCCAATTGTGGCAACTGAGCATGCGATAAAGCCTTAACATCGGCAGTGCCATGAATACTTTTTAATAAAGAATAACTCATTGACCGCGCTCCAAAATATAATCGGCAAGAGCATGTAAATCTTCACCTTGATGAGGCAAATCATCACATGCTTTGCGTGCAATACTCCTCAAATTTTCCGCCAGTTCACGCGCCCGTTGCAGCCCTTCAATCGAGACATAGGTCGCCTTATTCTGCGCTTCATCTTTGCCTGCACTTTTACCCAAATCTTCCGATGTCGCCGTCGCATCCAAAATATCATCGGCAATTTGAAATAATAATCCAACCGCTTCACCATAACGTGAACAGGCATGCAGCTCTTTCTCACTTGCGCCAGCCAGCAAGGCTCCCGCTTCACAACTGTATCGAATCAACGCGCCTGTTTTATGCAAGTGAATACGTTCCACTTCAAGAACACTATGTACACCAGCCGCTTCAGCACGCATATCCATCATTTGTCCGCCCACCATGCCCTGTGCGCCCGAAGCAATGGCAAGCCTTCGAAGCAATGTAAGACTTGTATCCGCAGATGCTCCCATATCCGTTAGCAACTCAAAGGAGAGTGTTTGTAAAGCATCGGCTGCCAATACAGCTGTTGCCTCATCAAATTTCTTGTGACATGTGGGGTTTCCACGCCGCAAATCATCATCATCCATACAAGGCAAATCATCATGGATTAAGGAGTACGTATGCATGCATTCAATGCTAACAGCCGCAGGCATCGCTAGGCTTTCATCCGTACCGCCGCAGGCTTTAAAACAAGCCAATACCAATGCAGGGCGCACACGTTTACCTCCGGCAAGCAAGGCATATGACATAGCATCCCACAAACGTGGCTCCACCACATGCTGACGCTCTGCCATCACTTGTTGCACCGATAATTCAACTTGCTTGGCATATGTTGCCAAAAAAACAGGCGCTTGCATGGCTTGAGCTGGTCTAAGCTGAACTGTCATTCGTCATTGCCATTGAGGATTTGTAAACGCTGCTCGGCACCATCAAGCAAGGATTCACAACGCCGTGAAAGTTTCACACCTTTCTCAAAGGATGCCACACTATCTTCCAAAGACATTTCACCCGATTCCAACTGCTCTACCAAGCCAGTTAATTCCGTCAGTGCGCCTTCAAAGCTTAAAGCTTCAATCTCATCATGGTCTTTTACATTTTTCTGGGCTTCGGACACAGCATTCCCCCCTTTTCACAATAAGGAATGAGACTTAAATAACTTGTGCAAGTATGGCATAGGATTTTTGTTTCCCTTCAAGGCGTGGCAACAGCCGCAAGGCTATGTAACTGTTGTCGCAACGAAGAAGACGAATAAAAAAACAAGTCAGAATGTGCAAATTATTTAAGTCTCATTCCTAAGGGCGAAGACTCTAATTAAAGTCATTCAATTTGTACAAACACAGAGAAAAAAGACTAAGCTTGCGGCATGCGTATGATTCACCATCAACAACAAGCTTATTTAGAGTCAGTCAGCGAACAGGAAAGCATTGTTGCCGATATTCTTACAAAAGAAGCTCCCGACACGCTTATTCTCACGGAACATCCACCGACCTATACACTCGGCACATCAGCGCAAGAATCCGATGTATTGCTTCGCGAAATCAATGGCGAATCCATTGCTGTTTATCATACGGGTAGGGGCGGAGAGGTGACCTATCATGGACCTGGTCAATTGGTTTGTTATGCGTTGATTGATATTCAACACGAAAAAGATTTACACCTGCATGTACAACGTTTGGAAAGCCTTATCATCAATACATTACAAGATTTTGGCATCCAAAGCGAGCGTGATTCCCGTGGTATTGGCGTGTGGGTGGACGGACTAAAAATTGCTGCTGTAGGTGTACGCTGCCGCAAATGGGTAACCTTTCACGGTGTTAGCCTAAACATCTCACCCAACCTTCAACACTTTTCAGGCATTGTACCCTGCGGCATGCGCGATGCACCTGTCACATCTATGCATCAGCTTGGCATCAAAGCCACGCGCCAAGAAGTGGAAAAGCGCATCATACATCACGCGACAGCTCTTTTTCCTTCAACCTTGTAAGGCTTTAAGAAGTTTTTGGTGAATCCCGTCAAAACCACCATTGGATAAAATTAATATATCATCACCTGCTTGGGCATGGCTAGAAAGCTCTTGGATAATACGTTCTACGTTTTCTAAAACCTGTGCGTGATTGCCAATATTTTTGCAAACCAAGCCCGCATCCAACACTTCATTTGCGGCAAGGTTTCGATCTGATGCTGGGGTAAAAATAACCATATCTGCATCAGTAAAACATTGCGGCAAACGCTGTTGATGAATGCGGCTACGCATGGTGTTGGAGCGCGGCTCAACAATCACCCATAATTTGCCATCACTGCGCATGGCATGTTTTGCTGCCGAAACCATGCCTTGAATAGCAGTAGGATGATGTGCAAAATCATCAAAGATGCGAATCTCGCGAGCTTCACCCACCAAGGACATGCGGCGACGAATACCTGCAAAACACGCAAAGGCTTTTTCAATCATTGCTGGCGAAATACCGAGTGTTGTAGTCGCAGCCGCAACCGCGCAGGCATTGGAAACATTATGCATACCAATCATATTCCAAGCACATTCGATGACCTTCTCACCCTTATGATACAAACAAAATTTCGAACCATCTTTTGCAAGGCACTGCCACTGCCACTCGGCATCACCATCGACATAAGAACCCGCATATTCAGAAAAATAAGTGATGGGTGTCCAACAACCTTTTTCCAGCACATCGGGCAGGTGTTTATCATCTGCGTTCACAATAATGTTTCCATGATTCGGCACGGTTCGCAAAAGATATGAGAATTGCAATTTAATCGCGTCTAAATCGGGGAAAATATCGGCATGGTCGTACTCTAAATTGTTTAAAATAAGCGTTTTGGCATGGTAATGAAGAAATTTTGAACGTTTATCAAAAAATGCCGTATCATATTCATCACCTTCAAGCACAAACGTTTCGCCTTCACCCAAGCGCGCACCACCCTCAAAATTCTCAGGCATGCCACCAATCAAAAAACCTGGTGATTGCCCTGCAATATCCAATACATGTGCCAAAATAGATGATGTTGTGGTCTTACCGTGCGTACCTGCCACCACCACGGCATGACGGTTGGGCAAAATATGATTACCAACAAATTCAGGCCCCGAGCAATAAGCCAGTCCATCAGAAAGAATACCTTCAACTTCGACATTGCCACGGCTCATCGCATTGCCAATCACGCATAAATCAGGTTTTGGCTTAAGATTTTCAGCATCAAATGCGGCTATTTCAACGCCCAAATCAGCCAAATAGTCAGACATTGGCGGATAAACACCCGCATCAGAGCCTGACACATGCCAGCCTTTTTCTTTCGCAAGCCCTGCAATGGCAGCCATAGCTGTACCACAAATACCAAGAATATGAAGGTGTTTCGAATGTGAATCCATGCGTGCATTCAAGCATTCTTTGATGCATAGGGAAACTCTGACATGAATTTTTCTTTGTATGCGTCAATCTTTATGGTGTGATTCGCCCATGACAACCCATACGCTTCCGCATATCACGGCTGAAACTTCCGCCAACCCTACTGCCAGCATTATTTGGCTACATGGCCTGGGGGCAGATGGTCATGATTTTGAGCCCATTGTGTCAGAGTTAGGGCTACCTGATGATTTGGCTGTACGCTTTATTTTTCCGCATGCGCCTGCCATGCCCGTATCCATCAATGGTGGTTATATCATGCCTGCATGGTATGACATTAAACAACAAGATCTCGGGGTTGAGCATGATAAAGATGGTGTACATGCATCAGCAACTAGCATTCAAATGCTGATTGATCAGGAAATGATGCGCGGTATTCCTGCCAATCGCATTCTCCTTGCTGGTTTTTCACAGGGTGCAGCTATGGCATTATATACTGGCTTGCGTCAAAGCGAATCTTTGGCTGGTATCATGGCTTTATCAGGCTATGTATTACTGCCCGATGAATTAACATCCATCAGTGCCAAGAGTTTAAAAACACCCATTTTTATGGCGCATGGCGTGCATGACCCTGTGGTGCTTTTTGAATGGGGAGAAACTTCATACAGAAAGCTACAAGCCCAAGGCTGCCCTGTAGCTTGGCATACTTATCCTATGGAACACTCACTTTGCGCTGAAGAAATCAATGATATTGGCGCATGGATTACAAGCATATTTAAAGCTTAATAATAACTTATCCAGTCACAACTGGCATAGATTTTGCTGAAATACTCTACTGAGTAGTGACTAAGGTGGTTATCAATGGATGAGTTTTCAGATAGACAGGAGCGTCGGCAACATGAACGCAGAGAAGCATCTTTTCAAATTGAAATCCAACATATACACAATGGAAAATTTGAACAAGTTGAACTTATTGATATTTCCGATGGTGGCATGCGTTTTAAAGTTTCCGATATTACTGAATATAGTTTGAAACAAGAGTTGCGTGCCAGCGTACCACAATTTGTAGAATCAGGTGAAGTCACTATGCAACATATGCATGCCACTGTATTATGGCTTTATAAAGCTGATGCTGCCAATACATGCGCATCCGTTGGCGTAAGCTTACGCCAACTTTAAACCCCTGAATATTGCGCATGTACCTCACGCGCATGCATATTGGGTAGCTTATTTAATGCTGCAATCAAAGCTTTGGCTGATGCCACCACAATATCCGTATCCGAGCCTTGACCATTCACCACCAAGTCTTCATTTTGCAAGCGCACCGTTACTTCACCCTGTGCATCCGTACCTGCCGTGATGGCATTCACTGAATAAAGCAACAAACGCCCATTGGGTTCCACCAATGATTTAATCGCCTGAAATGCCGCATCAACAGGCCCATCACCTTCCGCAGTCGCCTTATGAATCTCGCCTTCAATATCCAATTCAATGGCTGCAACTGGGGAATCACTGGTGCCAGATGCTGCGTGCAAACTCACAAGTTTCACACGTTCCATATCGACTTCGGAATCACCCGCTAAAATGGTCATCAAATCTTCATCGAAGATATCTTTTTTCTTATCCGCCAAATTTTTAAAACGCTCAAATACAGCATTCAAATCATCACCATCTAATGCCACACCCAAATCGGCATAACGTGCGCTCAAAGCTGCGCGCCCTGAATGTTTACCCAAGACCATACGATTGGTATTCCAACCAACCGATTCTGGGGTCATAATTTCATAGGTTTGTTTATGCTTTAACACACCATCTTGATGAATACCTGACTCATGGGCAAACGCATTGGCTCCCACAATGGATTTGTTGGCTTGCACAGACATACCCGTAATCTGACTCACCATTTTCGAGGTTGGCACAATCTTCGTGGTATCAATACCCGTTTCAATTCCATAATAATCACTGCGGGTTTTCAATGTCATAACCACTTCTTCCAAAGCCGCATTACCAGCACGCTCACCCAAACCATTGATGGTACATTCCACCTGACGCGCACCACCTTCAACAGCTGCCAATGAATTAGCAACCGCCAAGCCCAAATCATTATGACAATGCACCGAGAAAATCGCTTGATCTGAATTTGGTACACGCTCAATCAAGGTTTTGATACGGTCACCAAATTCAAACGGCGTCATATAACCCACCGTATCAGGTATATTAATAACCCGTGCGCCAGCTTTAATCGTCGCTTCGACAATACGGCACAAGAAATCAATCTCTGAGCGTCCAGCATCTTCAGCAGAAAATTCTACTTCTGGAGCCAATGAACGGGCTTGTGTCACTGCTTCAATAGCACGCTGCACCACCTGATCAGGGCTCATGCGTAACTTGGCCTCCATATGAATAGGGCTAGTGGCAATAAATGTATGAATTCGGGCGCGGTCTCCCGCAGGTTTTACAGCTTCACCCGCTCGTTCAATATCTTTGGGGTGCGCACGTGCCAAACCTGCGATACATGGGCCTTGTACTTCAGATGCAATACGATGCACTGCCTCAAAATCACCTATTGATGCAATAGGGAAACCTGCCTCAATAACATCCACGCCCAATGCCGCCAAGCCATGAGCTACGCGTAGTTTCTCTTCGATATTCATGGAGCAGCCAGGTGATTGTTCACCATCACGCAATGTGGTATCAAAAATATATAAACGATCAGACATATCGGTCTCCTAATGCACATGAGATTTTCCGCGCATTGTTTGTTTCATATTAGCATAAAAAAAGCCACGGGAATTAACCGTGGCTCGTAACTATCATGACTAAATGAAATAAAAAGTATTCAGTCCGTACACGAGCCAGCACGACGCAATAATAGCGCGTGATTCCAAAAGAGCAGGTGTAAAGTAAAATAACTCATACGGCGAAGTATGCTCGGCTAAAGTGGCAAAGGTCAATCATTACCTGATTCTTGCTTGCGCTTTCTAGCCCTACGCCTCGTTAAACGATAAGCTCTGGCTTTTCTGTTTTGCCAAATACTTAACATCGGACCATGCAAAACATACGCCATAAACACAGCAAATAAAATGCGATAGGGATCAACCATCACCAGCACGATGGCAATCATCATAATCACAATCATGGCAAATGATCGTTTTTGATGTAAATCAATATCTTTACCCGATATAAAACGCACGCCACTAACCATCAACCATGCCAAAAATGCTGCAATCATACCCCAAAGCCAGCTAATGGGTTCCAAAGCACTCTCTTCATGAAACAATACAGCCGCAGCAATCAGCAGTGCCGTTGCAGGGGTTGGTAAACCTTGAAAATACTTCTTATCTTGAATGCCAATTTGGGTATTAAATCGAGCCAAGCGTAATGCCGAGCATGCTGCAATCAAAAATGCTGCCAACCAACCCAATTTTCCCAATGGCGTAAGCGCCCACAGATAAATTAATACTGCGGGTGCAAGCCCAAAAGAAGTCATATCGCATAAGGAATCAAGCTCTGCACCAAATGCAGTTTCAGCATGTAATAAACGAGCCACACGCCCATCCAACATATCAAAAATCGCAGCCGCAATAATTGCCCAAGCTGCAAGCTCATATTTACCCTGAATTGCCGCAATTAAGCCATAAAAACCCGCAAACAAGCCCATAATGGTAAACAAACTTGGAAGAATATAGATGCCACGGCGCATATTGAGTTTCTTACTTACGCTTTTCATGATTCGATTTTGCGCGCCAAAATGGTTGTTATTGTTGTTTCCATCTGTGTTATCATGAGACGTAACCTACATATTTAAGAGAAAAGCCCAAATTTTTTCGCAACACAGCGTATAAAAAAGCATCAATCACGATGATTTTTAAGTGTTGGCGGAATCACATCACCCGATGCCTGCATCGCCAAGGCCTCAGGATGCTTGCTGTAGTGCTGACGCGAAATGGCTGCAAGTTTTGCTTTTACGTTATCATCAACAAGTGCCCTTGAGCTGGCTGGTAGCGCTGCAATAAGAGCCGACAGCAACTTATCTTGAGGCGTTGGCATGTTTTCAACCCATGACATCAATAAATCACGATTCACATACGCAGGAAGTGAGCCTAAAATGCCAATATCATTCTGATTATGCACCATCAAGCCGGTTGTTGTACCACGATCCAAGGTCAAAACCTGCAAAAAATACAACGAATGATACGCCAGCTGTGTCGCTTTATCGGCTTCGCTGATAGCATGATTTGCTTGCAACGCCGCACCTAGAATATCCAAATAGGTATCAATCGCCGCTTCACCAACCGATTGTGCCAATGCCCTATCCTTATCCGCATCATCAGTATGGTATTGCTCCAAATAAAAATGTGCTACGCCACGGTGCCGATGAAGCACTGGGATATAAAAATAGCGTTCGCCCTGTGCCACAGCTTCATCATACTGCCCCGGTGCAGCTGCTTTCATGGCATCAAAAAATTGCTGCGTGGCGACGGGGTTTTCAATCGATGGGTTCAAATCCGCCATCATGCGCCAATAGCCTTCACCGCTTTTCATTTCTGTCCAACTAATATGGATATGCACAGAAGGGGCATGTGGATGACATGGATGGATAATCGTAGAAATTGCAGTTGCCGAGCCGAGCTTTTTATCTGGGTTCTCATCATAATGCACTTGCGATACGTTCACTGAACCACGCCCAAACAAATCACCATCGGCTGTGGCGAAACGTACACCGCCACCATGTTTGCCTTCATCACGAAACCATTCAACCGCCGCAAATGATTGCACACTGTTCAATGCATGCGCTAATTTTTCCAAACCTTGAACAAAGCGTGTTTGCAAACACGTTACCAGTTCATTGGCTTGTTTGGCTTTATGTGATTGTGCGGGAATACGTTGCATGCAGTTATCTCTCGTTATTAAAGATTCATTTGATTCATATTAAAAGGGCAACTATGAATAGGAAACCTAGAAGCTTCAACCATACTTTGTTTTCGTATAGTTTTGAATATCGAGCATATGGACGTTAGGGTGTCCCACCTTTTCTTTTGGAGACATTATGACACACATCCGTATTGCAACCCGTCGTTCACCACTTGCTCTTTGGCAAGCTGAATATGTTTCAGCTGAATTGCAGAAGCTTGACCCAACTGTAACCACTGAATTGGTAAAGATTGTAACCAAGGGCGATAAGATTTTGGATGTGCCATTGGCACAAGTCGGTGGCAAAGGATTGTTCACCAAAGAAATTGATGAAGCTTTATTTGATGGGCGTGCCGACATTGCGGTTCACTCCATGAAAGATGTACCAACCGAATTGCCCGAAGGCACTGCTATTCGCGCTCACCCCAAACGTGAAGATCCACGCGATGCCATTGCCACCATCACAGGTGGTAATATGGACACATTGCCTGAAGGCGCAAAGATTGGAACTTCTAGCCTACGCCGTATTGCGCAATTAAAATCCAAATATCCAAGTTTCGAGTTCGTATCAATTCGCGGCAATATTCAAACACGCTTATCCAAGCTTGGCGAAGAAGTTGATGCTGTGATTTTAGCAGCCGCAGGTGTTTGTCGTATGGGCATGGGCGATAAAATGCATCAGTTTATAGATACAGACTTGATGCTTCCCGCCGTAGCACAAGGCACATTGGGCATTCAAACCCGTGATAATGATGATGTGATTAATGCATTGGTAGATCAGATGAATGACCCTGAAACCGTACTTCGCACCAAAGCAGAACGTGCATTCTTAGCGCGTTTGGAAGGAGGCTGCCAAGTCCCTATCGCTGCATTTGCTACCCTTGATGGCGAGCAACTGCTTTTGAAAGGTCTGGTGGGTGATGTGAATGGTGAAACCGTGATTGCCCGTGAAATTGAAGGGCTTGCGATAGATGGCGAAGCTATGGGCATTGCCTTGGCAGATGAAATCCTCGATGCAGGTGCGCGTCCTATTTTAGAAGCTTTATACGCAGAACAATAAATAAATTTTATCATCATTTTCATCATTCAGTAATCATCACGTTGTAGCGTTGTGATTTAAATTACAGACTTGTAGAAAATTACCGATAGTTTTCTCCACAGCACTCGTTGAAAAGTGAACCTCATAAAACATTAGCCAGGGCTTCAAGCACCCTGGCTTTGTTGTTTTTGGACGATGCGCTAGGCTACCGCCATGAACGTTAAAAAAGATAATCCTTTATTACTCAGCATTGATGCTCCACTCCCTTTATTTGATAAAATCACTGCGAACGATGTGTTGCCAGCATTGGATCATATATTGCAAAAGCAGCGTGAATCGTTGCAAACACTTACAGCACAAGAGAAACCCAACTGGCAAACGCTGATCGAACCACTTGAAGCCATGGATGAAGAATTATCACGCGTCTGGGGGCCAGTGAGCCACCTCAATGCAGTTTGTGATTCGGATGATTTGCGTAAGGTTTATCAAGAAGGCGTGCAGAAAACCTCCGCATGGTTTACCGAGTTGGCTCAAAATGAAGCTTTATATGCAGGGCTTAAATATGTCGAAAGCCATCAATCCGATTTACTCAATCACGAACAAAAGGCATTGCTCAAACAAAGCATTCGTGATTTTAAACTCTCTGGTGCGGAGCTTACAGGTGATGCCAAAAAACGATTCAAAGAAATCCGCTTACGTTTGTCCGAATTAAGCACAAGCTTTGAGCAACATGTGTTGGATGCGACACGCGCATTCACATTAAGCATTCACAACGAAGATGATTTGGCAGGGCTTCCTGATTCAGCACGCGAAGCTGCCGCACAACGCGCCAAAGAAGCGAACCAAGAAGGCTGGTTGTTTACCCTCGATATACCATCCTATTTGCCCATGATGCAATACAGTGAAAAATCTGAATTGCGTGAGAAAATGTATCGGGCTTATTGTACCCGTGCGACATCAGAAGATCTGGATAATAGTCCAGTGATTGATGAGCTGCTGGCATTACGACAAGAAATCGCAGCACTGCTTGGTTTTGAACATTATGGTGATTATTCCATCGCCACAAAAATGGCTTCCAGTAGCACTGAAATCACCACCTTTTTACGTGAATTGGCTGCGAAAAGTCGCAGCATGGCGAAGCGTGAGGTTGATGAACTACGCAGCTTTGCCAAAGAGCATTTGGGCATTGATGATTTACAGGCATGGGATGTTCCTTTTGCTTCTGAAAAATTGCGCATGCATACCTATGCCATCTCCCAAGAAGAGTTAAAGCCATACTTCCCTGAAGCCAATGTGGTTTCGGGCATGTTTGCACTGGTTGAAAAAATGTACGGCATTAATATTCGTCAAGCTGATGCGCCTGTATGGCATGAGCATGCCAAATACTTTGAAGTATCTGATTCGGCGAACAAAAAAATCGCTGCTTTTTACCTTGATCCGTATGCCCGCGCCCATAAGCGTGGTGGTGCATGGATGGATGATTGTGTGGTGCGATGGCAAAAACCAAACGGTGATTTACAATTGCCAGTGGCTTATTTGGTCTGCAATTTTGATGCGCCGATTGCTGATAAACCTGCCCTTTGGACACATAATGAAGTGATGACATTATTCCACGAGTTTGGACATGGCTTGCATCATATGCTGACAGAAGTGAATGTGCGCGGTGTGTCGGGTATCAATGGCGTGCCTTGGGATGCTGTGGAATTACCAAGTCAATTCATGGAAAATTTTTGTTGGGAACGTGAAGTGCTCGACTTATTCGCCAAACATTATGAGACAGATGCTGCCATTCCTGATGATTTATTCAAACGCATGACGGCAGCAAAGAATTTCCAAGCTGGCATGCAAATGCTGCGGCAAATTGAGTTTTCTTTGTTTGATTTTTTACTGCATAGCGAATGTCAGCCCAATAGCAATACATCGGTACAAGATGTATTGGACATGGTGCGTGAAGAGGTGACTGTGTTGATACCGCCAACATTCAATAAATTTCAAAACAGCTTCTCACATATTTTTGCGGGTGGTTATGCCGCAGGCTATTACAGCTACAAATGGGCAGAGGTATTATCCGCTGATGCTTATGCAGCTTTTGAAGAAGAGGGCATCGCCAATGCGGCGACTGCATCACGTTTCCGCCAAAACATCTTAGCTATTGGTGGCAGTAAAGATATTATGGATGGATTTGTTGCATTTCGCGGCCGCAAACCCAATGTTGACGCGCTATTAAAACATTCTGGCATCACATCCGCATGAAAACCTTATTGCTCATTCGCCATGCTGAAGCAGGTTGGGGTGATTTTGGGCAAGCGGATATAAAACGTTCACTTACCGAACGCGGCATGCAACAAGTTCACGACATTGCCAACAGCATTCGTGATAAAAATCTCGTGCCCGATGCCATGTTTAGTAGCACTGCCAAACGCGCTGAAATGACCACCCAAATTTTAGCCGATAACATGGGCTTCCCCATCGAGAAGGTCTTATGGCGCAAGGAATTATACCTTGCCGAAGCCGATATGTTGCTTACAACCGCAGAGCAAGCGGACGATGAATTACAAAGCCTTGCGATTATCGCACATAATCCAGGATTATCCGAATTGGCTAGCCATTTATTACCTCATGAGACGATGCATGGCATGGCTCCAGCCACAGCCGTGGTCATCACATGGGATGTAGAGCACTGGTCTGACATTTCAGCAGGCACAGGAACATTATCTGCTTATCTTTGTCCTGATGCTTAAATCAATCACCTTGGAGTTCTTATGACGCAAAACACAGATCAAATCGGCACAGCTTTATCCCCCACAGCCACGCGCGTTATGCTTCTTGGCTCTGGCGAGCTAGGCAAAGAAGTAACGATTGAATTACAACGCTTGGGCGTTGAAACTATTGCTGTGGATAGTTATGCCCATGCGCCCGCCATGCAAGTTGCCCATCGCTCACATGTGTTGGATATGCTCGATGCAGAAGCCTTACGCGCTATCATTGAAAAAGAACAACCGCATTTGATTGTGCCTGAAGTTGAAGCCATTGCCACCGATACATTGGCGGAGCTTGAAAGCGAGGGTTTTACCGTCATCCCAACTGCCCGCGCTACCCAACTGACCATGAACCGCGAAGGGATTCGCCGCCTTGCTGCCGAAACATTAAGTTTAAGCACCTCACCTTATCGCTTTGCTGCAACCGAAACTGAATTTAAAGCTGCGATTGAAAGCATAGGCATGCCCTGTGTGGTCAAACCCATTATGAGTTCATCGGGCAAAGGGCAATCGGTCATTCGGGACATATCTGACATTGAAAAAGCTTGGCAATATGCTCAAGAAGGTGGCCGTGCTGGTAAAGGCAAAGTGATTGTTGAAGGCTTTATTGATTTTGATTATGAAATTACATTACTCACCATACGCCATCGTGATGGCACATCATTTTGTGAGCCAATTGGGCATCTGCAAGTGGATGGTGATTACCGTGAATCATGGCAACCACAAGCCATGTCGGATAAAGCACGAAAAGCAGCTAAACATATTGCATCCAAAGTCACCGATGCCTTGGGTGGTTATGGTATCTTTGGAGTTGAACTCTTTATCAAGGGTGATGAAGCAATTTTCAGTGAAGTGTCTCCGCGCCCACACGATACAGGAATGGTCACCCTCATTTCACAAGACCTATCCGAGTTTGCCCTACATGCACGCGCCATTTTAGGGCTACCCATTCCCAACATCAGACAACATGGCGCTGCGGCATCCTGCCCTATTGTGGTTGAAGGCGATTCAACACAAGTAAGCTTTGGTAATTTGACAGAAGCATTGGCAGAGCCAGACACCCAGCTGCGCCTATTCGGAAAACCCGAAGTGCATGGCAAACGTCGCATGGCGGTTACATTGGCACGCGGCGAAACCATCGAACAAGCCCGTCAAAAAGCTACCTCTGCTACACAGGCACTGGATATTATTTTATAAAAATTACTGCAAAAGGTTGCATTTTCATTTTATATTCATCTTTTGCAATGTATGTTGTGTTCTCTAAAAAATCGAATAGGAGTCGTATGATGAAATATATTCAATATAAAAAAGTAATCGGACTGGTACTGGCAGCAGCATTTGCCTCTGCTGTCACAGTTGGTACAGCTACGGCTTCATCACATGATGGAGAGAAGGGCAAAAAAGGTTATCATTTTAAAATGATGGATAGCAATGGTGATGGTAAAATTAGTGCTGACGAGCATGCTGTTGCTGCAGCAAAACGCTTTTCTAAAATGGATACCAATGATGATGGTTTTGTGAGCAAGAAAGAAATGCGTAAGCACTATAAAAAAATGAAAAAAAAGCATGCTAAGTCATGCAATAAGTCATAATACCTTTTGCTATATAACGATGGTAAGTGCGGCGGCTATTAAAGTCTCCGTACTTATCAAATCATTTTTGCTGCCTAATTAATAACGAATCGCAATCCAAATGGTATGAATCGCACCACGCTCATTTGTATCTTCACGCACACGACGCTCTTCGACCTCAAAGCCAAGTTTCATCAAGCGTTGGGTAAAGGCTTGATCGGTATCAGCAGACCAAACAGTCAGAATACCATTGGGCTTAAGGGCTTCATAAGCAATTTCTAGTCCGTTGAGTCCATATAAATTGTCATTGGTATCACGGGTATAACCATCAGGGCCATTATCAACATCAAGCATAATCGCATCAAAACCATTTTTATGCTCGCGCATCACTTTCCCAACATCTTGAATAAGAATATCTACGCGCTCATCTCTGGTGGGGTAGCCTGCAACAACTCCCAAAGTACCTTGATTCCATCGCACTACCGCAGGCATCAATTCAGCCACTGTGATACGTGACTCTTGGCTTGAATGAGCAAGGGCTGCGGCGAGTGTAAACCCCATGCCTAGCCCACCAACAAGCAAGTGCGGGTTTTCTCTATCGGCAATATGCTTGCAGGCAATTTCCGCCAATACATCTTCGGAATTGTGTACACTACTATGCATCAACTCGCCATCTTGATGATCCACACGAATGGCAAATTCATGTTCACGTTTTAGCAAGCGCATGGTTGTTCCATTGTCATGGCTGGTATCGAGTAATGTATAATCTGTCATGTTGCAGATGCTATAGAATTTATAATCACCCGTTAAAATTAATCACAATCACACACTGACCAACGCAAAAATTCACGGGTCTCAAGCCGTTCAGGATGCTCAAAGAAATCATTGGCAGCCGCGATTTCAATAACCTTGCCATCACACATAAAAATCACTTGCCCTTGCAGGCGTTGGGCTTGCTCCAAATCGTGGGTCACACACAAAATGGGCATATCTTTTGCCAAATCATGTAATGATGCTTCAATCAATTGCTTGGAACGTGGGTCAAGTGAGGCCGTGGGTTCATCGAGTAACAAAACTTTAGGCTCAAGCGCCAAAGCTCGTGCCAAACACAAGCGTTGCTGCTGACCAACCGATAACGTATTAGCTGGGTCATGCAAACGATCTTGAACTTCATCCCATAATGCAGCTTGTGTGAGGCATCGTTCAACGCGCGATGATTGATTTTGTTTACGCTCTTTTCGCGACAAGCCAAAAATAACATTGTCATAAATAGACGCTGGAAAGACTGCTGGTTTTTGCGCAATCAGCCCAACATGGCGGCGCAAAGCATCGTCGCCACCATGCCAACTACGCGTATTGATGCCTGCGACTGAAATCGTGCCCTGCCAGTTATCATACAAGTTGGTTAAGCAACGCAATAAAGAGCTTTTTCCTGCCCCTGATGGACCAATAAGGCTGCTAATGCCAGTGGCTGGAAGGCTAAATGATACATCTTTTAAAATGCTTTTTTCTGACAGTGTTAATGATATATTTTCAAGGCGCACATAGCTTGGAAGCGCACATGATTCAACGCCTTTTTCCTCTTTGATATGTGTATTCGTATTGATATTCATGACGACTCCTCATAGCGCCGCAATAAACGTGCGCTTAGGCTAAAACATATAACTAGGCCAAGTAACACTGCTGCCGATGCCCATGCCACATCAATAACATGAGCATTCGAGCCTTCTTGCGCCAAGTAAAAGATATGGGTTTGCAGGCTGGTGACGGGTGAAAAAATAGAATCTGGCCACAAAACACCTGAAAATACCGTTGCTGTGAATAAAATCGGTGCTGTTTCAGATAATGCGCGCGCCATTGCCAATAAAAGTCCTGTTAACATGCCTGACCATGCCACAGGAAACCAAACACGTGTAATCATTGCCCCAACACTTAAACCCAAAGCTTTGGCAGACTCTGTTTGTTCAATGGGGATACGCTGCAAAGCATGAATCGCATTGCTGCTTAATAATGGCAGAATAACCACGGCTAGAATCACACCGCCAGCCGCCAAAGAAATGCCCCAATGCAGCAAATGTATCAATAACACCAAGCCACACAGACCATAAACAATAGGGGGAATACCCTGCAAAACCTGCAAAAGGGTTATCAACATCCGCTGCTGACGCGGTGATGCCCAAAGCGCATGAAACAATGCAATACTCAAAGCAATGGGTGCCGCCAACAGGCATGCCAAAAGCATCATCAATAATGAACCGCTGATTTGGCTCCATAGGCCATGTCCTGCATTAGCAGCATCGCCAAATAAGTTCCCTGCTGCTCCGCTCGAAGCACTGGAGCCAACAATCAATTCCCAATCAAGGGCAGGGAATGCTTGTACGATGATGTACAAAAAACATGCTACGGGCAATAACAAAGCTGGCAATGCCAATAGACTTAGAAATACTTTCATCACTATATCTTACCGTCATTCCCATGCAGACGGGATTCCATTGAAAACGGTGTTAAGAAGCAGAACTGGGGCATAATTTTGATTGAAATTATAAATTCCCATCTGCACGGGAATGACTCTTTTCGACCGTTATATAATAGCCTATTCATACAAAGCTACGCTTTTGTTGCGCCAATAGGCTTAAACATATCGCTGTCACAGCCAACACCAAACCACATGCCATCAAGGCTGAAAAATGCATCGAGCCAAATGCTGCTTCACCCATTTCGCGACCAATGCGGGAGGTTAATGTTTGCGCAGGTTCAAGGATATTATAAATCGGATCTGGCACACGATCCAAGGAACCAACCACCAACATCACTGCCATGGTTTCGCCCAAAGCACGACCCAAACCCAGCAATATGCCCGAACGAATCCCAGTCCATGCTTGTGGCAATAACACGCGCATCAAGCGTTGATTCCAGTTCATGCCCATATTCATCGCCGCTTCGCGCTGCTCGATTGGAATCAAGCGCAAAGCATCTTGCGACATCACCATCATGGTTGGTAAAATCATCAATGATAAAATCATACCTGCTGCCAAAAGGTTGTGTCCTGTTAATAAGTCCAAGGTATATTGCAACCATGGCAGCAGCACCCATAAACCAATCAAGCCATACACCACCGATGGAATACCAGCCAACATTTCCATGCCCAAACGTATCCAGCCCTGCCATGAAACAGGTAAAATCTCACTACTCACAATCGCCGCTGCCAAACCACATGGTACGGCAATCAACATGGCAATAAGCATCGCCCATACTGTGCCGATAATGGCTGGCAACAAACCATATAAAGATTCATACGGGTACCATTCGGCAGCCCATAATTGCGATATCCCAAACTCATACCAATAGGCTGATGATGCATCCCACAAAAACCATAACAATATAAGCATACTGGCAATCGCAAGCACGCAACCACTAGCAATCAATAGGTATAAGAACGAGAATTTAACGGACAGGTAAATACCCTACATGTTTGACAATAGCTTGCCCTTCTTGAGAGAGTAAAAATTGCACAAAGTCTTTGGTCGCGGCTGTTGCTCTGTGTGGCAGCAAAACATGCAAACCACGAGCAATGGGATAACTACCATCACGCACATGTTCAATGGTCGGTGCAATCGCTTTGCCGTCAACCACCACATCCACACCACGAACTTTATCATTGAGCCACGCATTGGATAACATGCCAATGGCATTCTCACTACGTGATACAATCATTTGCTCTTCATTGTTCGAGCCAGAAATAATCGAAGCACCTTCCGCACGTGCATGCGAGCTGCCCAACACCGCTTTGGCAAACACATGGCGAGTGCCACGCGATGCTTCTTTATCAATCACCAAAATACGTTTATCCAAACCACCAAGCTCTTTCCAGTTTTTAATCTTGCCATGATAAATATCTGCAATTTGTTTGAGTGATAACTGGTGAATGCCACTCTCATATACGGCTTTGGAAACCACGACTGCCACCGCATCTGATGCAATCACAATATTATCAACTTTGCCATCAAGTTTGCTCTGCTCTTGGGATGAAGTATTGCGTGAAGCCATACCCAGTTGCGCCGTACCCTGAATGATTGAAGCAATGCCAACACCTGAACCACCACCTGATACCGTAATCATTAAATCAGGATGTGTTTGATGGTATGCCTCTGCCGCTTGCGACATCACAGGAAGCACGGTCGTTGAACCCACTGCTGAAATACGCTCGGAAGCTTGTGCTGATATGCCAACACACATCGCCGCTATCAAAATAAGACTTCGTTTTATCATGTATGCCTACTCCCAGCTTTCATCATTGCAGCATATGTCGCCATCAAGCATGAAACATTACAAATAAAACCCCAGCAATCGTACAAAAAGCCACTTATTTCGTCATCCTCAAGTGCTTGTATTGAGGATCCATGATAAACAGACTCCTAGTATCATAGATTCCCAATACAAGCACTTGCGAATGACAGTTTTTGTAGTTTCGCAGAGTGCCTTATGCATATGCTGAATAGCTACGTTGTGTTATTCACTTTTTTGTAATAAATCTAACATCGCTTGGCTATCTGTCACAGGCTGGTTGCATTGAAAATTCTTACATACATAGGCTGTGACTTGATGGTTGATGGGGGCTTGCAGCTTCATAAATGGAACAAGTTTGATGCTTTCCTCATCCCGCCAAAGTACAACGGCATACGGTAAATATTGTTTGTTTAATGCTTGAATCATGGTCTTGGCTTGTTGGCTATGGCTATCACCTGCCAAAACAACCTCGATGCCATCACCTGCCGCATAAACTTGTGCGGAAAGCAGATGTGTCACACCCACAGGCGCTTGCGTAAGCAGTGCTGAGAATGTGTTGAAAATCTTATTCGCTGCTTCTTCCAAATCACTGTTGCTACTCATCCGTGCCAATCGCAACATATTCCATGCCGCAACAGCATTGCCCGATGGTAACGCGCCATCCCAAGCTTCCATCGGTCGCACCAGCAAGGCTTCGGCATCATGGGCGGTAAGATATAAACCACCTGATTTAGATGTGAAACGTGTCAACATGTCATGGTTTAAATCCAATGCGGCTTTTAAATATTGGGCATCAAAAGATGCTTCATACAATTCAATCAAACCCCATACAAAAAATGCATAATCATCCAAATGCCCTGCAATACCCGCATGGCCATGGCGATAACGATGCAGCAAATGCCCTTCTTTATCGCGCATGGTTTGCAATAAAAAGTCCGTACATTGTTGTGCAGCTTGCAAATATTTGGGTTCATTCAAAACACGCGAAGCCTTGGCAAGAGCAGCCACCATCAAGCCATTCCAATCGGTTAAGATTTTATCATCAAGAAAGGGGTGGATACGTTTTTCACGCATCTCAAACAATGTCTCGCGCATAGCTTCGACATCTTTATCCAAGCCCGTATCTGTCCATGTGTTTAGATGCGGAATGTTATCACCCGTCATTTTGCCAGTGGCTTCATCGTGAAAATTGCCGCTTTTTGATAAATTAAATGATTTTTCGGCTAGTTCTGCATTTTTCTTGCCTAAAACAGCCTCAATTTCACTTGTTTTCCACACATAAAACTTGCCTTCCACACCTTCTGAATCAGCATCTTCTGCCGAATAAAAACCGCCCGTTTTATCACGCATATCACGCAATACATATGCCGCAATTTCACGTACCACCACAGCATGGCGCTTGTGCCCTGTAAGTTGATAAGCTTCGGTATATGCCATCATCAACATGGCTTGGTCATAGAGCATTTTCTCAAAATGCGGCAACAACCATTGCGCATCGGTTGAATAACGATGAAAACCGAAACCAATTTGATCAAACAAGCCGCCAGCACGCATAGCATCCAGTGTTTCTTCAACCATATGTAAACTTTGCGTATCATGATTCTTCTGCGCTTGGCGAAGCAAGAATAAGAGTTTGTGCGGGCTTGGAAACTTCGGTGCGCTGCCAAAGCCACCATGTTCAGCATCAAAGCTCTGCTTTAAGTCATCCACCGCCTGTTTCGCCAATGCTGAAACATCCATAGCACCATCAATAGATTGCTCACCACTACGTTGACTTAAGGCTTGGCTAATTTGACTGGCTGATTGCTCTAATTTTTCCCTGTCATGCGTCCATAATTGCCCAACTTTGGCAGATAAGTCCAACATGCCTACACGCCCATTTCGGCTATATTTTGGAATATATGTGCCGGCATAAAAAGGCTTTTTATCAGGTGTCATCAAGATATTTAATGGCCAACCACCCTGCCCATTCATCATCTGCGCAACCTGCATATACACCTGATCAATATCAGGGCGCTCCTCACGATCTACCTTGATGGAAATAAAGTTTTTATTCATGGCAGCCGCAACTTCTTCATCTTCAAATGACTCATGCTCCATCACATGACACCAATGACATGTGGCATAACCAATAGAGAGAAAAATAGGTTTGTTTTCTTTTTTTGCCTTGGCAAAGGCTTCTTCACCCCACGGATACCAATTTACAGGGTTATGCGCATGCTGTTGTAAATAAGGGCTGGCTTCATTGATTAATGCATTGCTGTATTTAAGCATAAAGTTTTCCTCTGCCTTCACCAAATGAGGAAAACACATCAATAATACGATAATCAAAGTACGCCGCATTTTGCTTTCTCCATCCAGCTTGAATCTAGAAAATGAAGGTATAAGCAATAAGCCGGGCTTTCAACCGCTTCTATTTCATGGGAATGAACAAGTGATAACGATCATCATCATTTAACAATATATCATCACCACGAAGCATGACCCACGATTATGCTGGTTAATAATTCCAAGTGTTTAAATGGCTGCTTTCGGAAAAAACGGACATTCAATAATTCGGGAAATTATAACCTATATCATAGTACAGGCATGTTCTTTGTAATTTTTCCTATAGCTAACTCTAGTGCATCAGAAATTGGTGGTGCTGTTTTAAATATGCCACCAAAACCTATACGTTTAATACCATCAGATGAAGTTTCCCATATTGTCTTTGCTGTTTTTGTTTCAACCATAGAAAGTTCAACAGTAATTCTAGCTTGTGCTCTAACCTTCCAGCCATCTCCATCAACTTGATAGACGTTTAAAATATTCCCTTGCATTACAGCATCCACACTTAAATGTTTCGCGACTTTTGTCAGAATTTGTTTATTTGGAATACCTGAAGTGAAATAGTCTTCAATAAAAGAAGCCCATTCTTCAGCAAGATTAGAATCGTTTATTTTTCTTAGGCTTTCAGAGGGAGAAACGATTTTAACATCGGGGTTTCTTCTCAATAGACCTTGTATTACAAGTTTGTTAATTCTTCTTGCTTCAGAAGGAGAAAGGCGCGCATTTCGAATTGGAAATACAGCCACTGTTTTTATTGAGCCTCTTTCATATGTAGGTTCCACATACGAATTTACCGTGCCTTTATTGATGGC
>CAJXLC010000027.1 GCA_913055645.1 uncultured Pseudomonadota bacterium | reverse complement strand
TTGTTCACAACCAATGTTGCCAATGCTTCGCCTTCGATATCTTCAGCGATAATCAACAAAGGTTTGCCTGAACGAGCCACTGCTTCCAAGACTGGAAGAAGGTCGCGCATATTTGAAATTTTCTTTTCAAAAAACAGGATATAAGCATCTTTTAATTCTGCTTCCATGCGGTCTGCATTGGTAACAAAATAAGGTGACAAATAACCACGATCAAATTGCATGCCTTCAACAACATCCAACTCTGTTTCCAAGCCTTTGGCTTCTTCCACAGTGATCACGCCTTCTTGACCTACTTTATCCATCGCATCCGAAATGATTTTACCAATTTCAGCATCACCATTGGCAGAAATAGTGCCTACTTGTGCCACCTCTTCCTGATTTTTCACTGGATTCGACAAGTTCGCCAATTCTGCCGTCAATGCTGCAACAGCTTTATCAATGCCGCGTTGCAAATCCATTGGATTCATGCCCGCTGCAACAGCCTTGTTGCCTTCTTTGGCAATGGCTTGTGCCAATACGGTTGCTGTGGTTGTGCCATCACCTGCAATATCTGCAGTTTTAGAAGCCACTTCTTTGACCATCTGTGCGCCCATATTTTCGAACTTATCTTCAAGCTCGATTTCTTTAGCAACAGAAACACCATCTTTGGTGATATTTGGTGCGCCCCAAGATTTATCCAATACAACATTACGACCCTTAGGACCTAATGTTACTTTTACTGCGTTTGCTAATTGGTTGACACCGCTCATCATTTTTGCGCGTGCGTCTTCACCAAATTGAATCTCTTTAGCCATTGTTCAATCTCCTGATATTATCTGAATTTATTTAGTGATTACACCAAGGATGTCGTCTTCACGCATCATCAAGAATGTTTCACCGTCTAATTTAATTTCTGTGCCCGCATAGGTTGAAAAGATAACAACATCACCTTCTTGCACATCCAAAGGACGCACATCGCCATTATCCAAAATCTTGCCTTTCCCAGCAGAGATAATTTCACCTTGCACAGGTTTTTCTTTTGCAGAATCAGGAATAATGATTCCACCTGAAGATTTTTCTTCTTCGTCTAAGCGACGAACGATCACGCGATCATGTAAAGGACGAACCTTAGTTGCCATCGTTAACTCTCCTTCGATGTTTTGTTATTGAACTACTTGTATAGGGGCTAAATATCAAGATTCAACCCCCTAACTAAAAAATATGCTCTCTTAATGTCTAAAGTGACGAATACTCGTGAAAATCATCGCCAAACCGTGTTCGTTGGCTGCCGCAATTACTTCATCATCCCGAATCGAACCGCCTGGTTGAATCACTGCCGTTGCGCCTGCTTCTGCCAAAGCATCAACACCATCACGGAAAGGAAAAAATGCATCCGAAGCAACCGCCGAACCCTTAATGGCTTCGCCGCCATGATGTGCTGCAATACGTGTTGAATTCACACGATTCATTTGTCCCGCGCCCACGCCCATCGTTGTACCATCTTTGGCAAATACAATGGCATTGGATTTCACATGTTTAGCAATCGACCAAGCAAACAACATATCTGTCCATTCTTGCTCGGTTGGCGCACGATCTGTAACGACTTTACAGGCATTTCGATCAAGCATATGCGCATCCCTATCTTGCACCAACAAACCACCGTTCACACGCTTAAATTCCAAGCCGCCCGATACAGGTGCAATCGATGGTGCAAGCATCAAACGTAAATTCTTACGCTCTTTCAACACAGCACGAGCGCCATCATCAAAGCCTGGTGCAATCACCACTTCCATAAAAGTTTCAGCAATCAATTTGGCAGTTGCTTCTGTTAATGGGCGATTAAAGGCTGCAATACCACCAAAAGCCGATACTGAATCCGCTGCGCGTGCGCGCTCATAGATTTCAGCCTGCGTACCTTGCCCCATTGCCACACCACATGGATTGGCATGTTTAACAATCACCACAGCCTCTTCTTGTAAATCGCGCACCAAGGCAAATGCTGCATCAGAGTCCGAAATATTATTGTACGAAATCGCCTTACCTTGCAGCACTGGGCAATCTGCCAGTGACACACCATGATCTTCAGGGTCGGCATAAAATGCGCCTGCTTGATGAGGATTCTCACCATAACGCAACTCATCAGGGGTTTTAATAAACTGGCTGGTAAAAATATCAGGGAACGCGCGCTTACTGCCATCGGCATTCAATGCAGAAAAGTGATTGGCTATCGCACCATCATAGGCTGCTGTATGCGCAAATGCTTTGACTGCCAAAGCTCGGCGTTTGCCTTCATCCAAACTATTCGCATCCATGCTATCCAGCACCATATCGTAATCAGCAGGGTCAACAACGATGGTAACAAACCTATGATTTTTAGCCGATGCACGCACCATACATGGCCCGCCAATATCAATATTTTCAATGGCATCTTCAATCGTACAGCCTTCTTTTGCCACAGCTTCGCGGAATGGGTAAAGGTTTACACAAACCAAATCAATTTGTTCAATGTCATGCTCTTTCATTGAGGCAATATCACCATCATGATCACGCCGCGCTAAAATGCCGCCATGAACTTTAGGGTTCAGTGTTTTTACACGCCCATCCATCATTTCAGGAAAGCCAGTATAATCAGACACATCACGTACAGGGATATTTGCCTCGCGCAATAATTTAGCTGTGCCACCTGTAGAAAGAATATCTACACCTCGCTCACTTAAGGCACGCGCAAAAGCTTCAATACCCTCTTTGTTTGATACACTAATTAAAGCGCGTTTAATACTCGAATGATTGACTGTCATGCAAACTCCATAAACTGAAAATGAAAAGGTCGCGCAATATACGCGCCATGCATGATAGCTACAACCGAAGATATGAAAGTCATTGAAGATATACCATGCCTCATGCAGTGTGCCATCTTATTACAGGAGGAGGGGGCGAGTTAGATGCGTCAAGAAGCAAAATTAGAACTCATCCAATCTGGTAATATTACTGCCAATGATTTTTATGCAGCCAAAGAAAAGAGCCGTAGCAATCATGTGTCTACACTGTTAAATTTACTGGAAGGGCGAACAGCCGAAAGGAGTGAAGCAATTACAGAGTCTTTGGCGCGGCACTATAAAATACCACTTCTTTCCATGGATAAAATTACACCCCCCCATCGACTCATGAAATTATGCAGTGCAGAGCTGGCTAGGAAGCTACATTTTTTACCCATTGTAGAACATGGAAATCAAGTCATTATAGGCATGGTTGATCCACTTAACCTACATCATAATGATGAAATCCGAGTCATCTTTCAAAAGCCTATCAAACCAGTGTTTATCAGCTTAAATAATTTTGAACACAACTATCACCGTTTTTTCAGAACAGGCATATCGTCACCCGTCGAGAACTCAAAATTAATGAATACAAATGCGCTAACAAAGGCTTTTCTCGGCGCTGAGCATAGGCAATCTTTCACTGATTCGAAAGATATAGTTGCTAAAAAATTTGCCGCTACCATCATCACTAGAGCTTTAATGTACAAGGCAAACAGCTTCTCTATTGAACCCCAACAAGATGTTTGTTTGGTCAATCTTTTTCAAGATGGCAAAACGCATAATTTATTTCGTTTTTCCATGTCCAATCACAAAGCAATGCTGGCTGCCATGATGAAACTGGCAAACATTGACCCCTTCAAAAGCACGGGCGTTGATCAATTCAGTCGCTGCAAGGTTAATTTTCAAGGGCAGCAATACATTCTATGCTACAACTTCCGTCAAACACCCACGGGAGAACGGGTTGTGGTGCATATTCTGGATCCTGATATTGCAAAACTAACCATCGAAGACTTTGGGTTCTCCGCTAACGCTATTGATTCGTTGAAAGAAACCTTACAGCACCCAGGAATCATTGTTGTAACAGGCTCAAGCGGCTCGGGCAAATCAACCATGCTGCAAGCAATGACCCGCTATGCCACCACATTACATAAAAACATTTTCACGATTGAAGATATTATTGGTTTGAAAATTGAAGGGGCGCGTCAGTTTCAGGTTAAACCAGAAGGGCCTTCCAAAACAAAAATACTACAAGCCTTGCAAGCAAACCATGCCAATGTTGTTGTCATTGATAGCATTGATAAAGAAACACTTCCCGCTGTTCTTGATATTGTTGAGAGTGGCGGTCTTGTTTTACTTGCCATCAATGCCGAAAACATAAGCCGTGCTATGACCAAGCTACTTTGCGCAGATATTTCACGTTCAAGATTGGCATCAGCCTTAAAGTTGGTATGTACACACAAAATAGTGCGACAACTGTGCTCTAGTTGTAAACATGTAGAAAAGCTTCATACAAACACCCTGTTGCAATGGCAAATCCCAGAGCATCTACAGTTTCAAAATGCCAATGGTTGTGACGTTTGCAATCATAAAGCCTATTTAGATAGCATTAATTTAAGTGAGTTCCTTACAATAAGCCCTGAGATTGCAGAGCTCATTCGGCAAGGGGCATCTGGTCCAGAAATATTCGAAGCAGGCAGGACTGAAGGCATGCTCACCCTTATCGAGGAGGGTATGAATAAAGCACTTGCAGGGATCACATCTCTAACAGAAGTGCTTGCCACAGTTCCATACCATGAAATTTTTTCAGTCAAAGATCGAATGCGACTGGGGCGTATTATGCCCTTGCAAACTACTGAGAAAATTTCTGAAACAACCAAAAATAACATTTTTGATACTGCTAATGTTAAGGAAGTCGCTACTCCTGAAAAAGTAGATACATCAATTGCATTCGATGCTTCAAATAACGAGGCAAAACAGAGCATCGTATTCGATGAAGTCGCAAAAGAAATAGAAAGCCCTCAACAAAGTCCCGCAGAGGAGAACAAAGCATCTATTCTCTTGGTAGATGATTCACCAGTTACTCTCGAATTCACGCGGCATATACTCAATGTATCAGGACACTTTCATGTTGATACTGCTGAAACCGCTATCAAAGCATTGCAAATGTTACAGGAAAAGCAGTATCACCTTGTCATTACCGACCAAGAAATGCCTGAGCAAACGGGACAGGAATTTATTGAAAGCATTCGACAGCACCCATCATTCAACCACGTTGGCACAATCTTGCTGACAGGTAATCTCAATGAAATGGTGGCGCTGGAAGGCGGCGCTGATGGCTACATTGCCAAACCAACAGATCCTGAACTTCTGGTTGCAAGAGCCAAGTCCATTTCTGACATATATAAACGTCTATCAAACACAACCACCTCAAAACCAAACTCCACAATTGCGCCGCCAACATCCGAAGAAGCGGAAAAAGTCGAATTTACAGAACAAGATATGGCGAAAATATCAAGCTTTGAACTCGACACAGGTAGCTCAAAACCCATAAAAAAAGAAGCTCCTACAACTACAGGTGAGACAGAAAAAGAAAAAACGGAATTTGATAAGCTATTCAAGTAAACTTTTCAAAATCCCTAACTGCAAGCTAGTGTTTCGCCTATGCGTATATTATTTCTTTTATTATTACTTTCAGCCCCTTTATTTTCAACCCATGTCCATGCCGCCGAACTGCAACAAGCCACCTTCAGCAATGGCGCAAAACTTATTGTTGAAGAGGATCATTCTGCCCCTGTTGCTATGGTGCAAGTATGGTTAAAGGTAGGCGGACGCGATGAAGTGCCAGGCAAAACAGGGCTGGCACATGTCTTTGAACACATGATGTTCAAAGGTTCAAAAGCCCTGAAACCTGGTGAATATTCCAAACGCATTTCTGCCATGGGTGGTAATGACAATGCCTTTACCAGCCATGACTTCACGGCTTTTTTTGAAACCGTTCCTGCTGAGCAAGTTGATACAGCTTTAAATATGGAAGCCGAACGTTTTGCACATTTGGATTTGGATGCCAAAGAGTTTGGACGCGAAATTAAGGTGATCATGGAAGAGCGGCGCATGCGCACTGAAGATGACCCAAACTCACATATGTTTGAAGAATTATCAGCTGCGGCATTGCGTTTACACCCTTATCGCAACCCTGTCATTGGTTGGATGCAGGACTTGAAAAAGTTAAATATTGATGACGTACGTGCATTTTATACAAAACACTATGTCGCACGCAATGCAACGGTTGTCATTGTTGGTGATGTGGATTTTAACCATGTAAAAAAGGTTGTGAAGCGTACCTTTGGACACATGAAAGATGTAAAAGTTCCACCACGTTTTAACCCAACCGAACCAGAGCCTTTGGGCGCTAAACGTGTTGATGTTCATCTACCTGCCAAATCCCCTGTATTGGCAATCACCTTGCCTGTACCCGTTTGGCTACCAGGTAAGAATGACTCAGAAACTGCAGCATTGGCTGTTGCCACATACATTCTCGGCGGAGGTCGCTCTGCTATTTTACAACGTCAGCTAGTGGATGAGCAACGCAAGGCCTTTTCTGCCAGTGCAGGTTATGATCCTTTTGGCATGGGGTTAGATTTGTGGTATGCCTATGGCATGTTGGGAGCCAAGCAATCACCACAAAACTTTGAAAAGGCACTATGGGCAATTCTCAAAGATATGGGAAATAAACCTGTGTCTGTAAAACAATTGCAAATCGCCAAGAAAAACATCATTGCAAATGAAATTTTCGCCCAAGATTCATTGTATTTACGAGCTAAAGAAATCGGACATATGGAAACAGTGGGTATCGGTGCTATGCATAAAGATGAATGGCTGGATGCCATTCGCGCTGTTACCACTAAAGATATACAAGAGGTTGTGAGTAAATACCTTCGCCCTGAACGTGCGACCACAGGGGTATTAAAGCCAGAGGTGCATTCATGAAAAATTTAAACATTCGTGCATTATCGTTTGTATGCTTGTTATTTGGATTTAGCATCAATAGCTATGCTGTGCCTTCCATTCAAACAGCGCAATTGGACAACGGTTTAACAATATTATTGGTTGAGGCGCACAATGTGCCCATGGTATCGTTGCAACTCACCACCCCTGCGGGCAGTCGTTTTGATACGATAAACAAAGCAGGAACAGCGAGTATGCTGGCAACTATACTGGGTGATCATACTGCCAAGCATAATGACAAAGCGTGGGCTGAATGGTTGGATTCTGAGGCAATTCGTTTGGGTGCATCTGCCAGTCGCGATACCTTGAGTCTATCATTAACCGTAGTAAGAGATTCATTACCAGTGGGCTTGGATGCTTTTTCCGAAGCTTTGTTGCAACCTGGCTGGTATAAAAAACGTTTTCTAAGTTTGCGCGAAGATGGCATTGCTGCAGCCATTAAATCACAAGAAACACCCGGTACACAAGCTGCACAAGCTACAGCAAAACTACTTTACGGAAGCCATGGTTATGGGCATACCACAAGCGGTACAGCTAAAAGCCTGCCACACATTCAATTAAACGATTTAAAGACGCTATATACAAATCAAGTTCGACCTGTCGGCTCGGTACTCGCAGTCAGTGGTGATATTACCATGCAAGAAATACTGCGGTTATTAAAACCCCGCTTAAAAACTTGGCAAGGCAAACCAAGTGTCGCCGCTTTGGATATCAAACAACCCAGTGTTGTCCGCAGGAAGTCCTCTCATGTAACCATACCTACCAGCCAAGCTTTGGTGCAATTCTCGCGCTTGGGCATTGCGCGAAGCAATCATGATTTCTTTCCACTATTTGTGATGAACCATCTATTGGGCGGAGGTGGTTTCGGCTCAAAACTTATGGAAGAAGTGCGTGAAAAACGTGGCTTGGTGTATGGCGTTTATTCGTATTTTATTCCTTTGGCTGCACCAGGCCCTTTTATCATCACATTGCAAACGCGGGCTGAACAAGCTGAGAAAGCAGCGCAAGTTGTGCGTGATGTCATGAAAACATTGGCAGATGGTAAGATTGATAAAAAACAACTTGATGCGACCAAAAGCAACTTGGTTGGCAGTTTTGCACAGCGCATGGACTCCAACCGTGAGCGTGTTGGACTATTAAGCATGATTGGTTTTTACCAAATGCCATTGGACTATTTACAGAACTGGACTGCACATGTGCAATCAGTCACGCTTAGCGATGTTCGACGCATGGCCAAAGCTTATTTGCAAACTGATGATTGGAACATTCTCCAAGTGGGTCCTGCTAAGGAGAAAAAACATTGAAAACAGTTCTTATTGTTGAAGATTCAAGCACCAGCCGAGATATTACCAGCCATTTCTTACAGCAAGGTGGTTTTCGTGTTTTAGAAGCTGAAGATGGTGCTGATGCGCTGAATATTTTAAAAGCTCGCCACGTCGATTTAATTCTAACTGATATTATGATGCCAAATATGGATGGATGGGGTCTGTATCGCGAAGTTCGTGCTGATAAACGTTATAATTTAACACCTTTTGTATTCCTAAGTGTTTTGGATGAGCTGGATGATCAAATTAAAGGTTTAACACTGGGTGTAGATGACTACATCACTAAACCCGTGAGTCCACCTCAGTTGATTGCTCGCGTCAATACGGCACTGATGCGCAGTCAGCGTTTGACAAACTATTTTTATCGTAACCCTGTGACTGATTTGGCAACATCACGTTATTTTCGTGAACGCTTGATACAAGAAGAGGCGCGCTGCAAGGCATCTGGACATGATTTAAGTTTGGTTGTATTTGGCATTGGTAACTATGTATCCTTGGTTCGAGCGCATGCAGAATGGTTCGCTGAAAGTGCCGCACGCTTAACGGGACAAGCATTGAAGAAACAGGCTCGCTCATTTGATATAGTCGCTGATATGGGGCAAGGTCGCATGGCGACTTTACTTCCAAACGCTCCACTAGAACGAGCAAAAGCTTGGGCAGATAATGTTGCAAGCAATTGGAATGTATCCTTGATTTGGCCTGAAACACAACAAAATGAAGCGGTGGATATTGGTTATGAATGCGCAACTATTTCTGGAAATGGCGATGCTATGGAGATATTGGATAAACATTTAGCATCATTTGATCGGAAATGGTAACAGCATAAATCGCCAACGTTATGCGCATTACAGCAGGTGAATTTCGTAGCCGAACGTTAAGTGTTCCGAATATTGATGGTTTAAGACCAACATCTTCACGCGTGCGTGAAGCCCTATTTAATATCCTTGGAGATATTGAAGGCTGGCATATTTTAGACTTGTTTTCTGGCTCGGGTATCATGGCTATAGAAGCATTATCACGTGGTGCTGAACACGCCATATCCATTGAACAGAATAGAAATGCCTGCCAATATTTACGTCCACTTGCCAAGAAGTTTCATATTGAACAATGCTGGCAGATTCAACAGGCATCATTGCCCAAAGCCCTTGATGGCATGAAAAACCAGCGTTTTGATTGGATATTTGCAGACCCACCCTATGATGTTGGCATGGCAGAACAGATTCCCCTTTGGTTACAACATGCGAATATCACAACAGCATCATTGGTCATTGAAGAGTCCGTACGTGCAAAACCTCAATGGCCACAAGGCTGGAAAGCTTCCAATCGGCGTTATGGTGATACCAATTTATATTTTTTAGAACAGGAACTCCATTCATGAAACGTACAGCTATTTACCCTGGTACTTTTGATCCTATCACGCTTGGGCATGTGGATGTGGTCACCCGTGGCTTAAAAGTTTTTGACCGTATTGTGATTGGCGTGGCAGAAAATCCAAAAAAAGGCCCTATGTTTGATTTGGAAACACGCTTAGCCATGGTGCGTGAAACCTTTGCCGATAAGAAAAATATTGAAGCCGTTAGCTTTACGGGACTATTGGTTGATTTAGCACATGAACATCATGCAGCAGCTTTATTGCGCGGGCTTCGCGCCGCATCAGATTTTGAATATGAGTTTCAAATGGCAACCATGAACAGGCATTTAGATGAACGTATTGAAAGTGTTTTTGTAATGGCGCGAGAGGATTACACCTTCGTATCCTCTCGCTTTATCCGTGAAATATCAGAAATGGATGGTGATGTTAGCGCATTGGTTCCTACACCTGTGCTTTCTCGGCTTTAGAGCGCTTCAATAGTGTATTCAGTTGCCATTGTATAAGTAGCTCCTGCCGCAAGCTCAACCACATCATCAAGCGCGTTCGCAGTCTCCACACATAACATATTCAAATAACCATCTTGTCCCAAATCGCCCATTTTAGTGGCTGTTTCTACCCACGGGTTCCATACAATCGCAGATGCACTGCCTTGATTGCGAATCACAATGACGCGCTCCATCCCCTCATCAACAATACGCATTTGACTACCTGTATTGACATAAACACGGTCTGTTTCTTGTGAAATAGTAACTGCGCCATCTTGCTTTTTGCGCGTAAAGCCATCTACTTTATCAAGGTATTCACAACCCTCTAAACCTTGAACATGCACTTTTCGTACATCTGAAATATTAAAATAAGTATGTAATGCTTGCCCTAATGTAAAACTTGTATCACCCAGATTTTTTGTTTCCAAAGCAATTTCCAAACTTTTCCCAATAACAATATGTAGCTGTACTTGTAACGGGTGTCCGCACATGGCTTTGACTTGGTCATTTTGCTGCATTTCCAGACTGATACTGGTGCGCCCATCATCCAAAGACGTTGAGGCAATCGGTTTCCACGCCACGGTACGTGCTGGGCCATGCCCTGGCAGACTGGTGTCGGATGCATGCGGCCCAAACCAAGGCCAACATATGGGAACACCACCACGCAGAGATTTACCAGATGCAAACCTAGCATCTTCGGACATCCAAATAAGTTCAGCCTCACCTTTGGGCTGAAAACTCAGGATATGCGCTCCCTGTAAAGCGATACTCGCCTGTGCAAAGGTGTTGTTTATTTCAATCACTGGCATATCACCTTTACCCAACTTAAAATTTAAACTTCCTTCGATACCCCACGCCTCATTTAATACTGAAATATCACCCATAATCATCTCTCCGTTCGTTTTATTTCGCTTATTTACATAGTCAGCGCGACTTTTTTACCTATCATCTCACACTCTACACGCTTTTTATGTCATGAACTAAGGATAAAACCATGCCCATCCCACTCGCCTATATTGGTGTTGTTTTAATCTGGAGTACCACCCCGCTTGCCATTGCTTGGAGCGGTGATGCTGCTGGTTTTATATTTGGTGTCAGTAGCCGTATGCTCTTGGGATTAATTCTCATCTTTATCTTCGCAACAATCATGCAAACCAAACTTGTATGGCACAAAAAAGCACGTTTGGCATACATTTACGGTGGTTTAGGTATTTATGCCAGCATGCTGGCTGTCTACTGGTCAGCCCAACAAATTCCTTCTGGTTGGATTTCGGTGCTATTTGGTTTAACACCCATTTTTTCAGCGATTATGGCATCATTTTGGTTGGAGAATGAACATTTAACACGCCATCGTATGTCGGGCATCAGCCTTGGCTTGATCGGCTTATTGGTCGTTTTTGGCAGTAGCCTTAGCCTAAATGAAACAGCTATTTTGGGTGTTTTGGGTGTAATTCTTTCAGGTGTCATTCATTCTGCATCTGCCATTTGGGTCAAACGTGTTCATGCACAAGTCTCTGCTATTAGCATGACTGCAGGTAGTCTTTTGGTTGCCACTCCGTTATTTGTACTCACTTGGTTATGTACACAACCAGGCTTTGCAGAAACCCAACAAATACTAAGCCATGCACCGAACTATACCCTGATAGCGATTGCCTACCTCGCACTGTTCGGGTCAGTATTCGGCTTTTCTTTATACTTTTTTGTCCTCAAACACGTACAAGCCACACGCGTTGCACTCATTTCACTCATCACACCAATAACATCACTCATGCTAGGTCATTACTTCAACCATGAAGTGATTACGCTTAACATTATCATCGGTGCAGGGCTAATTATTGCTGGCTTGGCACTTTTCGAGCTTGGTGGTAAGCCACTACCCAAATGGGTTCCTTTTCGCCCCAATTAAACGTAAAGAAAGCTCTTTTAATGCACTAGAAAATTCTCAGGCTCTCAGGCTTATTAATCCTCATCTTCGTGCTCATGTTCGTGTTCACGCTTATATTCACGCTTATATTCACGTTTATGTTCATGTTCATGCTTATATTCACGTTCATGTTCGTGTTCATAATAATCTTTGCGATGTCTTCTAGGCACAACAATCACTCTGTTTTTACCATAGCCTCTATGCTGACGGTTATATTCTTGATCCCTTGGTGTCGTCATAACAGCCCCTGCTGCTGCACCAATAGCCGCACCAATAGCAGCTCCTTCAACAGCACGGCCTGAATCTGCCCCGATGGCGGCTCCTGCCGCGCCTCCGACTACTGCCCCAGTCGTTGCAGCACGTTGCTGCTCATATGTAGCACAAGATGAAAGCCCTAATACCAACATAAACATCAATAACTTATTCATAACTCAACTCCTTGAAAGTACACCCTTATTATAATTCTTGGCATAACGATGTACAGTGCAATACTTACATCAAAGCAGTGTTAAAAATACGCCCTTTAAATTTAATGATCACCTTCTTTAGGTTTTCATATAAAGTACGCATGATGCTGCATAGTTTTTTTCAATACGCTCAAAAAATAGCCCTTTATTTCATGGGTATTTTATTGTTTTCTATAGTCGCTGCTAAAGCATCTGAACCTATAGACATGAAACTTCAGCGTACTTACTTTACAGAAGCACGCGAGGCTCTGAAAAATCATGATACTCAAACATTTCAGCAACTTCGTGATAAGTTAAAAACATACCCCTTGGCACCTTATTTGGATATTTGGCAGGCACGTCTATCACTTGATAGTCATAATGATGATCAAGTCAATGAGATACTCAACCGTTACCGTGACATACCTGAAACCATTGACTTGCGTATCGCGTGGATGAAAAGTCTGGCTGAGCGTGGTCAATGGCCACATGTTGCAGCGCAACTCAAGCTTATCCATCGTGCCAATCGAGCTTTTCCAAAAATATCATTACGCTCAGCTTGGTACAATGACAACAAAGAGCTCGCCTTTGCATTATTATCTGAACAATGGCGTACAGGTAAAGATATACATACCTATGCCATACCATTCCTATATCCTGCATGGAAAAAAGCAGGGTTCCCAAGTGCTAAAGATTCGTATGCACGCATTATTTACTTTGCGAAACATGGCAAATGGAAGCGCGTTCAAAGCTTGCAAAGCGCATTACCCACTAACGAACAAAAGCTTTTAGAATTTTGGGAAAACGCACAAAAAGAGCCTGCTCTTAAGCTGCCAAAAATCCATACATTCAAAGCTGGAAATCGACTTCTATACCCCATCATCAAAGATACCCTCCGTCGTTTATCATCTTCTGATGTTGCTGCCTCGTGGCAATCCCTGGAAAAATTAAAAACCTATTTAACTGTAAAACAATTTGGATATTTACAACGTAAAATCGCATTGCGAGCAGCCAAACAACATAATATTCAATCTATCGCATGGCTTGCGAGCTTAAATGAGGGATTACAGAATAACGAGACACGTGCTTGGCATGTGCGCATATTGTTATGGCAGAAAAAATGGCAACGAGCCATTGTTGCCATTCAAGCTATGCCAGAGTCACAGCAATTAAGCAGTCGCTGGTTATATTGGCAAGCCCATGCATTGCAAATTTTGGGTCAAACAGCCACTGCAAAATTATTATTTGAGCAAGTAGCAACTGGTCGCGGTTATTATAGTTTTTTAAGTGCTGAGCGTTTGGGCAAACCTTACCATATGGATGAAAAATCTATAAAAAAATCATCCCTAAGCAGCTTAAAAAAAGAGCCCTATATTCAACGAAGCTACGAATGGTTTCAACTACATGAAACAGCAAAAGCAAGCCGCGAATGGAATCAAGGTCTACGCAATGCATCACGTAAAACGTGGCGGCAAGCACTACAACTTGCCGCATCATGGGGTTGGTATGAGAGAACGATTCAGGCTGCGGCACGTACAGGTGCTTATGATGCGCTCACCTTACGCTTTCCTTTAGCCTACGTAGATGATGTGCAACATATTGCCAAGCAAACAGGGCTGAAAAGCTCCCTTATTTGGGGTATTATACGTCAGGAATCAGTATTTAATGCTAACGCTATATCACATACTGGAGCGCGTGGATTGATGCAGTTAATGCCAACAACAGCAACATATATTTCAAAAAAATATAGGCTTGGAAAAGTACATCAACAAGAGCTTTTCAAACCATCCACAAATATTCAGCTTGGTTCTCTATATTTAGCAAGTTTATTCAAGCGTTTTGATAACCAACCAGCCTTTGCCATTGCAGCATATAATGCAGGTCCAACACGCGTAAAACGCTGGCAAGAGCATGTATCATTGGAAAATATGAATATTTGGGTGGAGCTCATACCATTTAATGAAACACGGCGCTATGTGCAGCAAGTGATGGCATTTGCCACTGTCTATGATTGGCGCTTACAACAGCAATCATCAGGGTTGTTGGCGCGTAAAGATGCACGGTTATTATCGAAATAACCAAACGCAAATGAAGTTCATACGCTTGTAGTGCGCCCTGTCACATACCACTATTTATAAAGCTATACTTTACCTTCACAGCTTAGACAATTATGCTAGCCAGATATTTCCCCATACAGGTTGCCCATTATGTTACAAAAGATTTTTGGTATTTTTTCACGCGATATTTCAATTGACCTCGGCACAGCCAACACGCTGATTTATGTTCGAGGTGAAGGCATCGTGCTTAACGAGCCATCGGTTGTCGCGGTTTATGAAGGTGGCGGACGACAAAACCGCAAAGTTTTGGCTGTCGGTACCGAAGCCAAACGCATGTTAGGGCGTACACCTGACTCTATTTCTGCTATTCGCCCATTAAAAGATGGTGTGATTGCAGATTTTGTCATCACAGAGGAAATGCTTAAACAATTTATTCGTAAAGTGCATAAACGCTCTTGGGGTTTGGCTCCACGTATTGTTATTTGTGTGCCTTATGGTTCAACACCAGTGGAACGTCGTGCGATTCGTGAGTCCGCTTTGTCGGCTGGCGCACGAGAAGTGTACTTGATTGAAGAGCCTATGGCAGCCTCCATTGGTGCAGATTTACCTGTCACCGAAGCTTCTGGCTCTATGGTAGTTGATATTGGTGGCGGCACAGCCGAAATCGCGGTCATTAGTTATGGTGGCATCGTATATTCACGCTCAGTTCGTGTGGGCGGGGATAAAATGGATGATGCCATTATCAACCATTTACGCCGTAAATATAGCCTGCTTGTCGGCTCCCCCACCGCAGAAAAAATTAAAATGCAATTGGGCAGTGCATACCCACAAGAAGAACGCCGTGAAATGGAAATAAAAGGTCGTGATTTAATCAATGGTGTACCAAAAAACCTACTCTTGGATGACTCAGAAATTCTTGAAGCATTAACCGAATCTGTGAATGCCATTGTTGATGGTGTGAAGGTTTGTTTGGAGCGTACACCGCCTGAACTTGCCGCTGACATTGTTGATAAAGGCATTATGTTAACAGGTGGCGGCGCATTATTGGTTGGCTTGGATCAATTGTTACGCGAAGAAACTGGGCTGCCCGTTACTGTTGCAGATAATGCTCTAAATTGCGTGGTATTGGGTAGTGGACGCGTGCTTGAAGAGTTGGATAGCATGCGAGGCGTGCTCTTCGAGGAATAAATCGTGCCGCGTCGCCATATACTTTGGCGTGTTGTTTTGGGCTTACTGATATTCATCGCCGTTTTAGCCTTACAGCGAATGCCCATAGGTCAATATATAACACTTGGCTTATCACCACTTATTTCTACCCTGCATGCACCTGCTCGCTGGTGGCATGATAATGAGCTGTGGTTGCAAGATCGTGATAAATTACAAACACAATTAATCGAAACTCAAAACTCGCTTGAGCAACAAACCGCATTGATTCAACAGAGAAAGAGTCTAGCCGAAGAAAATACCCAGCTAAGAAAACTGCTCAAAATAACCAATATTCATGGTTACACATGGCGCGCTGCGCAAGTGCTGGGGCGAAGCCCAGATAAAAAGAGCCGGCGTTTAATCTTGCAAGTACAAAGCAAATCCGATGATGTTGTTGTATCCAGTTCAGGTTTGGTTGGCTTGGTTGATAAAAGTCATGCAGGCTCTGCTGTGGTTCGCACCATTCTTGATGCCTCATTGGCTGTTCCTGTTACGGTTCCAGGCTCACCACTCGCAGCATTGATTCGCGGGCAAGGTGACCATCTGCTTGTTGATTTCATTCCTTTGGATCAAACGCCTACCATCGGAGCTGTTTTACAAACCAGTGGTGCTGGTGGCGTGTTTCCTCCTGGAATCTCAGTCGCTCGCATCACCCATATTGAAGCCTTGCAAGGTCGTATCTTTGCACGTGTCGAAGCAACGCCTACAGCCCATTGGCAACGCGATAATTGGCTTGCTATCGCATCCCGAATGTCCCCACCGGCTGATTCTCTAGCACCATGAGCATCCCACTCTTACTGTTCGCCTGCCTAATCGGCATCATATTTAATTTGGGGTTTTCTGCTGTATTCTTACAACCAGATTGGTCATTGGCATTATTATTAGCTGCACTACTTGCCCATCGCGGCAACTGGTTGTGGGTTTCTTTTGCTACAGGAGCCCATGATTTAGTTCTGCACTGGTCAGTCTTTATCAGTCTACCATGGGTGCTTCTCACGCCCATCATTATTACATGGAGCGATGCACAAATTGGCCCGAGTCTATTGCAACGCATGTTTGCGATGCTCATGGTTATTTCATCCATTTTCTTTGCAGGCTGGAGTTTTCCCTCCTGTATACTAACACTATTGTTATGCCTCATTTTTTGGCATTTGATTGCACGATTTTATGTTCAGCCAGCTTAATATTCGCCATCGCTTTGAAGGGCGCATGTGGTTCTTTCAAGTTAGCATGTTTGTACTACTGCTCATCCTTTTACTGCGCATGGTTCATTTGCAATTATTACAACATGATGGACTGATGCTGCAAGCTGAAAATAATCGCCTCAATATTGTGCCTATTTTACCAACACGCGGTACAATTACTGACCGCTTTGGTATCGGTTTAGCCGTGAATCATATCTCCTATCGCCTAACCATGATTCCTGAACGTATTGAAAATATGGATGCGCTAATAACGCAGTTAACATCCATGATGCAGTGGACACCCAAGCAAGTAAAACGCATTAAAAAACGCATTAAGCGCTCTCGAAAAGATCGCCCCGTACTACTACATGATAAATTAACATGGAAACAAATTGCGCCGCTGTCCGCACGTTTACATCGCTTTCCTGGCTTGAATGTGCAGGCAGGAACACACCGTTTTTATCCCTACAAAGAACTCACATCACACCTCATTGGCTATTTGTCTTTGGCACGAAACACAGACCTTGAAAGAGGTTTCTTACGCAATGAATATATCGGTAGAAGTGGCTTGGAGCGCTCTTTTGAAAAACGTTTGCATGGCACCTTGGGTAGCCAACAGGAAGAAGTCGATGCACATGGGCGACGCATTGCTGTATTACACCAAACACCATCCTCCATGGGTGAAGATATTCGTTTGAGCCTTAATGTAGAACTTCAAAAAGTCGCAGCCAAAGTAATGGGCAAGCGTACAGGTGCTGTTGTGGTTATGGATATACATAGTGGCGAGGTACTAACATTATTAAGCACACCAGGTATTGATACCAACCAATTTACGTTGGGGTTAGAGCAGAAACAATGGCAAGCTTGGTTAAATGATGACCAACGCCCGTTACTCAATCGTACCACACAAGCTGCATATCCGCCTGCATCAACATGGAAACTGGTTGCCAGCTTTGCTGGTTTACGCCAAAACGTGCCCTTGGCAAATGGAAGTACGCAATGCAAAGGTTTTATACAGCTCGCGGACAGGAAAATGCGTTGTTGGAAGCGTAGAGGGCACCAAAAAGTTAATATGCATAATGCTATTATGCACTCTTGTGATGTATATTTTTATGAATTGGGTGATCAGCTTGGTATGCAGCATCTTAGTGATGAGGCGAAACTCTGGGGCTTTGGCGAAGCCACTGGCGTTCCTCTTCCTCCTGAATCACGTGGGCATTTAGCTTCTGATATGCAACACCTACAGAATGGTCGTGAACGTCATTGGTCGCGTGGACAAAATATGATTACAGCCATTGGACAAGGACAAACCACCGTAACACCTTTACAAATGGCGCGTTTTGCCGCTGCCATTGCCAATGGTGGTGATATATTGCGCCCTCATCTCGAAATAGGGAAAGCTCCTGAAATCATTCGACATGTGGATGTAAAACCTGAATATTTGAAGCGTATACAAAAATCAATGTATGACGTTGCCAATAAAATTGGTGGAACAGCCTTCTATCGCTTACGTCATGCAGCTTGGAAAATTGCGGGCAAAACAGGTACTGCCCAAGTGATATCCATGTCCCAAGATGATGATGACAAGAAAGATAAAGCCCCAGAAATAGATAAACATAAAGATCATGCTTGGTTTATGGGTTATGCCCCCTATAAGAATCCCAAGGTTGCATTTGCAATCATTGTTGAACATGGCGGTCATGGTGGTAGTGCTGCAGGTCCCATTGCCAAAGCGATGGTTAAATTACTGGCTGCACAAGAGAAAAAACAATGATTTTCGTCATACAACGCATGGATAAAACCATCATTCTAAGTTTATTAGGCTTATTAACATTAAGCTTGTTTGTCTTGTATGCTGCTGTACATGATGGCGATATAGCAGTCTTTCAAAAACAAGTTATTTTTTGGTGTTTGGGTTTTATCGGATTTATAGGTATTTGTTTTGTACCTTTGCGATTGATGGGTTTACTGGCATGGCCTGCCTATATTATTGCACTTTTAAGTTTAGCGTTGGTTCCACTTATCGGGGATGTTCATATGGGGGCTAGACGCTGGCTTGATTTGGGCGTGGTTGCATTTCAGCCCTCTGAAATGATGAAGTGGGCATTGATGCTCATGCTTGCGCATTGGTTTGCATCACGTGAACCCAACACATGGCCAAACTTTCTTATTCCCTTGCTCATGGTTATGTTACCAGCCGCACTGATTGTCATCCAGCCTGATTTGGGTACGACATTGGTATTACTATTTGCTGCAATCGCCATGCTCATTGCATCGGGTTTCGCATGGCGTTGGATATTTGCTGCAATCGCCGCAAGTCCCTTAGTTTTATATATATTATGGCATAATATGCATGGCTATCAAAAACAACGTGTCTTAACTTTCTTAGATCCGCAAAGTGACCCACTGGGGGCAGGTTACCATGTGATTCAATCATCCATTGCCATTGGTTCAGGTGGATTTTGGGGCAAAGGTTATCTTCAAGGTACACAAGGGCGACTCCATTTTTTGCCAGAGCAACACACAGATTTCATTTTCGCTATCTTAGCTGAAGAGGGTGGCTTGATTACCGTTACCGTGTTGCTTGTGTTATATGGCATCTTAATTTCACGTATGCTGACCATTGCCGCTCACGCCCATAGCCGATTTGGTGCTTTGCTTACCACAGGCATCGCATCGATTTTCATGCTCTATGCCTTTGTAAATATCGGTATGGTATCAGGCATATTGCCTGTTGTTGGCGTGCCATTACCCTTTATCAGCTACGGTGGGTCCGCGCTCCTAACCATGCTTGGAGCATTGGCAATCGTGATGCGTGTTGCCATTGAATCAAGAGGAAACATTCCATGGCAAAGACCAAGTAGCCCATTGAGCTAAAGGTATTTAGTCGCAGAATCTGCATATAACACAAAAGAAAATACTGCTATTTTGGCATAAAACATGCTTGTAAGCCCATGAGTTATCGGGAGGATATGCATGTCCAGCGAAGCACCAAACAAACCAAAACCTGCTATTTCACTGGAAAAAGTTCCAGGCATCCGGTTTGCAAAAATACTTCTGAATAATAACATTATATCCCAGTCCAAGATTGAGAAGGCTATACGTGTACAGCAAAAACTGGGGGGCAACCGCCTATTATCGGCTATTTTTATTGAACTTGGAATCATTAGCGACGATGAACATCGGCGTGTTATTCGTAACCATGGGCGTGAATTTCGCTTAGGTGAATTAGTTGTCGAACTGGGCTACATCAGTTTAGAGCAGTTAGACCAAGCCTTGCAAGCTATGCCAAGCATGCCTGGAAAGCGCATGGGTGAAATCATGCTTAGCCTTGAACTTATCAATGAGCGTCAACTTGCTCAGGCACTGTCCGAGCAACTGGCCTTACCCTTACAGCATATAGAACTAGATATGATTGATAAGGCATTGCTTAGTCAGTTTTCTTTACGTTTTTTGCACAATAATTTAATGATTCCTTATCACGAATCTGAAACAAAGGTTTCTATTATCTGTGCTGACCCCCTCAATGAGGCTGCGATTCGTGAAATTGGACAGAAACGAAACAAGCAGGCTGAGGTTAGCATTGGCATACAAAGCATGCTTGAATCTTTGTTTAGTAAACTGACGGCACGCAGCAAACAGACTAACGGCGATGAACAAGATGACCCCATCGTGGAAATTGTTGATGGTATACTCCTATCAGCTATTCGTGATTATGCCAGTGATATTCATATCGAGCCACTGCAAGAAAATGTCCGCATTCGCTTTCGTATGGATGGTGTACTCATTCATAAAATGGACCTGCCCAATGAAATGGCTCATAAGGTTGTTGCCCGCATTAAAGTTTTATCTGAAATGGATATTGCCGATTCAAGAAAACATCAAGATGGTCGTATGGCACAAACAGTGCATGGCATAGATGTCGATTTTCGTGTCTCAACGTATGTGACAACGTTTGGCGAGAACCTTGTCATGCGAATTCTTCGACGTGATGGTGGGATAAGATCTATTGATAAAATCAATATGAATCCGGGATTACTTGAACGATTTAAGCATGAAGTACTTGATGTACCAACAGGTGTCGTACTTATTACAGGACCAACAGGATCAGGAAAAACCACAACGCTGTATTCCGCCATTGATTATTTAAATCGTCCTTCAACTAAAATCATCACCTTGGAAGATCCTGTGGAATATGTTGTTGATGGGATTATGCAATGCTCTGTTGATGTCAAGGCAGGGCGTAGTTTTGAAGACTCCCTGAAAGCAATTGTTCGCCAAGATCCAGATGTCATCGTATTGGGTGAAATACGTGATCAAATGTCTGCAGAAGTTGCAGTACAGGCAGCATTAACCGGACATAAAGTATTAACCACGTTCCATACAGAAGACTCTATTGGTGGCTTGTTGCGTTTGATGAATATGGGCATTGAATCGTTCCTTATTTCTTCCACAGTAGTCAGTATTTTGGCGCAGCGTCTGATTCGAACCATTTGTCCTGATTGTCGCCAAGCTTACATGCCCAATAAACGCATCGCTAAATTAATTGGCTTGGATGATGAAGTATTAAAAAACCATACATTTTATCGCGGCACAGGTTGCGGAACTTGTTACGGTACAGGGTACCATGGACGCACAACCTTACATGAGTTGTTGGTTTTAAATGAAGAGGTAAGAGAAGCTATTCTCGAAGAAAAAACATCACATGAAATTCGCCAAATAAGCTGCGACAGTACCAATCTTCTTTCTTTAATGGAGGATGGTCTTTACCAAGTCATGCATGATAAAACTACCGTAGAAGAGGTATATCGCATTACCCCACGCTCATTATCGAATCGCTCTGTAACCGAAATCTGTCGTATGATGGGAGATGAAATATGACTATGCAGCAACATGAGCTTGCCGCGATGGTTCGTGAAAAGTTTAACTCAGGTGAAGCCAAGCTACCCTTATTGCCCGAAGCCGTGATCAAGGTTCAGCGCATTGTGAAGGATGAATCCAAAGGCGCGGCTGATATTGCTAAAGCCATTGGCGATGATCCGACATTTTCAACAACCGTTATGCGACTATGCAATAGCGCTCAATTTAACCCAAGAGGGCATGACATTCGCAGTTTGCAGGTTGCCGTTCAGCGACTTGGAGCACGAAAAGTATTGCAATTGATGATTGCCTTATCTGCCAAAGTACACATTAAAGTAAAAAATAAAGAGCTGCAGGAAGTACTTCGCCGAAGTGCTCATCACTCTCTGATGGTCGCATGCGCTGCACAGCATTTAGCCAAACTCATTGGTAGTGCCGACCCTGATGAAGCATTTTTAGCAGGTATGGTACATGATATTGGCATACCTGCTGTAGTTAGCGCGGCAGAAAAAGAATTAGCAGACATTCATCCTGACTTCCGACTTGATGCTATTCGCACCTTACATAGAGAAATGGGTGGTCGCTTACTAAGTTATTGGAATATGCCCGATGTATTTTCAACTGTTGCATCACATCATGGCATTGAATCTGATGACAGACCCAATGAGCGTTTGATTGATTATGTTGATGCTGCTGATTTTCTTATTCAACGTAATGGCTATAAAGTCATGTTTGATGCCCTTCCTAAGGATATTGAAATTTCAAGTTTCCCCCCAATTAGCCGACTAGGAGCCACAGAAATTCACATCGCAGCCGTGGAAGTAGAGCTCGAAGATAGCATCAGAGAAATGCAGCAAGCGATAGGTTAGTGCCTTAATTTATACGTATAATGATACTTGCCATAAAGAAGCTCTGATTAACATGAAGTCATTTCATGCTAATGTATGGCATGCTCATTTCCGAACAACCATTACCCAAAGCAATCTTACTTGACCGTGATGGCGTTATTAACTTCGATTCTCCCGATTATATTTTAACCCCTGAACAGTGGAAGCCTATTCCTGGTAGCTTGGAAGCCATCGCAAAGCTTACACAGGCAAATATTTCTGTGGCTATCATAAGCAATCAATCCGCCGTCGGGCGTGGCATGATAGATAGCGACACGTTTCAACATATCCATGCCAAAATGTTATTATCCATTGAAGCTTTGGGTGGACGTATTGATCATGTCGCATATTGTCCACATGCGCCCGATGATGGCTGCTCATGCCGTAAACCTTTGCCCAGTATGGTGCTCGAATCGTTGGCGGCTCTAAATCTTGGTGATGAGCCACAAAGCACATATATGATTGGTGATTCTTTGCGTGATATGCAGGCGGCATGGGCAGCGAATGTTTCAGGCATACTCGTACAAACTGGGTATGGTAATGCTGCAGACATCCTTGCCAAAGCCCGTTTGCATGACCCGCACATTCAATCATTCCCAGATTTAGCTGCTGCTGTTCACAGCATATTGGAGGGTTAAGATGCTATTGCTTCGTTCAACGATTTTTAACCTCTGTTTTTTCCTTATCACACCCATATTTTCTGCTTTTGTTTTGATTTTCAGGTTATTTGGTCTTCCGGCCGCTTGGTTTTGGGCAAAATTATGGTCAAGAAGCACCTTGTTTTTAGCTCGTTATGTATGCGGCATTAAACTGCGTATTGAGGGGCAAGAACATTTCCCCAATGAATCTTGCGTAGTCATGGCAAAACATCAATCCGCTTTTGAAACCATCATTATGCCAATATTGATTCCGCCGTACGTTTGGATTCTTAAACGTGAATTGTTTTATATCCCATTATTTGGCTGGGCTTTGTGGGCGATCAAAACCATTGGTATCCGCCGTGGTAACCCACGCGAAGCCATCAAACAAGTAAATACCGATGGTTCTACTTTGTTAAAACAAAGCAAGTGGATCGTTATTTTTCCAGAAGGCACGCGCTCCAACCTCGGCGAATCGGGTGATTATAAACCAGGCGGCATTGTACTGGCTCAAAAAGCAGGGGTTGGCATTTTACCCATGGCACACAATGCGGCTTCATGCTGGCCAAAACGTGGTTTTATTAAGAAACCCGGAACAATTACTGTACGTTTTTTGCCATTTATCTCTGCAAATACGGTTGCTTCCTCAAACCGTAAAGAGCTTTTAGAAACATTAGAAAGTGATATCGAAAAACATACACGCGAACTGGGTGGTTAAGATCCAAAACTCTCAAAACTTGCAAAAAATAATATTACGGCATAAAATTCAATATAAATTAACTAGATAGCGTGTTTTATTGATGTAAATTATTATAAAATATCTCTATCTAATAGGAGACTATGATGAAATCATATGTGTTTGCGGTGATTACTATGTTTCTTTTATCAGGCTGTTACGCCCTAAATAAAGAGCATTATAACTCAGTCGTGGAAACACCTAGCAAAATTGACTCATTGCAAAAATCCAATGAAAAAATGCAGCAGGATATTCGTTCATTAAAAGATTCACTAAGCCATATGCAAAACAATATGCACAGTGAAATAAACAATGAATCTGTTGCTATTGCACAGCCCACACCCACTTCCATTCATGTTGTTTTACAACAAAAGTTGATGTTTGATAGCGGTTCAAGTGACATTTCTGCCAATGGTCGCGAGGCTCTTGTGAAGTTTTCGGATGCCCTTCGTCATGCACCAGAAGACGCAACGATTCGTATTGTAGGGCATAGCGACAATCGCCCTGTCGGTGCGGAATTGAAACCAGAGTTTATAGATAATTGGGGTTTATCAGCCGCTCGTGCCGCTGCTGTAGCTCGTTTTTTCGTTTGGGGTGCGCATATCAATCCCAGCCGCATACATATTGAAGCCAGTGCAGGCACACAGCCTGTTGCCGACAATAGCACTGAAGAAGGCCGTGCTCAAAATCGCCGTATTGAGTTGTTCGTCGAAGAGAGTTAAACCCTTCAAACCTTCATTCCATTATCTTTAGTCATAAGCAGTAATTTCAGCACTAATTCCTTAATCATCTTAAAGTTTCAATCGAAATTGCCGATATATTCTTAATGGTTTGGAGTATATTATCAACAGTAATAAGCAATCAATAAGCAACCTAGAAGAGCTGACCGAACTTATTAGAGCACAGCTCATTACAGACAAGATTCGCTTGCCTATGTTGCCTGAATCAATACTTAAGGTTCGTGGTATTCTGAAGGATAAAGAAAAGGGAACCGCTGATATTACAAAAGCCATACAAAATGATTTAACGCTTTCAGCAGCTATTTTACGCATTGCCAATAGCAGTTGTTTTAATAGCAGTGGCAGAAATATAAAAAATCTATCCGTCGCAATTCAAAGGCTGGGCGGCAAACGAACATTTCAGCTTCTTGTAGCTGTTTCAAGCAAACTCGTATTACAAGTAAACAATAAGACCTTGCAAGGTGTCATTAGAAAATCATTTCAATCATCTCAACTTGTGGCTGTAGCCGCCCAAGAAATTGCGCGTAGTTTTAACGATCCCGCAACCAGCCAAGCTTTTTTTGCAGGGCTTGTACATGATATTGGCACTCCTGCAATTATTTGTGCTCACCCAAAAGATATACTAAAACTTTCAGAAGAAGACCAGAACACACTATTGCAAAACCTTCACCGAGAGGTCGGTGCTAAAGTATTGAGCATATGGGGCATGGATTCAGCATTACAAGATGTAGCAAGCCATCATGGTGTAGAGTCTATTGATCGCCCACGTGGTAAGCTTATCGATTATGTTGATGCGGCAAATTATATTGTGACACATATAGATTCTGATTTAGAAATGATGGATTGCCCTGCGATAAATAGATTGGGCTTAAGCTCAGTAAAACTAACATCTGTTATTCTCGACATTGAGGATGCAATAGAGGAAATGAGCGGTGTAATGGGTTAAATATAAAGTTCCTTTTCCTTAAGTTATACCCGTCTTACCCTATTCGCGTTATGCTTCGCGAATGAGCCGAAAAATTATTCCTATCCAAGTTGAAAAAAGCACACAAGCACAGGGTGAACCCATGGTTGGAAAACCGTCTTGGTTGAAAGTCCGTGCTCCCATGTCTTCTGAATATAAAGATATTACGCGTATGATGCGTGAATTAAATTTAAACACCGTCTGTGAAGAAGCCTCATGCCCCAATATCGGTAGCTGCTGGAAACAAGGCTCCGCCACATTTATGATTCTTGGTCGTGTTTGCACCCGCACTTGTGCATTTTGTGATGTTGCGACGGGTAAACCTGATGCAGTCGATCCCAATGAGGCTATCAATCTCGCCAAGGCAGTATCCCAAATTGGTTTAAAGCATGTGGTGATTACCTCTGTGGATAGGGATGATTTAAAAGATGGCGGTGCAGGACATTATGCAACCGTTATTCGTGAGCTAAAAGCCCGTCAGCCCGAAGTTACCATTGAAATTCTAACACCTGATTTTCAACGCAAGCCTGATAGTTGCCTCAATACCATTATGGATGCCAAACCAGATATTTTTAACCATAACCTTGAAACCGTGCCGCGCTTGTATCGCTCGGTGCGCCCTGGTGCACGTTATTACACATCATTGCGTTTATTACAACGCGCCAAAGAACTGGACAGTCATGTTGTTACAAAGTCAGGCTTGATGGTTGGGCTCGGTGAAGAACGCGATGAGATTCTGCAAGTATTGGATGATATGCGTGAGGCGAATATTGATATTCTTACCATTGGTCAATATTTGCGTCCCAGTGAAAAGCATCACCCTGTGATGAAATATTGGACGCCCGAAGAGTTTGATGAGTTAAAGTACCTCGCTGAGAAAAAAGGCTTCGGCATGGTCGCATCGGGTGCATTAGTACGCTCATCCTTTCATGCCGATGAAGTATTTGAAGCACTCAAGCTTAAACGGACGGTATAAACATGGCAGAATATCAACTGCAACGGCGAGGCTTTGAACTGGGTGAAGTAACAATCCCCGCAGAACAAGACAAACCTTCCGAACAACAAATTATTGAGCATTGGCAGGCAGATAAAGCCATCACCATACCAGCCATCGTCATGCAGGATGTTTTGCAACATGAAGCGCACATTCAAACTGCACATCATATGATGGAAGTCATGCTGGATGGTGCAGAGTTAATCGAAACGTTTGAAGAAAGCAGTATCAGCCAACGTCTACAACCTGAATTTGCATTGCTTGCATCATCGGCAGAAGAACATGATGAGCAAGGCATTGAAAAGGTCTATTTTGATGTGGAAGATAAAGGCGAAATATGCGCTGAAGATTTATGGTGCAAGGCATCATGGTTATCCTTTCATGATGAAGATGCTTCCTTACGCTTTCGTTTTTCCTTTGGCATGGAGGG
>CAJXLC010000026.1 GCA_913055645.1 uncultured Pseudomonadota bacterium | reverse complement strand
CTGCTGTAAGTGCAATCGTATATACAATATCTTCAACAAGCGCTCCGCGAGACAAGTCATTCACAGGTTTGCACAAGCCCTGCAACATAGGGCCTATACTCGCAACACTGGCACTACGTTGTACTGCCTTATAGGTGGTATTACCCGTATCAAGATCTGGAAATATAAATACATTCGCATTACCAGCCACCTGACTATCCGGTGCTTTACTTTGACCAACTGACATAATAGCCGCTGCATCATATTGCATAGGCCCATCAACAATTAAATCAGGTCTGCGTTGACGAACGATTTTTGTTGCTTGCCGAACCTTATCAACTTTTTTCCCCATACCCGATTCACCCGTACTATAACTTATCATTGCTACCTTAGGCTTTAGACCGAAATGCTTTGCCGTATCAGCACTCTGTATAGCTATATCAGCCAATTGATTGGCATCTGGATCAGGATTGATTGCACAATCCGCATACACAACCACTTGCCCAGGCAAACACATAAAAAATACAGATGAAGCCAATTCTGCATCATCTCTCACGCCGATTAACTGAAATGCTGGGCGCACGGTATTCGCTGTTGTATGCAAAGCACCTGAAACCAAACCATCCACTTCACCCATCGCCAACATCATGGTTCCCAACACCACACGGTCTTGCAGTTGATCTTCTGCAATATGGCTGGTCATACCTTTTCCTTGCCTCAACATAACCATCGGCTCAACATAGGATTGGCGTACCAACTCGGGATCAATAATCTGAATCGTCTCATCAAGCGTAATACCCTGTGATGCAGCAACCTGATGAATTCTTTCAGGTTTTCCGAGCAAGATACATTGTGCAATGTTTCGCTTATGACATTTATGGGCAGCCATCACCGTACGTGGTTCATCACCTTCCGGAAGAATAATACGGCGCTTGTTTTCATTGGCCTTCAAAATAACCTGATAACGAAATGCCGCAGGTGAAAGGTGTGGTTCACGGTCAACATCACAACGTTCTTTAAGCCATTTGGCATCAATATGATTTGCCACATGATCCATCGCCTGATCAATTAAGACAAAATCATCCACTGCAACTTCAGGCGGCATTCGAACCAACTCAGCAGCAGTTTGAAAAGAACTACTTTCCACCAATAAAATAGGAATACCCGTCTGAATAGCTTGCGCACATAAATCCGAAATCATTGGGCTGGGTGTTAGTCCACCTGTTAGCAAAATACCTGCAATACGAACACCATTCATAGCTGCCATACATGCAGCTACAAAAATATCTTCCCTATCACCAGGCAAAATTAATAACGTATGAGGCTGATACACACTAAGCGTATTTGCCATCGAGCGCGCACATACTTCCATACGCTGCACCCTTCGCATTTTTATCTCACCCTCATTGATAACCTCTGCATGAAGATATTCCGCAATATCAACCATTCTCAATGCATTCAAAGACTGCTTCCACGGAACAGAGCCTACATGCTGATATGGACTGTGAGCGATAATCTCTGCCATCTCACGTTTATAACCCTCTAAATTCTTGTCTTCATGAGAGTCAGCCTGCAACAAATCAGCTTCCAACCTATGCTGCACATCCATTTCAGGCTTACCCAATTTATTGATAATCACACCAATTAACGCGGTTCCATTGTTACTACCAAATGCATTGGCTGCAATATTAATCGATTCTTCCAAGTCATGTTCGGGAATAGCAACCAAAATGACCTCGGCATCTAGCGCACGAGCAATCGCCGTGTTGAGGCGTGTCGCATAACCAGCATGGCTATCTGCCACCAAGCCTTCAACAATAACAACATCAACATCTGTAGCGCTTTGTCGATATAGTTCAATCACTTCTTCCATCAACAACTCTTCGTTTCCCGAACCCAAATACGATTTCGCTTTACTAAGACTGATTGGTTTCGGTACTGGTCTATCGGTGATATGCTCAATGAGCTGTGTGGAGCGTTCAGGACCATGGTCACTTTCATGTAGCTGCGCTACTGGCTTATAAAAAGATGAGCGGATACCAAGTCTATCTAAGACCCTCATCATACCAAGACTCACCGTGGTTAAGCCTGCTGTAGAAGTTGTGGATGTCATTAAAAACACATGACTCATATAAGTCTTTCTCCATCAAATAACGTTGCTGCTACATAACGCGCAATCATTTTTTCTTCGGCAGTAGCAACCACCAAAAGCGAAATGCCGGCTCCATCCATACTAATAAAACCATGCGTATCTCTGCCATGCTGATTGTTTCGATTCACATCAAGTTTTACCCCTAATATAGCCAATTGCTCAGATACTTTCGCTCGAATAACACTCGCATGTTCGCCAATACCTCCTGTAAAAACAATGGCATCGATATGCTCAAGTGAAACTGCAAGAGCTGCAATAGATTTCGCCAATCGATAACAAAACACCTCTATCGCCAATAGCGCTTGGCTTTCGCCAGCCTCTGCTGCATCCAAAAGTGTCCGCATATCATTACTCAATCCAGATAACCCTAACAACCCAGATTTTCGATTCAGTATGTCCGTCACTTCTTCCAATGATGCACCACTCTTTTTGGCTATGAATTGATGTAAGCTAGGATCGACATCACCACTGCGCGTTCCCATCATAAGCCCTTCTAAAGGTGTCATGCCCATAGTTGTATCTATGCTCATGCCGTCTTTAATGGCAGTTGCACTGCATCCGTTACCCAAGTGTGCCGTCACAAGTCTGTAATCATTCAATTTCCTACCCAGTAGTCGCGCAGCTTCTTGAGCAACATAATGATGACTCGTTCCATGAAAGCCATAACGCCTAACGCCATACTCTTTATACCAATGGTAAGGCACAGCATATAAATATGCATGCGATGGTAAGCTATGATGAAACGCAGTATCAAACACGGCAATGTGTGAGACCCCTCGTAAATGCTTCATCGCCTCGCGAATACCAATGAGATTTACAGGATTATGAAGTGGTGCTAGGTGCGAAAGATTCTCAATACCTGCAATCACCTCATCATCTATCACTATGGGTTTAGAAAACTTTTCACCACCGTGTACAACCCTATGTCCAACGGCAACAATACTATCTTTATCTACCAGTGAAAAAAGCGCATCCAGCATTTTATGCATGGCTGCATTGCAGTCAGTATGTGCAATATCATAGCTGTGCTCTGTTTCCAAAACACTCCAGCTCAACACAGCATTTTTTTCACCGAGGCGTTGCGCCATACCTTCAGCTATACATTGCTCTGATGCTTTATCAATCAAAGCCATTTTGATGGATGAGCTACCTGTATTAATGACTAAAATAGTTTTATCTGACATTACATTTTACCTTTTATAACCCATTGAAAAAACAAAATTTTCAGCCCTTCAAACACCAGTCAAGCAACTACTCTTATACATGCTTACTCGGAAGTCGCAAGCTTGGAAAAGTTAGCCAGCGCATGTGCTATCTTATAAATCACTTTATCACAGCCCTTGATAGCATGACGTTTTAATAAATATTCAGGGTTATTGTATGTAAACCATACCTGACCTGTTTTATCTTCCCAAATTAAAGCCTTTTGTGGCAAATCAATTGCAGACGTTTGTGCACACTGCATAAGCGGTGCTCCCACCTTGGGATTACCAAAAATAACCAACTCTGTTGGGCGCAGTGTCTTACCGACCTTTTTTGCGCCTTCGGCATGATTGATTCTGGCAAATACCGTCATACCTTTTGCTAACAATGCTTTTTCAAGACGGTCAGCCGTGCTATTCACACTATGAACACTTTTTATACTGATTAAACCATGATCATCAGCAATCGCTGCCGTTGAATATAAAAATATTGTTATAAGAATACATACTATTTTTTGCATATTCCTCTCCCAAATAACCTGATATTCATTATATATCGTTCAACATGACTAATTATTACATTTTTGTGATGATAGATTTAGCCCTCTATGGGCAACCCTCGCATCTCATTTGGAGGTGGGCATTTAATTGTTAGGCGACCTAATTCAGTTAAATATAAGAATGATGATTGGTTATTAAACTTTTCTTCCAATATCCCCACTTCAATTAGAGGTTTCATGGTTGATATAGCATAACTTTGATTACTAACCTCATCTTCTGGGTTATTAACAGGGGTTGAGTACCATCTTTTTCCCTCAAGAATGAAACATGTATCTTCTTCCAGAAGTGACATTTCTAAGTGTTCAAGCACATTCCACGCATGCTGTGGTAAGGAAGTCCATTGGACAGGTATTTGCTTCAAGTAAAAGCTCCTATAGAGGTATAAACCCGTTGTTTTTTTATAATCACCCCTGTTATATCTAGATAAATACTAATATCGATTTTCTCTATCATCCATTACCATAAATACACAATTATTACATTTATCTTGAATGTAAAAGCTGTTTTATCAAATTCTAACCACGCCCATACGCATCATCGAAACGTTCAATATCATCCTCACCGAGATAATCACCCACTTGCACTTCAATCATTTGCAGTGGAATTTTACCACGGTTTTCAAGACGATGTTTTTCACCAATCGGAATATAGGTACTTTCATTCTTGGAAACTGTAAACACTTCTTCACCACGCGTGACTGTCGCTGTGCCCGATACCACAATCCAGTGCTCAGAGCGATGTTGATGGGCTTGCAGACTTAAACGTGCTCCCGGCGCAACTTCAATGCGTTTCAACTTATAATCAGTCGCCTTCTCTTCTAAGACTGTATATTTTCCCCAAGGGCGTTGTACGGTCATGTGTTCAATATGCTCGCGGCTACCACGCTCTTTAATCTTACCAACCAAATCACGAACATATTGGCTTTCACCACGTTTGAGCAATAAAATTGCATCAGGTGTTTCTACAGCAATCACATCTTTCAAACCCGCCGCTGCAATCAGACGTGTTTGACTACGCAATAGGCTGTTCGAGCAACCTACTTGTATCACATCACCTTCAAGTGCATTGCCAGCTACATCCTTTTGAGAAATATCATACACCGCATCCCAGCTACCCACATCCGACCAAGCAATATCACATGGTACAAGTGCAACACATTCAGACTTCTCCATCACACCATAATCAATCGATACATCAGGCATAGCATCAAACTGATGACGTACCACTTCCTGCCAAGGCTCGCCCGCTCCCCAAGCTTTGCTCATGGAATCCAAAACTTTTGAAACTTCAGGCAAATGCTTCTGAACTTCTGCGAGCAATACCGATGCACGCCATACAAACATGCCTGAATTCCAATAATAATCACCCGAATCAAGATAAGACTGTGCTGTTTTGGCATCGGGTTTTTCAACAAAACGTTTTACGGCATGCACACCAGCGGACAACGCTTTGTTATCAGCTTGAATATAACCAAAGCCAGTTTCAGCATGCTCTGGTTTGATGCCAAAGGTCACCAATGAACCTTGTTTGGCTGCATCCACTGCAATGTTCAGAGCATTATGAAAAGCGGGTACATCACGAATCAAATGATCGGCAGGCAAAACCAACATCAATGGGTCTTCTTTGCTTGTTTCCATCAATAATGCTGCTGCCAAAGCAATCGCAGGTGCGGTATTGCGGCCACACGGTTCCAATACCGTATGTAAATCTTGTAAAATTGCATATGCCTCGCCGCTGGCATGCGCTTCATTACTAATCACCCACACATCATCTTTTTCAATCAACGGAGACAAACGCGAAATCGTTGCTTCCAATAGGCTTTCATCACCATCTAAATTCAAGAATTGTTTGGGAAGTTGCTGACGCGATAAAGGCCATAAGCGTGTGCCTGAACCGCCTGCTAAAATCACTGCTTTTAGTATATCAGACATGTTGAATAACCTTTTTATCCATCAAGTATGTAATCACTTTATCCACGCACACACTCAAATCTTCACTGCCTGTATCGACACGAATTTCTGGATTTTCAGGTACTTCATAGGGCGAGGAAATACCTGTGAAATCAGCAATTTCACCTGCACGGGCTTTTTTGTACAAACCCTTTACATCACGCGACTCACACACCTCTAACGCAGTATCACAATGCACTTCAATAAAATTTTCGCCGACTATAGAGCGCACCTTTTCGCGGTCTGCACGAAACGGAGAAATAAATGCAGTTAACGTCAAAACACCTGCTTGTACAAACAAACCAGCCACTTCACCCACACGGCGAATATTCTCAACCCTATCATCATCAGAAAAACTTAAATCGGCACACAAGCCATGGCGTACATTATCGCCATCAATCACAAAGGTTCTTGCCTTCATTGCATATAAACGCTCTTCCACAGCATTCGCCAAGGTCGATTTTCCTGCTCCAGAAAGACCTGTAAACCATAAAACTGCGCCACGATGACCATTTAAAGTCTCGCGCATTTCCGTTGTAACTTGAGATTGATGCCAGACTACATTTGAACTTTTCTGTTGCGATTCTCTTTGTTGATCTGACATATCAGCCCCTTTTCCACGTTGTGCCCGATGCACCATCTTCAAGCACAATGCCCTGCGCAGCTAATTCATCACGAATCGCATCTGCACGCATAAAATCTCGCGATTTCTTGGCTTCTGTGCGTTCCACAATCAAGGCTTCAATCGCCGCACTATCATCACCAGCACCCTGAAACCACGTTTCAGCATCTTGCTGAACAATACCAAGCAAAGAAGACATCGCAGAAAAATGCTCAATATCTAACGAAATATCCACCCCGTCATTCAAGCCTTTATTGATGCGGCGCGAGCATTCAAACAATTCCGCCAGAGCTTCTGGGGTATTAAAATCATCATTTAATGCAGCAGAAAAAGCTTCAGTAACATTGTTTTCTTCCACCCGCTTAGCCGCCAAACGCCGTTTGGTTTCATACAACCTATCAAGACCTGCTTTGGCAACATCTAGCGCGTTATCTGAAAAATCCAAAGGTGAGCGATAATGGGTGCCCAATACAAACATACGCAATACTTCTGGATTATACTTTGCCAAGACTTCTCGAATCGTGAAAAAGTTCCCCAACGATTTGGACATTTTCTCAGCATTGATATTCACAAAACCATTATGCAACCAAAAACGCGCAAAATCACCACCATTGGCAGCGCACGCTTGAGCGATTTCATTTTCATGATGAGGGAATTTCAAATCCATACCACCACCATGAATATCAAAGGTATTACCCAAATGTTCACAACTCATCGCAGAGCACTCAATATGCCAACCTGGACGACCTGCCCCCCATGGCGATTCCCAAGAAGGCTCGCCTTCTTTTGCACGCTTCCACAATACAAAATCGAGTGGGTCGCGCTTGGAATCATCCACATCCACACGGCTACCAGACTCTAAATCATCAATGTTTTTACCTGACAATTGACCATAACCATCAAATGAGCGCACCGCATACAATACATCGCCCGATGCAGATAGATAAGCACAATCACGCTCAATCAAAGCCTCAATCATAGCAATCATGGAGCCCATATGTGTAGTGGCACGCGGCTCAAGGCTTGGACGCAAACAACCAAGCGCATCCATATCTTGATGAAATTCGGCAATCATATCATCGGTTAGCGTATCAATATCAATATTTTTCTCAGCCGCACGGGCAATAATCTTATCATCAACATCGGTGAAATTACGCACATAGCTCACATCATAACCAAGCTTTTGCAACCAGCGATACACCACATCAAATACAATCATGACGCGCGCATGACCCACATGACAATAATCATAAACCGTTACACCGCAGACATACATACCCACTTTTCCTTCTTTCAGTGGTGTAAAAACCTGCTTCTTTCCTACCAAGGAATTGTGTAGCTGCAAACTCATGAGTCTAACAAATCCTGCAAACGTTCAGTTACGCCTTCTTTGCCTAAAAAATCAACAATAGCTGACATTTCAGGACCGTGTACCGCACCACTTAATGCCACACGTAATGGCATAAATAGATTCTTTCCTTTGCAACCGCTCTGCTCTTTCACGGCATTCATCCAAGATTTCCAGTCTGCCTCATCTGCATCATGCCAAAGTTGTAATGCAGTTGCATAAAAACCATCTGCTGCGCCATCTACAACAGCCTGTGCATCTTCCGTCAATATGGCTTGAACATTCAACAAACGTATAAAGTGAGCCGCATCTTGAGCACGTTCCAAATTGCCTCGCACTAAGTTTACAAACTCAATATTCGCCGCAGGTATATGCGCTTGTACCAAAGGCAACAAGGCATTGCCATCCAAGTGGTGCAACAAACGTGTATGCCAACGCCACATTTCATCATTCGACCATTTGACCGATGAACGTGAAATATGTTCGACATCAAATGCTTGTAATAAATCTTCAACCTGTAGTGCATCATCTGCGATATTAGGATGTCCAAGACGAGCCATCGCCTGCACCAAAGCCTGTGGAATCAAACCATCTTCACGCAATTCTGCCACCGAATGACTGCCTGTACGTTTGGATAGTTTTGCACCATCTTCACCCAGCAATAAACCATGATGCACATAAGTCGGTACGCTTAAATTCAAAGCTTCCAGCAGCCACACTTGATACGCCGAATTGGTCAAATGATCATCACCACGCAAGGCATGGGTAATACCATCAACAGCATCATCAATGGCATTGGGAAGCAAGAATGTAAACGAGCCATCCGAGCGCACCACCACTGGGTCATCCAAATCACGACGGGCAAACACCACATCACCACGCAAAGCATCGGGTACGTGCACTTCACCGTCCGCATCATGAATCGCCAAACGCCATACAAAATTTTCAGACTTTGCACGCTCTAATGATTCTTCATTGGATAACTTGCGGCATTTACCCGAATAACGTGGTGGTAAACCTCTTGAAGTCGCTAGTTTTCTATCTAAACCCAACTGTGTTTCCGTACAAAAACAACGGTATGCCAAACCTTTCTCAGCCAACGTATCAAGGGCTTCTTGATGTTGCCCAGCATGCTTGGATTGAAACAGCGCATCACCATCCCAATCTAGCCCCAACCACAACAAATCTTGTTTTAAGGCTTCAACAAATTCTGCTTCTGAACGAGAGGCATCGGTATCTTCAAAACGCAGTAAAAAACGTCCCCCCAATTTGCGTGCATACAACCAGTTTAACAAAGCAGTACGAACATTACCCAAATGCATCAAACCCGTCGGGCTGGGGGCAAAACGTGTTACAACTTCACTCATGTTTTTGTGCTCCTTTGCCTGTTTTCTTATCAGGCATAATCATCATAAATTCATCAGGATAAAGGTAACCTAAATTCTGATGCACCAAATCTTCCAAGGCTTTGGGATCATTGCGCAAACGCAAAATATTCTGAGCTAATGTTTCACGTTGCTGCTTTAACACCTTTAATTGCTGCTGTAAGTCCTGTACTTGCTGCTGCTCAGCACGGTAAACCAGATAACCGTGATTAGAAAAAATTAAATCGTAAGTCATCCAAGCCAAAACAAGCAGAGCCAGCCCCCGTAGGAGCCAGCTCTTTATCACCTGTTTCCAGCTCATGTGTTTCGCGGTTTATGCCCTAGAAAAAGCTGCCAAACCAGCATATTTTGCACGTGAACCCAATTCTTCTTCAATGCGAAGCAATTGGTTGTATTTCGCCATACGATCCGAGCGTGAAGCAGAGCCTGACTTAATCTGACCACATGAAAGTGCGACCGCCAAATCTGCAATCGTAGCATCTTCTGTTTCACCAGAGCGATGCGACATCATGCAACGGTAACCAGCATCATGAGCCATTGTTACAGCCTCAATGGTTTCACTCAATGTTCCAATCTGATTCACTTTTACAAGCAAAGCATTGGCGATATTCTTTTCAATGCCTTCTTTCAAGATTTCTGGATTGGTCACAAACAAATCATCACCAACCAATTGCACACTATCACCAAGACGTTCAGTTAATAATTTCCAACCATCCCAATCATTTTCATCCAAGCCATCTTCAACCGATACCAATGGATACTGTTTGCAGAATGATTCAATCAAATCAACCATGCCTTCTGCATCAAGTTTGCGTCCACCTTCACCATCCAAGACATATGAACCATCTTTATAAAATTCTGATGCCGCCATATCACTTGCCAAAACAACATCCGAACCAGCTTTCAAGCCAACCTGCTCAATCGCTTCAAGGATAACGGTGATACCTTCTTCATTAGAACCCAAATTCGGCGCAAAACCACCTTCATCGCCCACTGCGGTAATGTGACCACCCTTCTTCAATACAGACTTCAATGAATGAAAGACTTCCGCCCCCATATCCATCGCTTCTGCAAAACTTGATGCACCTGCTGGTGAAATCATATATTCTTGAAAATCAATACTGTTATCCGCATGTGAACCGCCATTGATGACATTCATGCATGGTACAGGCATCAATACGGCATCTTCGCCACCAATATGCTGGAACAATGATACTTCATCTTCCGCTGCCTGAGCTCTTGCCACTGCCATCGACACGCCCAAAATAGCATTCGCACCCAAACGAGATTTGTTTGGCGTACCATCTAGGACAATCAAAGCGTGATCCAAACCACGTTGATCAGAAGCATCTCTACCCATCGCAGCCTTTGCGAGTTCATCATTCACATGTTTTACAGCCTTGTGAACACCTTTGCCACCCAAACGCGCCGTACCATCACGCAACTCAACAGCTTCACGTTGCCCTGTGGAAGCACCGCTTGGCACTGCTGCGCGACCAAACGCACCTGATTCCAAACGCACATCCACTTCTACAGTTGGATTACCACGCGAATCAAAAATTTCACGACCATGTACACTTACTATTTCACTCACTTCATACTCCTAGCCGACCCCATTGCCGACATTTCTTCATTATTATTTACTATATTTTCACCACAGAAATCACAGCATTAAAAAAATCTATTTCTCTGTGCCCTCTGTGGTTAATTCTTTTGCTTCACCAAATCATCAATATCTTTCAAAGTCATCAATAAATCTTCCAAATCTGCCAACGCAACCGAATTCGGGCCATCTGATTTAGCATGATCAGGATCAGGATGTACTTCCATAAATACCGCTGCCACACCAATAGAAACAGCTGCGCGTGACAAGCCTGGGACATACTCACGATTTCCGCCTGTTGCACCACCCAAACCGCCAGGTTGTTGCACCGAATGTGTCGCATCATAGACCACTGGTGCACCCGTCTCAGCCATAACCATCAATGAACGAAAATCCGAAACTAAATTATTATATCCAAAACTTGTGCCGCGATCACACAGCATAATATCAGCATTACCTGTTGATTTCGCCTTTTCCAACACATGCGGCATATCCCATGGTGCCAAAAACTGTCCTTTTTTCACATTCACAGGTTTGCCTGCTTTAGCAACCTCTGTAATGAAATCTGTCTGCCGACATAAAAAAGCAGGTATCTGCAAAATATCAGCCACTTCTGCAACAGGCACCGCTTGTTCTGGTGTATGCACATCGGTAATAATCGGTACACCCACTTCATCTTTCACACGCTCTAAAATTCTTAAGCCTTCTTCCAAACCAGGTCCGCGAAAACCATCGACGCTGGTACGATTTGCTTTATCAAAACTTGATTTGAATACCAAGGGCACACCAACACGCGCCGCAATATCACGCATGTCTTCGGCAACCTTCAAACTAAAATCTTCGCCTTCAATCACACAAGGCCCTGCAAACAATACAAAAGGCAAATCATTGCCTATTTCAAAGTCAGATACACGAATATGATGAGAGGCAGTTTTCATAATGCTGCTCCAGCCTGATCTTTTGCAGCAGCCACAAAGGATGCAAACAATGGATGTGGCTCATAAGGGCGCGATAAAAATTCAGGATGAAACTGACACGCTACAAACCACGGATGCTCTTTCACTTCCACCATTTCAACCAAGGAATTATCAGGCAATGTGCCTGATACAACCAAACCTGCTTGTTCCAACTTCTCACGGTAAGTGTTGTTAAATTCATAACGATGGCGATGGCGCTCACGAATTTCAGTTTGAGCATAAGCCTTACCTGCATGTGTATTCGCGACAACTTTACATGGGTAACCACCCAAACGCATGGTGCCTCCCAAATCACTATCCGCGGAACGTTGGACACGACCACCCTCTTGCTCCCATTCTGTCATCAATGCAATCACAGGATGCTCTGCACGCTCATCAAACTCACTGCTGGTCGCAGCACTCAAGCCTGCAACATGGCGTGCAAATTCAATCACAGCCAATTGCATGCCCAAACAAATACCTAAGAATGGAATGTTGTTTTCACGCGCATGTCGAATGGCCAACAACTTACCTTCCGTACCGCGCTGACCAAAACCACCTGGCACCAAGATGCCATGCACATTATCCAATGTTGCCAAACCATCATCACCTAAATTTTCAGCATCAACATAGATAATTTTAACACGCACAGCATGCGCCAAACCACCATGTTGCAATGCTTCATTCACGGATTTATAAGCATCAGGCAACTCAACATACTTGCCAACCAAAGCAATGCGAATTTCTGACTTTTGCGAGCGCTCGCGTTGGCAAATATCTTCCCAAACAGACAGGTCAGGTATTGGGTCATCCATAGAAAATTGTTTGAGAATCAAGCTACCCAAACCACCTTCTCGCAACACCTTCGGCACAGCATAAATCGTATCCACATCGGGAACATCAATCACAGCCTTCCTAGGAACATTGCAAAACAAAGCAATCTTATCTTTTTGTGATGCAGGAATTGGATGCTCTGAACGGCATAATAATGCATCCGCTTGAATACCAATTTCACGTAATTTTTGCACAGAATGTTGTGTGGGTTTTGTCTTAATTTCACCTGCTGCTGCCACATATGGCACAAATGTCAGATGAATAAATGCCGTATTCTCAGCACCCAAATCAAAACGTAATTGTCGAATCGCCTCCATGAATGGCTGTGATTCAATATCACCGACAGTGCCGCCTACTTCAACAATAGCAATATCCACATCATCCGAACGCAATGAAAGCACGGCATCTTTAATCGCATTGGTGATATGCGGAATGACCTGCACCGTCGCACCCAAATAATCACCACGACGCTCACGGCGAATCACCGATTCATAAATACGACCCGTGGTAAAGTTGGAACGTTTGGACATCACTGCATGTGAAAAACGCTCATAATGCCCAAGATCGAGATCGGTTTCAGCGCCATCATCGGTCACAAAAACTTCACCATGCTGATAAGGGCTCATCGTACCTGGATCGACGTTAATATAAGGGTCGAGTTTTTGCATGGTCACCGTCAGACCACGTGCTTCGAACAAAGCTGCCAAAGAGGCAGCTGCAATGCCTTTGCCTAGTGACGAAACGACTCCGCCAGTGACAAAAACGAAACGTGTATTTGTATTAGTTTTATTATTCATAGACGGGCGCGGAACATAACAGAAGCCATGCTGTCATGCTACTTAATTTCACATTAAGAGATCCACACACGCGCATTTTGAAACATCCTCAACCACGCACCATACTCACTGTTATGTTCAGAGACATTTTGTTCAGGGAAATATGAGAATTGTGCATTGCGAAACAACCGTTCTGGATGTGGCATCATAATGTTAAAACGCCCATCATCTGACGTAAAGCCTGTTAGCCCTTCTGGAGAACCATTTGGGTTATGCGGGTAGGTATTGGCAGGCAGGCCATCTGCACCAAGGTAGCGCAACATTGGCTTTGAATTTTTACCTTCAGAAAACTGCACCCGCCCTTCCCCATGCGCCACCACCAGTGGTAATTTTGAGCCTTGCATGCCTTTCATAAAGATGGATGGTGAATCCATCACTTCAACCATCAATAAACGCGCCTCAAATTGCTCTGAAATATTGCGCTCAAAGCTCGGCCAATGCCCCGCCCCCGGAATCATATCTTTTAACTGCGACATCATCTGACAACCATTACACACACCCAACGCAAAGGAATCATCGCGATGAAAAAAAGCATCAAACTCATCTCTGGCACGTGAATTATACAATACCGAACTAGCCCAACCGCGCCCAGCTCCCAACACATCACCAAAAGAGAAACCGCCACACGCCACCAAACCTTTAAAGTCAGCCAAACGAACACGCCCGGCAATCAAATCAGACATATGCACATCAACAGACTCAAAACCAGCTTGATCAAAGGCTGCTGCCATCTCAATTTGCCCGTTTACACCTTGCTCACGCAGCACTGCCATTTTGGGGCGCGCTTGTTGAATATATGGCGCACTAACATCGTCTGCAAGATCATAGGTCAACTCAGCCAACAAACCTTTATCATCATGATTAACAATATTGTCAAATGCTTGTTTGGCGCATTCAGGATTATCACGCAGACTGGCCATCTGATACGATGTTTCAGACCATACTTGTTGTAGACTTAAAACATCCTCATCCAAAATAGTATCTTGCTGGCAACATAAGTGCAGGCGCATATCATCATTCAATTGCCCAACAATATGACTTACTGAACCCAAACCTTCATCAACCAAATGAGCCAATACTGCCTCACGATGTTCACGTTTCACTTGAATCACTGCGCCCAATTCTTCGGCGAACAAGATAGGCAATGCATCACTACCCAGCACATCCAGATGAATATCTACACCCGTACGCCCTGCAAATGCCATTTCAGCCACAGTTGCCAATAAACCACCATCGGAGCGATCATGGTAAGCAATAATCTTACCTTCGGCATTCAAGCGTTGGATAGCATGGAAGAATTTTGAAAATAATGCAGCATCATCCAAATCTGGTGTTTGCTCGCCTGTTACGCCATACACCTGCGCCAATGCCGAACCACCCAAACGACGTTTCCCATTGCCCAAGTCAATAAGAATCAAATCTGTATCACCCAAATCGTTACGCAATTGCGGTGTTAGCGTCTTGCGAATATCTGTCACGGGTGAAAAAGCTGATACAATCAATGATAATGGCGAGAACATTTCCTGCTTCTCATCATTCTTCTGCCAAACAGACTTCATGGACAACGAATCTTTACCAACAGGAATTGAAATACCCAAAGCTGGACAAAGCTCCATACCAACTGCTTTCACCGTATCATAAAGTGCAGCATCTTCACCGTCATGACCACAGGCGGCCATCCAGTTCGCAGATAATTTCACATCGCCCAACTTGGCAATCGAAGACGCTGCAATATTGGTCAATGCCTCACCAATCGCCATACGCCCTGATGCTGGCGCATTCAGCACTGCAATGGGTGTACGCTCACCCATTGCCATCGCTTCACCTGTATGATGCGTGAAATCAGTGGCTGTCACTCCCACATCCGCAACAGGCACTTGGTATGGCCCGACCATTTGATCGCGTGCCACCAAACCTGTTACTGAACGATCGCCAATAGTGATTAAAAACTCTTTGGAAGCCACAGATGGCAAACGCAACACCCGATGCACTGCCTCTTTCACATCAATACTATCAAGATTCAATGACACATATTTATTGGCAGAATGCGAAACATCTCGCATCATTTTTGGCGGTTTTCCAAGTAAAACTTCCAAGGATAAATCGACAGGTGCTTGACCCAATTCAGTATCTTCAACGTGTAAATGACCATCATCTGTTGCCGCACCCAACACTGCGAACAAACAACGCTCGCGTTCGCACATTGCCTCAAATTCAGGCAATGATTCAGGTGCAATTGCCAACACATAACGCTCTTGTGCCTCATTACACCAAATTTGCATCGGACTCATACCTGATTCCATATTGTGTACTTTGCGCAAATCAAACCAACCGCCACGCCCAGCATCATGAATCAATTCAGGCACAGCATTGGATAGACCACCTGCGCCAATATCATGGATAAATAAAATCGGATTCTCATCACCCATTTGCCAACAACGATCCAAAACCTCTTGGCAACGACGTTCCATTTCAGGGTTTCCACGTTGTACCGAATCAAAGTCCAACGATTCCACATTCGAGCCTGTATCCATACTTGATGCAGCACCACCACCCAAACCAATCAGCATGGCAGGTCCGCCGAGTTGAATCACCAATGAACCCGCTGGCACTTCAGATTTATGCACATGCCGCGCATCAATATTACCCACACCACCCGCCAACATAATAGGTTTGTGATAACCACGAAGTTCACCATCTACTTCTTGCTCATAGGTACGGAAATAACCACTGATATTGGGGCGACCAAATTCATTGTTAAAAGCCGCTGCACCAATCGGACCATCCAACATAATATTTAAGGCAGATTCTGTGCGCTCTGGCTTGCCATGATTCACTTCCCAAGGCTGCTCAAAACCCGGAACCTGTAAATTCGAGACTGTAAAACCACATAGTCCAGCTTTCGGTTTGGAGCCAACACCTGTTGCCCCCTCATCGCGGATTTCACCGCCTGAACCTGTCGCCGCTCCTGCAAAAGGTGAGATTGCTGTAGGATGGTTGTGTGTTTCCACCTTCATCAAAACATGCACTTCATCATCATGTTCAGCATAAGCACCATCGGCATCAGGATAAAAACGCTTCGCAGCCCCACCCTCAATCACTGATGAGTTATCCGAATAGGCAACAATCGTACCTTCTGGTGATGTTTGATGGGTATGGCGAATCATAGAAAATAAAGATTTATCCATTTCCTCGCCATCAATCGTCCAGTCGGCATTAAAGATTTTATGTCGGCAATGCTCCGAATTGGCTTGCGCAAACATCATCAATTCCGCATCGGAAGGGTTACGTTTCAAAGCAAGGAAATTCTCCAATAAATAATCGACTTCATCATCTGCCAATGCCAAACCAAGCTCACGGTTTGCTACTTCCAAAGCTGTGCGACCATCACGTAACACATCAATATACACCAGCGGTTTGGGTGCTTGATGCTCAAACAAACGCTTCAAATCATCCGTCGATGTTAGAACTGACTCTGTCATACGGTCATGCAACGCTGCTGCAATGGTATCTCGTTCACCTTGAACACGGTACGCAATCGCCCGCTCAATGCGCAATAACGATGATAACCCACACAAACCTGCAATATCGGTTGCCTTGGATGACCAAGGAGAAATCGTGCCCACACGCGGTGTTACAATAAATAAATCATCCGCTGCACCGGCACTAAAATACTGCAATGGGCTGCCCAAAATATCCGCCAGCTTCTGACTATCTGCATCTCTCCAGTCCTGAGAGACTTCTGCAACATGAATAAACAAAGCCTCGATATTTGGAGCCTGTAAAACATCACACAATTTGGCTTTACGGAAATCCGAGAGTGCGGCTACACCTTGCAAAACAATTAAGCGGGAAGAGGTAAATTCAATAGTCATGCCCGCATGTTATAAAGCCTGCGACTGGAAACCAAGTTTTCATCACTTATACGAGTATTATTTACTATCTATAACCAAAAATAATGGTAAAACTTACATTAAAACGCGTTCAATACCGCCATCTTTGATTTGCTGTACAAATTTCTTCTGCCAATCATCGCCGTGCAACTGTTTGATAAGCTCCACCACAATATAATCAGCTTCAACGCCGCTTTCACCTTCCAAGCGATTCAGACCCTGCAAGCATGATGGGCAAGAGGTCAGAATTTTCTGCTCGCCTTCGCCGATTTCTGCTAGAGCCTCACTTGCCTCAAGCATACGCTCTTCTTTGCGCGATCTTATTTTGCCCGCAATCGCTGGATGAGCAACTGCCAATGTACCTGCTTCACCGCAACAATCTTGTGATTCTACCGATGGTTTGCTTAATAAAGATTTAATCGCAGCTTCCGAACCATGACGTTTGAGTGGTGTATGGCATGGCTCATGATACATATACTGCACACCGTCAGCCGCATCCACTTTCACCCCTTGCGTCATCAAATATTCATGAATATCAATCAATGGTGCATCAGGAAACACCTCTTGCAACTGATAACGGGTTAATTGATCATAACATGTGCCACATGATACTACGACCGCTTCAAAATCAAGGTAAGACAAGGCATTTTTCAAGCGATGAAACAATACCCGATTGTCATAAGTGATTTGATCGCCCTTTTCATGGTCACCCGATGCCGTACTTGGATAACCGCAACACAAATACGATGGTGGCAACACCACATTCACACCCAAATCATACAACATGGCTTGTGTCGCCAGCCCCACTTGCGAAAACAAACGCTCAGAGCCGCAGCCAGGAAAATAAAACACGGCCCGACCGTTGGCTTTTTTCGGATCACGTAAAATAGGAATCATATTTTTATCACGTGATTCAATGCCCAACTGCTGGCGTGCTGTACTCAATGGAAGACTTGGTAAAGGTCGCTCTACAAAGTTAATCACCTGTGCTTGCACACCATCCAGATTACGTTTGGCAGCAGGCACATCTTTCACCAAACCAATGCCTTTTGCCATCTTATGCAACAAGCGATGACCTGCATAACCCCAACGAATCACCACTTCACGCATCATATGAACAGCATCAGGGTTTTGAATAACCAAAAATGCCATCGACAACTTAGCCCCCAGGTTAAAGCGCGATTTTCCTTTATCTTTGAGCAAGGCACGCATTTTTTCCGTGACCACACCAAAATCAATATTTACAGGGCATGGCGTTTCACATTTATGACAAATCGTGCAGTGATCAGCCACATCATGTAAGCCTTCAAAATGTTCAAATGAAATGCCTGTACCTGTTTGTGATTCATATAAAAAGGCTTCAATAATCGCACCCGATGCCTGAATTTTATTGCGTGGTGAATAAAGCATATTGGCACGTGGAAAATGTGTATTACACACTGGTTTACACTTACCACAGCGCAAACATGGGGAAATTTCTTCGGAAAGCTCAGTTAAATCAGCAGCTTCCATAATCACTGATTCATGCTCGAGCAAATTAAAACTTGGTGTGTACGTCAGGCTTAAATCCAAACCAGGCTGTAATTTTCCACGGTTAAAGACATCCTTTGGGTCAGCCTTTTTCAAATAATCTGCGGTTTCCTGCAAGACTTCATCACTGAGATATTCAAGTTTGGTAATGCCAATACCATGTTCACCCGAAATGACACCGCCCAAGGCTTCTGCTTTTGCCATTACCTTTTCAACCACATGATGAGCCCTACGCATCATCATATAATCATTGGAATTTACAGGAATATTGGTATGTACATTGCCATCACCAGCATGCATATGCGTCGCCACAACTACACGACCAGCCAATACCCGCCGATGAATCGCCCTAATATTTTCCAGCAAGGTTTCATTCCCGCGCAAACGATCCAAGATGGGAGCTTTCACTTCTTTTCGGTATGAAATCCGCACATCTCCACGTTGAATTACACGAAATAATGATTCTGTCTTCTTATAGCTGACACCCTCAATCAAATCAGCTATGTCTTTGGCAGGCTCATTCAAGCCTTTCAGCATACGCCTCCAATTTTGTTGCGTACTTCCCACCACTTGCAGACACTCATCAATTTTATCTTCTAAAAACACATCATCTTCAAGCTTTAACTCTTCGCGAATCAATTGATTATCGGAATGCAAACGTCGTTTGGTTTCACTTAAATATTCATCCAATGCGGCAACAATATCGAGTTTATTGGCAATCGAATTCTCAATATTTAAATACTCAACATAATCGTTGTATTCCGATAGGCGTGGCAAGGGAATCACCACATCTTCATTCATTTTAAAGGCACGGGTATGCTTGGCAATGGCAGCCATACGCCCACGATCACCCCAAAAACGACCCCGATCTTCCTTGGAAATCGCCACAAAACCTTCGCCATTGCCCTGCGATGCAATGGTACAAATATCTGAACATGCCTGTGCAACAGCGGCTTCGTCATCACCTGAAATATCAATCAGAAGCACCACACGCGGACGTTCGCGACGCGTTGACTTGCTAACATAGTTAATCGCTTTGACATACTTCTCATCAAAATGCTCAAAACCTTCAATATATGCTGCATCCATCGCATCCACATGACTCTTGATACCCACCAATGCTTTGGTCGCATCATCAAGCTGCTGACCAAAAAACTCACAACATACTGTACGTGTAACATCATATGCCCGATGCAAAACAAACGTTGCTTCGGTAATAAAACCATCCGTACCCTCTTTCTGGATACCCGGCAAGCCACCCATCGCCTTGCGTGTTACGTCTTTGCCCAAGCCTTCTCTTCTAAAAATTGAGCCTGCAATATGCATGGTCTCTTCAGATATAGGGCTACCATCTTTACCCGATGTGCGCGTAATTTTGAACGCCACCTCATCTTCATCATGCAGCTTGCCCATATTATGGTTCAGTCGCTCAACTTCTAACCAATTGCCATCAGGTGTCACCATTTTCCAGCTTAGGAGATTATCAACACACGTTCCCCAAATAACGGCATGCTTACCACCCGCGTTGGAAGCTACATTACCACCAATCGTACATGCCCAAAGGCTGGTTGGGTCAGTTGCAAACACATGCGGCTTGGATGCTTCCATCACCTTACCCGTTACAGCACCAGCCCATGCAGTAATGGTATGCACTTCACCTTTCTCACCAATATTACGCGTTTCAACCTTGTCAATATGATCAAATTTCTCAATATTAATCATCACAACATTGTTCGATAACGGCACAGAACCACCACATAAACCCGTGCCTCCACCACGTGGGATAATCACCAATCCCATATCTGCAATAGCCCGAACCAATCCAGGTATTTCATCAGGGATGTCCGGGGTAACTACACAAAAAGGTGCATGCGAGCGCCAATCGGTGGCATCTGTGGCATGGTGACTTAGTGTAAATGCATCAAAGTGGATATTATTCGGATGCACATATTTTGATAAAGCTTTTTTAGTCTTACGTCGTTTTTTTGGTTCTTCATCAAACCATGCGTAAAATTCATTCAGCATACGCTCGGTACAGGTTTCCACCTTAAGTGCGCGTGGGTTATCCGCCGCACCTCTGGCAATGCGTTGCAAACGCTCTTGATGACGCAGACGCATTTGCTTCAAACGTTTGGGGTGTTTTAATAAATCATTTTTAAGAAAGACATTGCGCTCAATCACCCAAACATCACCAAGAATCTCAAACAACATGCGAGCCGAACGTCCAGTACGGCGTTGTTCACGCAATACATTCAAATCATCCCATAATTCCTCGCCCAAAAATCGTGTAACAATTTCACGGTCAGAATAAGAAGTATAATTGTACGGAATTTCACGAATATTTTCGGACACAACATCTCCAAGTATGATTAAAATATCAGACAGTCCGCAGTTTACTGTCATTAAATGAAAAAATCCTGAAATTTAAGCCCTAATAAGACAAAGGATTAAAAAAAGCACTTATAATTTATAGTTAGCGGCTACTAACAGGTGGTAGGAACCGCGCAATAATCAACGTAAACAATAACACTGTGATACCTAAAACCCACATAATACTCACTGCCTCAACGCCTGAAGCAATCGCCCAAGTATAAACAAGTGTAACCGTTAACATCGCTATATTTTCAAAAAAATGTTGCACAGCTACTGCATGCCCACTACCGACAGAGCGGTGACCAATATCCTGCAATACCGAATTGATTGGCACGACAAACAAACCACCACACACACCAGCTACAAATAACACAAAACGTGCAACCCAAACATCTGTCACAAACGTTAAACATAACACACTGATGCCTAATCCATAAGCAGCCAAGCGAGCTCGGCTCAAATAAAGCATTGGAATCAATCGCGGTGCAAGCAAAGCACCGACAGCAATACCCAAGGCAATAAATAAGGTTAACAAGGAAATTTGGGTGCTTGTTGAAAGCAGTAAAACAACGGGTGCCCACGCAATAATCACCAAGCGCAAAATCACCGCTGCAGCCCAGAACAAACTCACCCCCAAGGTCGAAAAACGTGCGCGAGGTGATTGAAGCAAGGTCATGATAGTCGATTTAAAACTTGTCCATATACCATCATCCACACCTTTTTTATCATGTGCTGCGGGCAAAGCATGCATCCACTTGGCAACCCAAGCTGAAATGAGGTAAATCACAAGTACGCATATAAGTGCCGCATAGATAGACTTATCAGCTATTGCTGCCCCCAAAACCATGCCCAATAAAATTGCCACAATGGTCGTGCCTTCGACCCAGCCATTGGCTTTCATTAACGCATCATCACCCTTCACCAACTCTGGTAAAACACCATATTTTGCAGGGCTATACATTGCCGCCCCCATACCCACAATGGCATAAGCAAATAGCGGCTGCACACCCCACAACATCAAGCCTGCTCCCAACGCTTTGAGAAGGTTTGCCAACATCAATACTTGCGGTTTGGAGCGTGTGTCTGCAAATACACCCACCCAAGGTGCTAACACAACAAATGCCACCAAGAAACAGCCTTGCAAGGCAGATACATACCAGTCGCCCTGCAATGCTCCTTGCATCACCATCGCCACAGCCACAAATAAAATTGCATTATCTGCCAAGGCAGTCAAAAATTGTGCGCACAATAATTTCTGAACTTCACCGTATGTATTTTGAGGTTGATCTAATTGCTGTGCCGCGTCACTCATGCATCGCCTTTTTTCATCATGTCTATCAATAATGCTTGTGCAGCTGGATAATGCACTTTACCTGTACCCAATAGTGGTATTTCATCCACATACACATATTGACGTGGTACATGTAATTCATTGATACTTTGCTCTTTTGCACATATCTGAAATGGCTTACGCTCTACACCTTTGAATGTACTCATCAATACGATTTGCTCACCTTTATGAGCATCGCTCACCGCCAATGCGACATGCATGTCATCAGGCCAACATAAGCTTGCCAATTCTTCTACTGCCGTTAATGAAATCATTTCCCCTGCCAACTTAGCAAAGCGTTTTAAACGACCTTTGATATGTACAAAATTATCATCATCAACACGCACAATATCGCCTGTATCATACCAACCATCAGCAGGCGCTTGCAGCACCCCTGGTTCATCATGTAGTAAATAACCAGTCATCACATTGGGCGCTTTCACCCACAAGCGTCCACCCCTTTTAATGCCGGGAACACTTTCTAATTTATACCGTATACCTGGTAAAAAATAGCCCACACTTCCAACTTTAAAATGCATCGGTGTATTAGCGGCAATCACAGGGCTGGCTTCTGTCGCACCATAACCTTCAAAAATTCGCAGCCCAAATTTTTCCATCCATAATTGTCGCGTTTCATCTTGTAATTTTTCAGCTCCAGCCACCACATAACGTACCGAATAAAAATCATACGGGTGGGCGTGTTTGGCATAACCTGCAAGAAATACATTCGTACCAAATAGTAGCGTTGCATTCACATCATACACCACTTCGGGAATCACACGATAATGCAAGGGTGAAGGATACAAAAACACTTTAAGACCCAGCACCAATGGCATCCAAACACCGCCTGTCATACCAAATGAATGAAATATTGGCAGCGCATTAAAACACACATCACGACTTGTAAAATCAAAACGCGCTGACAATTGCGCTACATTGGCTAGAATATTTGCATGTGATAATACCACACCCTTAGGCAAGCCTTCTGAACCCGATGTGAAAAGCACCACTGCCTCATCATCCGAACTCACATGTTTCAACCGTCTTTTGATACTTCGTTCAGGTTTACGTGCTGCTAACAATGCAGATATTTTGCCGAATAAGGTGACTTTTTCACGGATATCTTCCAAATAAATAACATGGGCATGTTTTTCCAAATGTTCACATAACTCTTCTAAGTTCGCTTTCTCAATAAAAGCCCGTGATGTAATCACTGTTTGAATCATTGCCGTTTCAAGTGCTGCCACTGCTGCTTTTGCTCCCATGGTATAATTCAGCATGGCAGGCACAATCCCGCGCGACTGCAAACCCAAAATAGTGACGATACAGGCAGAAACATTGGGTAATAATACTCCAACACGCTCCCCCTGTTCGGCTTCATGGCGAAAAAGGTTACCCAATAAAAAACTGCGTAAGATTAACTGCTTATAATCAAGGGGCGTACGTTCCATATCTTCCAATACGAGATGATCATCACCATGAATATAAGCGGCCTCTGTAATCGCATCCCATATACGGCGCTGATAATGACTACTTTGGAAAACCATTTCAGCCATGATTTCAGCCAAAACACGTCCTGCTTCATTACGACGCTCACGCCCATTTAATGATGCTGGAAAATCAAAATGATGGGCTGGTAAAATCGTAAGTCTAATGGTTGGAAACCAACGCAAACGCACTTGCCCTCGCAGACGTGAAAATGGCGTATATTGTGCGCCATCAATACGAATCGGCAAAATATCCGCATCGGCTTTATCAGCCACCATGCCAGGACCTGGATAAACCTTCATCAAAGAGCCCGTCGAAGTAATACGTCCTTCAGGAAAAATAACGACTTTATGACCTTCTTTCACATATTTAATCAAGCTTTTCATCGCCATGGGATCGCCGTGATCCACAGCAAAAAGGCACGTCCAACGCCTTAAAGGACGCATCCACCATTTATCATAATAACTGCTATGAACGGCATAACCAATATCTTCAGGCAGAAATACAGACAATAAAATCGCATCCAAAAAAGAGGTATGATTGGCAACAATTAAAGCTCTATCACCCACAGCTTGCAGGTGTTTCATACCTTTAATTTCAACATGATACATGAAGCGTAAAAGTCCGCGCAGCAATCCAAAAATCAACCCTCTTACCATTATCTCCCCCACCAACTACGAACCTGCATGATGCTTCTCCCAAACACCTACTACGTATCATGACCTATTTTTGCCTGATAAGCGAATTTCTGACATACTGCCAGCATGACTATTCAATTATCAAACCGCATTCAAAAAGTAAAACCATCGGCAACCCTTGCCATCACAGCCAAAGCCGCAGAGCTACGCGCTTCAGGCAAAAATATCATCTCACTTTCCGTGGGCGAGCCCGATTTTAACACACCAAAAGCTGCTGCTGATGCTGGCATCAAAGCGATTCAAGAAGGTTTCACACGTTATACGGCAGTGCCAGGTATTCCAGAACTACGCAAAGAAGTCACCGCCAAATTTAAGCGTGATAATGGGCTTGATTATACTCCTGAACAAATCCTTGTTTCTACAGGTGGCAAGCAGTGCATTTATAATCTATTGATGGCAATCATCAATGCGGGTGATGAAGTGATTATCCCAGCCCCTTATTGGGTGAGTTATCCTGATATGGTGTTATTGGCAGAAGGCGAACCTGTGATTGTGGAATGTCTTGCTGATGCGGATTTCAAACTTACTGCCGCACAACTTGAAGCCGCGATTACACCCAAAACAAAAATGATGTTCTTAAACTCTCCATCCAACCCTACAGGCATGGCATATTCTGCCGATGATTTGAAAGCTTTGGGTGCGGTGATTCGTAAACATCCCAATATCGTAGTCGCAACCGATGATATGTATGAAAAAATCATGTTTGATGGCAAACAGTTCGCCACATTTGCGCAAGTAAACCCTGATTTAATTGATAGAACCGTCACACTCAACGGCGTATCCAAAGCCTATTGCATGACAGGCTGGCGCATTGGTTTTTGCGCAGGTCCTGTGGATTTAATTAAAGCCATGAGCAAGATTCAAGGGCAAAGCACATCCAATCCATCATCCATTGCCCAAAAAGCAGCCCTCGCAGGCCTTCAAGGCCCAACCGATGAGTTGGACGAAATGGTTCGCACCTATGAAACCCGCCGCACATGGTTGGTGAATGCACTCAATGCCATTGAAGGTATGGATTGCATCACACCCGATGGTGCGTTTTATGTATTCCCATCCATCACCGATTGGCTGGGCAAAACCACGCCTGAAGGACTAACGCTCACAGATGATGTGGTAGTGTGTGAATGGTTACTTGAAGCGGCAGGTGTTGCACTTGTTCCCGGCACAGCCTTTGGCTCACCAGGGCAAATTCGATTCTCGTATGCGGTGTCTCAAGAGACTTTAGAAGATGCTGTAAATCGGGTTGCTGAAGCTGCAAGTACATTGAAATGACATTGTCCTCTTTTGCCTATCAATATGTAATAGAGTGGATAATAGTTCCACCTATGTATAGAAAATATGAGGACAATCATTCCTGCGATTGGGGTTGTTAAGTGAAATGAGAGCATCTATGAGTAAAATTTTCATCGTGCTGCAACTGGCAATTTTTTTAGCCGGTTGCGCCAGCAATGCACAATCACCTCAGCGCTTGAACTGGACTGGAAATGAAGCTTATTTTAAGAATGACTATGTTAGAGCTATAAATTGGTACTCTGCCTCCCTTGAGGCCTCTATAAAATCAGGAGACAAACAGTTTGAGGCAATTTCAATGTACGGACTTGCCCGTGCAAACGGACATTTATGCAAACTGAATGAAGCGGAGTCTTGGTTATTAAGATCTATCGACGTACGCAAAACTCTGCCAAATATTGAAACCGCAAAACGGTCACAAAATTTATTTGAGCTTGGCAGACTCTATATGGCCAAGAGAGAATGGGATAAGGCTAACCAACAATATTCTCAAGCCCTTCCACTACTTGCTAACTACAACATGGAAGCAATAGACCCTCTTGGTTACGCCAATCTCCTCGAAGAGTATCAACAGATACTAGAAAACACGGGCAACAGTGAGCTAGCCTCAGAAAATCATGACAAGATAGAGGGGCTAAGAAAAAACAATAGCACTAAGCAGGCACAATATGTCAGCGATCCTTATCCTGCCAACTGCACACTTAACAATTTAAGCAAGCGGGACGCCGTAACCGGCGCCCCTTCTTAAGGCGTTATGTAACAAACTCAGAGGAAACACATGGATTTCACTCCAATCATTAACCAAGTAGTAGGTGCACTGTGGTATTTAATACCCATTGGGATTTTAGCTGCAACATTAAAATCCGCATGGTTCAAAGGTGTTGCAGGAGAATTCATCGTAAACTTGAGTGCTAAGTTATTTCTCGATAAAGAAACATACCATCTTGTAAAAAATGTTACGTTGCCAACAGAAGATGGTAGCACCCAGATAGATCATGTCATTGTTTCAAAATATGGTGTATTTGTTATTGAAACCAAAAATATTAAAGGCTGGATATTTGGTAATCCAAATCAGAAAACTTGGACGCAACAAATTTATAAGCATAAAAACAAGTTTCAAAATCCTTTACATCAAAACTACAAGCACACCAAAGTTCTTGAAAGCTTATTGGGGTTAAATGAGAATCAAGTATTTTCAGTTGTTGTTTTTGTCGGTGATAGTACGTTTAAAACAGAGATGCCAGAAAATGTAACGTATGGAAAAGGATATATTAGGTTTATTAAATCGAAGGTTCAGCCAGTATTAACAGAGTTAGAAGTTAAGCAGATCACAAGCAAAATAGAAGTTGGTCGGTTGACCCCATCTTTTAAAACAAACCGAGAACATGTGAAACATGTTAAAACTATTGTGGCTGAAAAAGAAAGTCGTCAAAACTGCCCAAAGTGCGGCAGTGAAATGATAATAAGAGAAGTTAAAAAAGGACAAAATGCCGGTAATAAATTTTGGGGTTGCTCAAAATTTCCAAAATGTCGAGGCGTTGTAAATGTTACATAACCAAGCGCTCCAACTGACCGTAAAAAATGGTATCAGGCTTTCATAACTTGATATTGGTAGTTTAAAAACTCATATATCTTGAATAATTGACAATATATTGTACAACTTATCTGTACAGGTGCTGTGATGCATAATGTCTGAATAAGGGA
>CAJXLC010000025.1 GCA_913055645.1 uncultured Pseudomonadota bacterium | reverse complement strand
TGACCCAACAAAGAAACACTTCCTGATGAAGCGTTTACCGTATCTGCCAAAATATTAATCAGCGTTGATTTTCCAGCCCCATTGGGCCCTAACAATGCAAAAAAAGAGCCTTTAGGAACCAATAGCGAAACATCCTGTAAAGCCACATTGCCATTGTCATAAACCTTATGAAGGTTGTTTACTTCCAATGCATTCATGCGTTAATTAGCCTTCCTTAGCACGCAAGAAAAAAGCGGAGCAGAGCTCCGCTTTAAATATGAAATCATGCTTCTTAGTAAGATGAAGCGTGTCCACAACCAGTACCCTCTTCAGCAGGTGTAAATGATTTGCCACAACCACAGGTTGAAGCTGCATTGGGATTTTTAATCACAAAAGATTCACCTTGTAATGAGGTTTTATAGTCAATTTCAGCACCATTAAGCATGTCTAAGCTCATTTGGTCTACCAATAGTTTTACACCATGGTTTTCGACCACTGTATCATTATCTTTGATATCATCATCAAAGGTGAAGCCATATTCAAAACCCGAACAGCCGCCACCTGATACAAATACGCGCAAGCTTAAATCTTTGTTATCTTCTTGATCCAATAAGCCTTGAACTTTTTTGGCTGCTGCCTCTGTTAATGTTACACTCACTACACACCTCTCTTGACCAAAACTTGCTTAATACCGAAGCTTAATGGACGCATTCTCTATGTTCTCTAGATAAGCGCAAGCTCCAACTAGCCTATGAAACCATAATATTATGTTTATTAAAAAAATTTAATCTAGCCGAAACTGCTTTCATACAGTATCCTGCCAGTCTGATTTCTTTACATAAATACAAAGAAATAAATGCGTTATTGTATACAAAGACATGCCGTGTTTATATAATTGGAGGGGAAGCATGAGCGAAGTACAGGTAGAGCGTAGGGCAGAACGAAATATTAGTCGTCTAACCGCCAATACCGTTGCATTGGTTTTGGCTGGTGGAAAAGGTTCAAGGCTCAAGGCTTTGACCGAATGGCGAGCCAAACCATCGGTTCCATTCGGTGGAAAATTTCGTATTATTGATTTTCCTCTTTCCAATTGTATCAATTCGGGTGTTCGCCGTATTTCAGTGATTACACAATATAAGTCTCATTCCTTGCAGCGCCATTTACAACGTGGTTGGAGCTTTCTTTCTGGGCAGTTCGGTGAATTTTTAGAAGTTTTGCCTGCCCAACAGCGTCAAGGCGAAGGCTGGTACGCAGGCACTGCCGATGCTGTCTATCAAAATTTAGATATTATCCGTCATTATGATCCAGAGTATATTGTGATTTTGGCTGGTGATCACATTTACAAAATGGATTACGGTAAAATGATTGCTGCGCACGTTGCCAAGAGTGCAGATATTACGGTCGGTTGTATTCCCGTACCACTGGACGAAGCCAGTGCCTTTGGTGTGATGGCGATTGATGATAATGAACGCATCGTCGAGTTTGCTGAAAAGCCATCCAACCCTAAAACCATGCCTGGTGATGATACACAGGCCTTGGCATCCATGGGAATTTATGTTTTTTCAACGAAATATTTACGTGATCGTTTGGTAACCGATGCAAAAGATTCAAACTCCACTCACGATTTCGGACATGATTTGATTCCACATGCGATTGAGCATGCCAATGCTTTTGCTTTTCCATTTGTGAATGCTAGCACAGGTGGCCCTAGCTACTGGCGTGATGTCGGTACCATTGATGCATATTGGGAAGCCAATATTAATTTGGCAAGCTTAGAACCTGAATTGGATATGTATGATAAAGATTGGCCAATCTGGACCGAACAAGAGCAACTTGCCCCAGCCAAGTTTGCCTTTGATGATGATGATAGGCGCGGTATGGCTGTTGACTCATTGGTTTCGGGAGGTTGTTTGATTACAGGCTCAACTGTTCGCCATTCGGTATTATTCTCCAATGTACGTGTACATTCTTATTCAGTTGTTGAGGATAGTGTAATTCTACCCGATGTAGAAATTCGTCGTGATTGTCGTATCAAAAAATGCGTCATTGATAAGGGTGCAATTATTCCTGAGGGAACAATTATTGGTGAAAATGCTGAAGATGACGCCAAGCGTTTTGAAGTTTCTGAGGGTGGTGTTGTACTGGTTACCCCAGAAATGTTGGGGCAGAATCTACACCAAGTTTAATCATTTTTTAACGCGGATTAGCGAATATTCAAAGCCCTCAAGCATGAACTGAGGGCTTTTTACTTTATTAGGACACAGGATATTTATGAGCAACAAGCTTTCTATCGTATTTTATTGGCATATGCACCAACCATTCTACCGTGATGCAGATACTGGTCGTTATCATTTGCCTTGGGTGTATCTACACGCCATGAAAGATTATACAGATATGGCTGAGATTTTAGAACAATTGCCAGAAGCCAAAGCTGTGATTAATTATGTGCCTTCGTTAACGGCGCAAATTGAAGATTACGCCACGCAGCTGCAATGTTTTCTAAAAGGTGAGAGCAATGAATTAAATGATCCATTGATGGCATCATTGATTCATAAAACAGGTGATTACAACAAGCAAGAAAAAGAATTTTTATTGGAAAACTGTTTTCGCCTTAATCATGAACGCAATTTGCATAGATACCCAGCCTATTCACGGCTTTTAAGCCTATATGAGCATGCTCAAAGCCATGATGCTATTGAATATCTTGGTGGTCATTATTTTACTGATTTGGTGACATGGTATCATCTAGGTTGGCTGGCTGAAACAGTGCGAGAACACAATTTTGTTGCACGTCGATTGATTGAAAAAGGTCAATATTTCAGCTATCAAGATCGCCATGATCTACTCACGCTTATTTCATCATTGCTCAACAATATTCCAACAACCCACCGTCGTTTGTTAGAAAGTGGCAAGATTGAACTTACTACCACACCGTATGCTCACCCGATTATTCCGCTCATGCTTGATTTCGATACCGCGCGGGAAACAGTAAGCGATGCGCTTATTCCACAAGAGCAATATCCTGGTGGCAAAGAGCGTGCTATTGAACATATAGACTTAGCCATTGCATCTCACGAAGCATTTTGTGGTCAAAAAGCTAAAGGTGTCTGGCCTGCAGAAGGTGCTGTTTCAGAAGCAACCTTGGCCTTGCTCGGCAATGCTGGTTTTGATTGGTGTGCAACAGGTGAATCAGTTTTACATCATTCATTGGGTTATAATTTACGCGCACAACATCCACATGAGCTTTATCAGCCTTGGTTAGTCGGAGAAGGAGATGAGCAAATAAGCTGTTTCTTCCGTGATGATAGACTCTCTGATTTGATTGGTTTTGAGTATTCTAAGTGGGCCACACATGATGCTGTGTCTAACTTTATGCATGAACTTGCTGAAATTAAACACCGTACTCAAGGCATACAAAATCCAATTGTTCCAATCATTATGGATGGTGAAAATGCTTGGGAACATTTCCATGAAAATGGTCTACCATTCCTTGTGGAACTGTATCAAACCATTGCCCATCATGATGATTATGAATTAACAACATTCAGTGAATATTTAGCAAATAATCCAGCCAAAACACCACTCAAGAAGCTTGTTGCTGGCTCATGGGTCTATGGCAATCTATCGACTTGGATTGGTGATAGAGCCAAGACCAGCGCTTGGGAATTATTGATTGCTGCGAAAAAAGTATTTGATACACGCATTGAATCTTTGAGCCCTGAAACAACCGAAGCAGTCAAAGAGCAATTGCGTATTTGTGAAGGCTCTGATTGGTGCTGGTGGTTTGGTGATTATAACCCATCGGGTGCAGTGAAAGATTTTGATAATTTATACCGCAAGCACCTGAAAAAGCTTTATCAATTAATGGGTTGTGCGTCACCTAAAAACCTTGACCATGCTATTTCACAAGGTGGTGGCGATGCTGAAGGTGGTGGTGCTATGCGTCGTGGTGGAGCTGGCAGCGAATGACACCTGGTCTTGAACAACGTCAATCTGGTGTTTTATTACACATAACATCATTACCAGGCCCTTTTAAGCATGGTGTTTTGGGTGAAGAAGCCCTGCGATTTATTGATCAAATCGTTGAAGCTGGTTACCGCATTTGGCAATTTTTGCCCTTGGGACCCACGCATAGTCATGGTTCACCTTATGAATCATTATCTTCTTCTGCAGGCAATCCAGATTTGATTGATTTGCGTATTGCTGAGCAAAAAGGCTGGTTAACAGCCAAGGATATTCAACGTGTTATTCAAGATGATTTAAGCCTAGCTACGGCACGTGCCAAAGCGGCATTGCATTTTTGGCAAGATGCTGAAAGTAATGTGGAATTGCGCGATAAAATTAATCTATTTAGAGAAGAAAACCAAGCTTGGTTAGAAGACTATGCTTTGTTTGCATCACTTAAAATTGTACATGAAGGTATGCCTTGGTGGCATTGGCCAAAAGGTTTGAGTGATCGAGAGACTGATGCTTTAAAAGAAGCTTCTCATACCCTACTTGCGCATATTCATCAGGTTATTTTTGAGCAGTTTATGTTTGCAGAGCAATGGCAAAGTATTAAAGAACATGCGGAATCACGGGGCGTACAATTATTCGGAGATTTGCCAATTTATGTTGCCCATGATTCATCGGATGTTTGGGCAAACCGCGAATTTTTCACAATTAATGAAGATGGGCTATGTGATGAAGTTGCAGGTGTACCACCTGATTATTTCTCTAAAACAGGGCAACGCTGGGGAAATCCACTGTATTTGTGGAATAAAATGCAAGATTCTGGATTTAGCTGGTGGATTGAGCGTGTGCGCACCCAAATCAAGCGTATGCATATGCTACGTATTGACCACTTTCGTGGCTTGGAAGCTTATTGGGCTATTCCAGGGCACCGTGAAGATGGCATTGAGGGTGAATGGCGCAAAGCTCCCGGTGATGAGTTGCTGCAAGCGCTACAAGATGCATTTGGTCAACTGCCATTGATTGCCGAAGATTTGGGCATGATTACCGAAGAAGTTCATGCACTACGTAAAAAATTTAAACTGCCCGGCATGAAAATACTGCAATTCGCTTTTGGTGGTGGTGCTGATAATCCATACCTCCCCCATCAACATAGTTATGATATGGTTACTTACACAGGCACCCATGACAACGATACCACCATGGGTTGGTGGCAAGCAGCTTCCGATGGTGAACATCAACATGTATTGGCTTATTTGGGCATCACGGCTGAAGATATGCCGTGGGCGATGATTCGTGCTGCACTTGCATCACCTGCTATGTTAGCGGTTATTCCCATGCAGGATTTATTAGAACTGGATACAACTGCACGCTTTAATACACCAGGAACCTTAGAAAATAACTGGTGCTGGCGTATGCAAGACTTACCCAATATAGATGATGTTTGTTGGACGCAATCAAAACCATTGAATCAATTGTACGGGCGTATTTAAAAGGTAAACATTTCTTATCTTGTAACTGTTCAGGTTGCTTGTGATTCACTTAAGTTCAAGAAAAATAATACGCAGTGTGCTTCTGCACATGAGCATATTTGACGCAAAAATTGAGTGCATCACGAGTGAGCTGGATAGTTACTTCATGTTTATCATGCTTTTGCCGATAGGTATGATATGCAAGCAGCAGTACAATACTCACCAGAATTAGAGCAACTACTCGAACATATCAAACATATTCCAGCCAATGACGAGTTGGAATTGCGAGTTGCTGTGCATGATTTACAACAATATACCCAAAAATCAGCAAACCTTCTTCAAAAAAATCAAAATCATCATGCAATTCTTAGTACTTGCGCCCAGTTAATTCAAAAATCGAATATGCAGCCTGACAAACAATCATCGTATATGCGAAGTTTGCACGCATTTTTATATGATTTATTGCCAGAAGTCATCGAACCACAATCCAAGCTTGATTTGCACGGTTTAAAATTGCATGGCTGCCAATTAGCTCACATTGAAATTTCCAATTCTAAATTACAATCTATTGATGTTTCATCATGCGATTTATCCCATGCAAACTTACATCATTCAGATTTAAGCCATAGTAATATGATGAGTGCCAAACTTGGATACAGTGATTTATATGCCTGTTGTTTGAATCATAGTGATTTAAGTTGGGCTGATTTATCCCATGCTGATTTACACCGCATTCAAGCCATCAATGCTCACCTATCGGGCGCTATTCTTCGTCATGCCAATGCTTCATACGCCCTATTCTCAGGTAGTGACTTACGTTCTAGCGAATTAAGTTATTCAGATTTAAGCTTTTGCAACCTATTTGCGGTTCATTTACATCGCAGCAAACTATATGGCACAGATTTACGTGGTACGGGTATCACAGCGCAACGATTAAGTGATGCCAATATGGATGTGCAAAGCGATGACAGCACATTATGGGGTGATGAAAGCGATTGTGGCGGAAGAAACCCTCTACATGCGAAGTATTATCAAGAATAATTAGTTAATCTTTAGGGTAAAAAAGCGTTGGATTCACTTGCCAGCAAACACTCCAATCATTTTCTATTCGTTCTAAACATACAACGCCACCGTTGCGAAAGCGCACCACTTCCCTATCAGCTTGACCGCATAAAAGTAGTGATGCAAGGCGCGGTAAGTGTGGTAAATGCCCAACAAGCATCATATCCTCATGAATTTCAACCAGACGCGATGCCCAAACATGTGGGTCTGCTTTAGGAAACAACTCAGAGGAATCTTCAATCACTGCACAGCCCCAAGCCTCTGCAAACATCTCCGCAGATTGTTTGGCTCGTAATTTATGTGAATGCACAATGCGCACAGGTTGCGGACGCTCAAAAAGGCTTAAAAATCCGCCAGTTCGCACAATATCTTCACGTCCTTGATTGGATAGTGGCCGTTGCTCATCTTCGCTTTCATCCACTGCCAAACCATGCTGCACCAAGTAAAGCTTCATAATCTTCGCTCCAAAGTAATGACGTTACCAATAGATTAGGTCAGAATACGGCATCTGCAAGTAATGATTCACCCTAAGGAAGTGCTGGCTAAAGGTGTTATCTCGACCAAAGCGGAGAGGTCTATGTCGCAACACCTTGAAAACAAAGATTTTTTCGACTTCGCTCAAGATGAGCAATCGTGTCAGATTCTGTCTAACGGTGTTAATCATCGTTTCGCTAGAAGTCTGACGGACTTAGGTGATTGTTGCGAGAAATAGTGGTAATAAAGGACTCTCATGGCTCTTATCAAAACATCCGAAGAAATTGATCAAATGCGCCCTGCCTGCATTCATGCAGCTAATACGTTGGTAATGATTGAAGAATATATTAAGCCAGGCATCACGACCGATGAAATCAATGAGATTGTGCATGATTATACGATTAAACATGGCGCGATTCCTGCCCCACTCAATTATCATGGTTTTCCAAAATCGGTATGTACATCAGTAAATCATGTGGTTTGCCATGGCATTCCTGGGGATAAAAAGATTAAAGATGGTGATATTATCAATGTTGATGTCACCAGTATTATCGATGGCTGGCATGGTGATACCAGCAAGACTTTTTATGTTGGCACGCCCAAAGTTCGTGCGAAAAAAGTCACTGAAATTGCTCGAAAGGCCTTGGAATTGGGTATTTCTGTTGTGAAACCGGGTGCAACACTGGGCGATATTGGTCACATCATTCAGCAATATGTTGAAGGAGAAAAATGCAGTGTGGTTCGTGAGTATTGTGGGCATGGTATTGGACGTGTATTCCATGAAGAACCCCAAGTTTTGCATTACGGTAAACCCGGTGCAGGCATGAAGCTTAAAAAAGGCATGGTGTTTACCATTGAACCCATGGTGAACTTTGGTAAAGCAGGTGTAAAAGAACTTTCCGATCACTGGACAGTGGTTACCCGTGACAAATCATTGTCTGCACAATTTGAGCATACCCTTGCTGTCACCGATGATGGTGTGGAAATTCTTACCCTTCCCAATATTTAACATTCATCCCATACATTGTAATTGACGCATACCCTACTTTGGCACACGATAACGACATGTCCATTTTTTCCTTTAATAATGCAATATAGTGAAAATAACGTCCACCTATAGGAGTAATAATGAGAAACTTTGATTACTTCTATTCGGTTAGTTAGCCGTAAATTAAAATAAAGAGTAAGCTTTTATGAATTCGGAAGTTAAACAAGCCTTAAGTAAGGTTCCAGAAGTTACATTGGTTTTCTGGGTGATAAAGATATTGGCAACAACCTTAGGAGAAACAGGTGGTGATGCTGTTTCTATGTCGATGGGTTTGGGTTACTTGGTAGGCACGGCGATATTCTCAATTGTGTTTGTTGTTGCCGTAATTGTGCAAATGTATTCAAAAAAATTTCATCCTGTTACATATTGGGCAACAATAATTGCTACAACTACTCTAGGTACTACCATTGCTGATTTTGCTGATCGATCATTAGGGATTGGGTATTCTGGTGGCTCAGCAATTTTATTAGTGTTATTAATGGGTTCGTTGTTTGCTTGGCAGCGTACTACGGGATCAATAGCAGTAGAGACTGTAAGCTCTCCAAAAACTGAAGCATTTTATTGGATAACCATTATGTTTTCCCAAACGTTAGGCACGGCTTTAGGTGATTGGGTAGCCGATACAGAAGGTCTTGGATATGCAGCGAGTGCAATTATATTCGGTGGCTTACTCATATTTATTGCACTGGCATACTATAAAACAAAAGTTTCTCATACTATCTTGTTTTGGTCTGCGTTCATCCTAACAAGACCACTAGGCGCGGTAGTTGGTGATTTCATAGATAAACCTATGAGTGAAGGCGGCTTGGAGTTAAGCCGCTATTCAGCAACGGCTGTGCTTATAGTGCTTATCCTGTTTTTTATTTTTGCTTTCAAACATAATGCAGCAAAACAAAATCACTAAAAATTGCTCGGCTAACAAGCTCATGTTGTGAGACAGCTTTTTCGCTACGCTTTAAACCAACTGCAAATACGGGCATTAGAGTAAGTAATAAAACATATCTTTAATCGAATATTTAGGAGTTTAACATGAATAAACTACTCATTTTCTTTGCCGCAGGTTGTTTGGGTGCGCTCGCCAATAGTCTTGCTGTATGGTTATTCGGACATTATGGCATCACATCATCAATGGGTGTTGCAATCGCACCCTCTTTATCAGCTCACTGGCTTTATCCTCGCATTGTTTGGGGTGGTCTTTGGGGTTTATTGTTTGTTTTACCGATGCTGCAATCAAGATTATTGCTCAAAGGTGCTATTTTGAGCTTATTTCCCACAGCCATTCAGTTATTTGTTGTATTCCCTATGATGGCTCATAAAGGTGTCGCAGGGCTTGATTTGGGGCTTCTTACACCATTGTTTGTATTGTTTTTCAACTTGGTTTGGGGTCTTGTGACTGCTTGGACAATCAAGTTTGTAAAATAACACCTCTGATTTCATGTTTTAATTACGTCTGGCTGATTGGTATGCTATAATAGTACCGAATACATCGTATTTCAGCCGTTAAACGAACGTCAAAAGGAGACTTGTTATGTTACATATCACCCTTGATGAAGAAAGTGGTATCGCCACGTTTAAACCCGATGACAGTTTGTCCGAAGCAGACTTTAAAAAAGCTGTGCATATGATTGACCCTTATCTCAACAAGTCCAAAAAATTAAACGGTCTTATTATAGTTACCAAAGAATTCCCTGGTTGGAAGTCCTTTGCAGCATTGGTTTCACACCTGTCTTTTGTGAAAGACCATCATAAAAAGATTGCATGTGTTGCTTTTGTTACCAATTCTTCAATTGCTAATCTCGCTGAACCAATCGCAAGCCATTTTGTATCAGCAGAGATTAAATCCTTTAAATATAACGAATTAGAAGCTGCTAAAACATGGATTATTGAAAGTAATCAATAGGGTTTATTGTAATATTTCTACACACTATGAGAAAGCCCAAGCGATTAAAAATTGGCTACCGCCCATGACCACAGGACCGATAATGGCTTGCAGCCAACCCAGTGCCAACAATGCAACGATAATAATAAATCCATAACGCTCAAGCTTGGATAGTTGATATGCCATAGGACCAGGCAAAAGCCCCACAGCAACACGCCCGCCATCCAAGGGTGGCAATGGTAACAAGTTAAAAATTAACAATACAAGATTGATAATAATCGAAGCCTGACACATCAATGCCAATGGCTTGGTAAACCACAACATGGATTCAGGCATCAGGGCGGCAATTGCCAACACCGCAGTCGATAACAATGCCAAAGCTAGGTTGGTTAATGGTCCTGCAAGTGCAACCAATACCATATCACGATTGGGGTTTCGTAGTTTTCGCCAGTTAATCGGCACTGGTTTGGCATAACCAAATAAAAATGGCGATTGCATGACCAGCAATAAAATCGGAATCAACAGTGTTCCTACAGGGTCAATATGTTTGATAGGATTAAGTGTTAACCGTCCCATCCAACGTGCTGTATCATCACCTAATTTATCAGCCACCCAACCATGCGCCACTTCATGCAACACAACGGCAAACAATACTGGCAATGCCCAAATGCTGATGCCCTGCATGATTGCATTGATGTCAAAATTCATGAAGCCTCTCTCTATCCGATTTTTTCATTTTTTTAACCACCAGTGCATACGAATCATCAATCATTTTATGAATCAAATCATTAGGCACAGTGGCATCCAAAACAATCGTATTCCAATGTTCTTTATTCATATGATAAGGAATAATCGCATCATACATTGAACGCCAAATCAATGCTTCATCGGGATCACATTTCACATTCAAACCCCTCTTCTCGATTAAAGCAAACATTTTGCCCAATACTTTGTACACAGCTACATGTTTGCCAAAGGGGAACCCTTTCTGCGCACTACTTTTGGAGAGAATATAGGTCTCAAAATCGGCGGCAAAATCCATCTAATCGAGCAATGCCTTTTTAATCATTTCTATGCGCTTACGGTTCACACCAAAATCAGAGCGTCCAATACGCGAAGCAGAACGTACATGAATTAAGCCTTCATCTCGGTCAAAACGTGCTTCAACATCATCAACATAATGAAAGATTGGTGTACTAAACGTGATATGCATGTATTCACCTTGATCTGTTTCAATATCCCCACCTAGCTCGATGATGACTTGCTTGAAACGCGTCCATGTTTTGTCATTGCCTGCAATTGCTTGAATAAAATGCTGTGTATCGTCTTTGCTATGAGACTCACTGCACACGCAATTCGGTGAGTCAGGGCATGGCTTAAGCATGCCATCATGCAGACCCAAATTATCAGGCTGCTTTTGGGATAATACTGCCATCACAATATATGCCAAAAAGCCCACAAGCACCAAACCAACCACAATCATTAGCAAACTTTTCATAAAACCACCCTTACAAAACAATCATTCTCCACATAAACAATACATGCAATTGTAACGATGAATCCTGCCAAGTACACTCGCCACGATGACAACCCTACGATTCAACAAACCTTTTGATGTACTTACCCAGTTCACCGACCATGAAAAGCGCCAAACACTGGCGGATTTTATTCGTGTACCTGATGTTTATCCTGCTGGTCGCCTTGATCGCGATAGTGAGGGTTTATTATTGCTTACCGATGATGGTGCATTGCAGAATCGCATTTCCCACCCTGACCACAAGCTTAAAAAGACCTATTGGGTGCAAGTCGATGGTGAGATTACCTCTGATGCGATTCAACAACTCTGTACAGGTGTTGAACTTAAAGATGGCAAGACCAAACCCGCCAAAGCCAACATTATCGCTGAACCTAAAAGCTTATGGCAACGCGAACCACCTATTCGCATGCGTGCAGCTATCCCGACCTCTTGGCTACAATTGGAAATATCAGAAGGTCGCAATCGCCAAGTACGGCGTATGACTGCTGCGGTTGGCTTCCCTACCCTGCGTTTGATTCGTTATGCCATTGGCCCTATCACGTTGGATGGTTTGAAGCTGGGTGAATATGATGCGGTGGATGAAGCGAAGCTTTGGGCGCTCTTTCCCAAGCAAAAGAGCAACAACAAACCCCAAAAGAACAAAAACGGGTATAGCTCGAAACCGCGCCGTAAATATAACAAGTAGTGTTGTAAAAGGCTTTAGATTGACCCTGCTATTATTTTTCACCACAATGCTGACTTAATACGGTCAATTCCTACACCTTATTTATTATCTTTAATATGATGAAAAAATATGCCCGCCTATAGAAGTTAATAATAAGGAACTTTGATTGCTCCTATTTGATTAATTCGACAGCAAAGGACACTAAATTATGAGTGAAATGACATGGAGAAAAGCCATAGACAAGGTATTGAGTTCGTCTACAACACCTCTTCATTATAATGAAATTACAGAACGAATTATTTCTGATGGTTTACGGAAAAAACTTGGAGCTACTCCAGCGGCAACAGTAAATGCGCAAATTTCAGCTTCTATTAAACACGATGCAGGTTCGTCACCATATGTTCGTGTTTCAAAGGGCACATTCGCCATGCGGGCACAGCCATCGAGTAAAGGAACAATACCAACGAAACTCACACCAGAGATAATTGAATCAGAGGAATCAGAAGAGCAATATGAAATTATTACTTCATTTGGTATGTTTTGGAGGAAAGAGGCTATTGAGTGGAAAACAGCTCCAAAGTTACTTGGAATGCAACAAATTGGGGCTACACCTGTAAACTTCTATAAGCAGTTAGGTATTTACCTTCTTTATGATGGTCGTGAAGTTATATATGTCGGTCGAACTACAGATAGACCATTGGGTAAAAGGTTGTACGAGCACACTGTAGATCGCTTGTCTGCACGTTGGGATAGATTTTCATGGTTTGGGCTGTTGCCTGTTTCTGAGACAGGCGAGATCGGAGTACTACCAGAGGTATACAGCGCAGCCAAACTCATCCCAGCGTTAGAAGCAGTGCTAATTGAAGCACTTGAACCACGACAAAATAGAAAACGTGGGGATGATTTGGCATCGGTAGAATATCTTCAGAAGGTTGATCCAGAAATAGAAAAAAAGAAAATGAAAGCATCATTAGATGCTGTTTTTAATAAGCTGAGCCTGTAAATCCGTCTGTGTAAATTCATTACCTAAAACTTTTCAGGCATCCTATCTGGAAACTCAATCATGAACCGGTTGAGAGCAGCTTTCCAGTTATGTATGGGCATCGTCCATTTCTTGGATGCTGATTCAATGGCTAGGTAAACCACCTTCATGGCCGAATTGTCAGTTGGAAACACCTTACGGTTTTTGATCGCCTTACGTACCACACTGTTGAGTGATTCTATGGCATTAGTAGTGTAAATAGCCTTGCGAATATCATCAGGATATTCAAATAAAGTAATCAGATTGTCCCAGTGTCTGCGCCACATTTGGCTGATAGTTGGGAATTTATCATCCCACTTTTCAGCAAAGGCATCGAGTTCCTTCTCAGCCTCTTCAACGCTGACTGATCGGTAAATATTCCGAAGATCAGCAACCACTTCCTTACGCTCTTTCCAGGATACAAAACGTAGTGAATTACGCACCATATGCACGATGCACAACTGAACTTTTGTCTGCGGAAATACCGCATTGATGGCATCAGGGAATCCAGTTAAACCATCCACACAAGCAATGAATATATCTTGTACGCCACGCGTCTTAAGTTCGGTCAATACTGACAACCAGAATTTGGCGCCTTCGTTCTCTTGGATCCACAAGCCCAACACCTCTTTTTCACCATTAAGGTTGATTCCCAAGGCAATATAGACCGCCTTATTGATCACACGCTTATCCTGCCTGACCTTCACTCTGATACAGTCCATATAGACAATGGGATACAGTTCATCCAACGGCCTATTCTGCCATTCAATCACGCGTTCTATAACAGCATCTGTAACCTTGGATATAAGACTTGCCGATACCTCTGCATCATACATATCCTTAAAGGCTGCTACGATGTCTCGCGTGCTCATCCCCTTGCTATAAAGGGCAATGATTTGATCATCAAAATGTGTCAGGCGACTCTGACCTTTCTGGATAAGTTGAGGCTCAAACCTTGAATGACGATCACGAGGTACTTCTATCTCGACTTCACCATGATCGCCAATTAAACGCTTGCTGGAGTAACCATTGCGATGGTTACTTGTATCGTTACGTTCATGATGACCATAGCCAAGATGTTCTTCCATCTCAGCACCAAGAGCCGTCTCAACTGTCAGTTTCGTTAATATCTGACTCAGGCTCGATATATCAGATTCCGTTTTCATATGTTTCGCCAGCTCATTGGCTAAGGCGACCAACTTAGGGTCATGTTTTTCTTTCTTTGTCATAAATACTCCTGTCAGCATCATAGCTGTTTGAAATATTTACACAGTTGGATTTACAGTCTCAATAAGCTGTAAAAATGTCGAACAAAAGCATCGAAAGGGGCTTCGCTTGCCTCCTCATGCAAGCAGTTAGAACTACCTACGCGCACCCAGCCAAATCATATGTTTGCTGCCGCGTTTGCCATGCGCCCTAGCGCGAACTTCTTCCACCTTAAAACCAGCTTGTTGCATGCGTTTGGTAAAGCGTACATCTGGAAAGGTTGACCAAACACCAAACACGCCGCCATCTCGAAGCGCTGCCAAAGAAGCTTTTAAGCCCGAAGCACTATACAGCGCATCATTTTCTTTGCGTGTCAGCCCTTCTGGACCATTATCCACATCCAAAAGAATAGCATCAAAGCCGCCTTTCTCTGCGCGAATAAGCTTGCCGACATCACCGTGATGCACTATCACACGTTTATCTTTTAACGGATGCCCTGCCAGTGCTGATAAATGACTTTGATTCCATGCAACCACCGCAGGCACAAGCTCTGCAACCACCACTTCAGCATCATCTGGCACATGCTTTAAAGCTTCGGCAAGCGTAAATCCCATACCCAAACCACCAATCAATACACGTGTTTTTGGCTTGTTTTTTAGACCTTTGCAGCCAAGCTCTGCCAAAGCATCTTCTGAGCCATGCATGCGACTGTTCATCAACTCTGAATAGCCTGTTTTGATGGAATACTCATCACCACGTCGATAAAGGCTCATTTCTTTGGCTTCTCCAACCACTTCGCTACTGTCCAACAATTCCCAAGGTCTCATGATTTCTCTCTATTCAACGTATGTATTCGCTATGTACACAAAGCACTATGTAGATTTTACCCTTTCAAGCAAGTTCAAGGATGTTTAGCATGCGGTCATGTCTAAACTCCCTACTTTTGTATCACGTCGTGCTGCATTGAAAGCTAGTCTTGCGGGTATCGCGGCACTGGCAATATCACCCACCCTACTTTGGGCGCAACAATCTGATGCCACACGGCAAATACTGATTGATCAACTGGTAAAAGAAACAGGTTTATCGCGAGCAAGCATTGCTGAAGCGATTCATCATGCTGTATTTGATGAAAGCATTATTACACGTATGAAAACACCCTATGAATCGCGCAGCTATGCAGAATATCGCCCTTTATTTGTAAACCCAAAACTGGCAGCGAAAGGTCGTGATTATTTAGAAAAGAATGCAGCTGTTTTTCAGGCTTCTGAAAAGACATACGGTGTGCAAAAAGAAATCATCGCGGCAATTCTAGGCATGGAAACCCGCTATGGTAAACATCGCGGCAAAGATCCTGTGGTTAGCTCGCTTTATACCTTGGCAACAGGTTATCCGCGCCGGGCAAAGTTTTTTCGTAGAGAGTTGGGCGAATTATTACTTCTTTGCAAGGAAGAAGGATTAAATCCCAATGAATTTAAAGGCTCCTATGCTGGCGCATTTGGTACCACGCAGTTTATTCCATCTTCATACCGTGCCTATGCAGTGGATGCTGATGGTGATGGTAAACGTGATGTTTGGCATTCGCCTACGGATATTATCAATAGTGTTGCGAATTATTTTAAAAAACATGGCTGGGATGGCTCACGCCCTGTTGCGCATTGGATTGGCAAAGAAAGCAACCATCAATCACTTGTTGCCCATGCCAAGAAAGGTTTTAAAGGTTGGGTGAAATTAAGTGAGATTCGCCATCAATTGCCAAAGCTGGATAATCACTGGCAAGATGATGATAAGGTTACCTTGATTGAAATAACCACCAAAAAAGGCAAAGAAATCGCTCTAGTACATTATAACTTTTATGTGATAACACGTTGGAATCGCTCATATAATTATGCTATGGCAATTACGGAGCTAGCAGAGCTAATGAATTGTAAAGCTTGCAATACCCATCATGCATAAGAAACTATTTTCAACACTCATACTTACCATTTTTCTGTCATTGGTGCTCAATGGCTGTAAATCCTATGTGAATTATTCACCCTTGCCAGGGGTTCATATAGGCGTTCCTGTAAGTCTGCCTAACTCACAAAAGTCAGCCTCCCTACCATCTGGCAATGGTGGTCATGTTAAAACAGGTAAACCTTATAAGGTAGCTGGACAATGGTATTATCCTTTAGCATCTGCCAATGGTTATGACAAAACAGGCGTTGCATCTTGGTATGGTAAAAAATTTCACGGCAAAAAAACTGCCAACGGTGAACGCTACGATATGCATGCCATGTCTGCTGCGCATAAAACCTTGCCACTACCAACCATGGTTCGAGTCACTAACCTTGATAATGGACGTTCTGTGGTTGTGCGTGTGAATGACCGTGGTCCTTTTGTAAAAAGCCGTATTATTGACTTATCATATGCCGCTGCCCACGCACTTGGCTATGACAAAAAAGGTACGGCACATGTACGTGTTCAGACTTTAGATGGCAATGTTGTGAACAGCGCACCTAGCCCTGCTATAAGACGAACTCCCAAAGCACGCATATCGAATGTTTCAAGAGCTCCCAAAAGTGAAGGCAACCGTTACCCAACAAGTTCGCCCGATGGCAGCATTTATGTGCAACTGGGTGCCTTCTCAGCACGCAGCAATGCCAATCAATTGCGCCAAGAGCTTGCTTCGAGTTTTCCAAATATTCGTATTTATCATGTAAACAGGTCTAATTTCTACCGTGTTCGCATTGGCCCATTCAATGAGGTTTCTGAAACAGAAAACGTTATCTTATCACTGCAAGATAAAGGCTATCACAATACTATTGTGGTCATTGAATAAGTGATGACTCGTCCTCGTATTACAGCATTTGGTTCATCACGTATTGCTGAAAACAACCCACTTTTTCAAGATGTTGAAGAGCTTTGTAAGAAACTTGCCGAGCATGGCTATGATGGGCTGACAGGTGGACACCAAGGTATGATGGCGGCTTTTTCACAAGGTATGCGTGCAGGTGGCGGTCATGTGCGTGGTATCACGCTGGAATGCTTTCCAACACCACCCAATAATACCTTTTCAGAAGAAGTTCGTGCCCACGATTTTTTCTCACGCATGCAACATTTGATTGAAGATTGTGATGGCTGGCTGGTATTACCAGGTGGTTTGGGAACACTTTCTGAATTGGCGATGAGTTGGGATTTGCGTGCTATCAACATCTTGAAAGACCGACCATTGATTCTTTATGGTGATATGTGGCCAGATATTGTATCAACATTACAAGATTCATTGGTTATGTCAGTTGATCATGGCTTTGAGATGCTTACTTTATGCAGCAATCATGAAGAAGTTTTAAAGGCTTTAGAGGCTTAATCATGCAAGATTATCGTTTTATATTTCAAGGCAAAGAGCCAAGCCGTCTTGATAGCGCATTGGCTGAGTTGAGTCGTGATATTCCACTATCACGCCGCCGTATTCGCCGTGCCATTGATGAAGGCAGTATTTATGTGAATAAAAAACGTTGCCGTAAGGCTGGAACCATGCTGCAAGGTGGCGAGCATTTGCGCATCGTGATGATTGATGATGAAAAACTCACGCCTTTTTCTGCAGAACAATTGATTTGGCAGCATCGAACATTGTATTTGATTGATAAACGCAGTGGTCAGTATGCCCAAGAAGCTTTGCATCGTAGCAAAGGCTGTATTCCTGATGAATTAGCAAAGCACCTCGGCATGACACCGCGAGAAGCAAAATTCTTGCGTCCTGTTCATAGGTTGGATCGTGATACATCAGGCTTGATGTTGTTGTCATCCAACCCCAAGCAACTACAACATTTACAAGGGCTTTGGCATAGTCATGTTCAAAAATCATATTTGGCAGTGGTCTCCCCTGCTCCAACATGGGACTCCCAGCGCATCACTTTATCCATTGATAAGAAGAAAGATCGCCTAGGACGTTTCCATGTCAGTGACGATGGTCGAGCCTGTGATACTGAAGCTGAAGTGCTTGAAAGGCATGAAAACACTGCATTATTACGTTTGACTCCACATACTGGACGCACCCATCAATTGCGTGTTCACTTATCACACATAGGATGCCCGATTTTAGGGGATCGACGTTATCAAGGTAAAAGTTATGCTCGCTTAATGTTACACGCGCATACTTTGCGCATTGAGAAGCCTGCATTACCTCAATCCATACAATGGACTGCGGAGCCTGATGCATTGTTTTTTCATGCGAACGAAAATTAACCCACTTTTTTACTGATTTTAACCACGCTCAAGGAGAATTGGCTATGGCCTTTTTGAAAACTGTTATTTTTATCACAATCGCATTATTTAGCAGCATTGCATCTGCATCAAACTGGCCTACACCGCCGACCTTGGAAGCCAAATCATGGGCATTGATTGATGCACACTCAGGACAAGTTGTGGTTGAACATAATGCCAATGAAGAACTTCCACCTGCCAGTCTGACAAAATTGATGACCCTTTATCTTATTTTTGAAGATTTAAAGCTTGGTCGTCTACATAAAGATGAAAAACTCAACGTGAGCAAAAAAGCTTGGAAAATTGGTGGTAGTACCATGTTCTTGGATCCACGTATGCATCCTAAAGTGGCGGATCTTATTCATGGTATTGCGACATTTTCTGGTAATGATGCTTGTATTGTGATGGCAGAACATTTGGCTGGCAGTGAATCTGCATTTGCACAACGTATGAATGAAAAAGCCAAAGAATTGGGCATGAAACATAGCCACTTTGTCAATGCCACAGGGTTTCCTGCCAAAGGGCACCATAGCTCAGCCATGGATATGGCAATCTTGGCAGCCGCTATATGGCGCGATTTCCCTGAGGATTACAAGGTATTCTCAGAAAAAAGCTTTACCTATGATGGTCGTAAACAACCCAATCGCAATCGTTTATTGTGGAGTATGCCTGATGTCGATGGTTTGAAAACAGGGCATACACAAGAAGCAGGCTATTGCCTTGTTTCATCAGCAGAACGTAATCAAACACGTTTTGTATCAGCAGTATTTGGTACCACATCCGATCGCCAGCGAGCCCAACAATCAAAAGTATTACTTAGCCATGGCTTTCGTAATTTTGTAACACTGCGCCCCATGGAACGCGATATTCGCCGTCAAATTGATGTGTATGGTGGTACGGCTGAGCATGTATGGCTTAAACCAGCAAATCCTGTTTGGGTGACTGTTCCGAAGGGGCTTGAAAAACAATTAAGCTTTCGCCTGCGTTATGATTCGCCCATGCACGCCCCTATCAGCAAGGGGCAAGACATTGGCAGTATTGATGCTGTTTTAGGCAAAGATGACAGCAAGCCAGCAAATATCTTGGTGCATATTCCCATGCAAGCAGCCCGTGATGTGCCTGAAGCATCATGGTTTGGTCGTCAATGGGATGCCTTGCGCCTTTGGTTGAAAGATAGAGAAGAAAATGAAAACAACGATGGGAGCCACTCATGAGCTCAAGCACTGCACAACAAGACCTGACGGCCTATGTAAATGGTGCATTTGTACCGCTTGAGGATGCTACCATTCATATTGAAGACCGTGGTTTTCAATTTGCCGATGGTATTTATGAAGTTGTCGCGTGTTTTGGTGGTAATTTCCTTGATTTACAGCCACATTTAGAACGTTTGCAACGCTCATCTGAGGGTGTGCGTATTCCACTACCATGCAGCTTGAATCATATAGCAGAGTTGGTTCAACAAACTTATGAACGTAACCCTTTTAAAGATGCTATGGTGTACATTCAAATCACTCGTGGTGCAGCACCCCGCTCGCACTTGCCGCACGGTGAGCTTACACCCACACTGATTATCACATCTCGTTTGTTACCCAAACCAAGCGATGCCAAGTTAGCAACAGGTATTAAAGCCATTACGCTGCAAGATATTCGTTGGAAACGTTGCGAAATTAAATCCATTGCTTTGCTTGCCAGTGTATTGGGCAAACAGGAAGCTGCATTAAAAGATGCTGATGAAGCCTTTTGGCTGGATGAAGAAGCTCATGTATTGGAAGGATGCTCAACCAATATTCTTGCGGTTATTGATGGCGCTTTGGTCACCCACCCGCTTGATCATCAAGTATTGGGTGGCATTACCCGCAATATGGCGATTCGTGTTGCAAAAGAACATGGGCTTACTGTGGTAGAACGCCCTTGGAAACTAAGCGAGGCAAATCTAACAGAAGCTATGATGAGCAGCACAACCAATGCCGTTATGCCGATTCACTGCATCAATGAACAAATGATTGGTGATGGCAAACCTGGTAAATTAACGATGCAAATCCGCTCTTGGATGCTTGAAGCCATGGATGCATTGCGCAGTGCCTGATTGTTATATGACCGATTGTTCTGTACTTAATCGTTATGGAAAATAATATTCAAGCTGTTTTATTGGATATGGATGGCACATTGGTTGATGCCTTTGCGCCCATTGTCCGTGCCATGAATCAGACCTTAAAAGAATTTGGCTTGGATGAGCTATCCGAATTGGATATTCGCCGCCATACAGGCAAAGGTGATTGCAGCATGACTGCGCTATTTGGTGCGCAAAAAGAGGCGGCTGGCAAACGTTTCTTAGAGATTCACGATGAAGATTATTTTACAGGTATTTTTCCACTTGCAGGTGCAAAAGAACTATTAAATTGGTTACAAAACAAGCAACTTCCCGTCGCCATTGTTACCAGCAAAGGGCAACACCGTGCTGAAGAACAATTGTTACATTTGGGCTGGTCTGACAAGGTGCATACGGTGGTTGGAAAATTAGAGGGTCGCGCCAACAAGCCAGACCCTGAAAGCCTATTGATTGCTTGTGGTGCACTACACACAAGACCTGAAAATACGGTGATGATTGGTGATGGTATTGCTGATATGAAAGCTGCCAAACGTGCTGCTAGTGCTGGCATTGGCATCACTGCATCATTTTCTCCAGATGAGCTTCGCGAAGCTGGCGCAACACAGACTTTTTCAACACTTTCTGAGGTTCAAGCATGGCTGAAAACACAGATACACTGATTCGTTTTTTATTGCCTGAAGCACATACCCGTGGTGCGATTATTCGTGGTACAAATATTGTTGAGAAAGCCATAGCCATACATGGGTTAAGTGGCACACCAGCAGAAATGATGGGTAGAACACTATTGGCATCCATTGTGTTATTAAGTGTTAGTAAAGGCGGCGTACGTCAGGTTTTACAACTTGATAGTCATCCCAGCCAACCCCATGCTCCCATTCGCCGTATTTTGGCAGAGGCTCGTCCTAGTCATGTGCGTGGTTACATGAATTGGCAAGAAGATCATGCTGGTCATCGCAACAACCAAGAAACAGGTATTTCTGCATGGATGGGTCGCCCTTTGCATATTTCGACAGTGCGCGATATGGGTTTTGGTACACCTTATGTATCTACCATCGAACATGATTCAGAATATTTAGCTGATCATATTCAGCATTACCTAAATCAATCGGTACAAGTGCAAGCAGATATTATTTTAACGCCAGATTTAGCATTATTTATTGAAGCTATGCCGGGTTGCCAAGAAAGCAGTTGGTTTGAAGCTGTCAAAGCCATGGCAACGATTAGTGATAAAGCCTTAGAAAATGATGACCCTGAAACATTGCTGCATGCATTTGATAATTTAAAATGCAAAATCGTTGGTCATGATGATTATAATTACGAATGTGGTTGCAGTATCGAAAAAATGGCGCATGCATTGACTGGTTTTGCAGCTGATGAATTACAGGGCTTGGCGGATGATCAGGGTAATGTCACGGTTTCCTGCGAATATTGCAGTAACCACTACATTGTCCCGCTCGATGATATCCAAACTAAGTCATAAGCTTATAAAAAAAGCGGCCTGATTGCTCAGACCGCTTTAAACACCCAGTAAATATTTAAAAATATTACAGTTTATCTGCTTCTGAAGCCAAGTAAGAAGCCACGCCATCAGCATCAGCAACCATGCCCTTGTCTCCTTTATTCCAACCAGCAGGGCAAACTTCGCCGTGTTCTTCATGGAATTGAAGCGCATCAATCATACGTAACATTTCATCAACATTACGACCCAATGGTAAATGATTCACCACTTGATGCATCACTGCACCATCTTTATCAATCAAGAAAGAACCACGGAAAGCCACGCCAGCTTCGTCAAACTCTACATCATAAGCCTTGCAGATTTCATGTTTCACATCGCCAACCAATGGGTAAGCTACTTCACCAATACCACCTTCATTTACTGGTGTATTGCGCCATGCAGCATGAGTAAACTGTGAGTCAATCGAACACCCAATCACTTGCACGCCACGGCTTTCAAATTCTTTGATACGATGATCAAATGCAATCAATTCTGATGGACACACAAAAGTGAAGTCCAAAGGATAGAAAAATAACACTACATATTTGCCTTTATAATCAGACAAAGAAAAATTCTCGTTAATCGAACCATCTGCCATTACTGCTGCTGCAGTAAATTCAGGGGCTTGCTTACCAACCAATACACTCATAACAACTCCTTTTTTTCGCTTATAGCATTTCAGCCAAATCGTATGAGCGATAGTTTAGGCAAACTCACGCATTGATACCACCCTTTGTTCTATAAGGTTGTAACGCAACAAGTAGATTTATCATCTATCCAACTGCTTTCTAATTGCCGCACTCAGAAGTGGAATAGCAAAAGGCTTTTCAAGTACTACATACTCAGATGCCATATCTCGCGTTAACTTACCACTGCTGTCATATGCTGTAGCAAACATAATTTTTGCATCTGGAAAGGCAGCTATAATTTCTCTTGCAGCATCTCCGCCAGACATATTAGGCATAACCAGATCAAGAATAATGAGATCAATCGTTTCATGTTGTTCTGTATATGTATCAATTGCTTCCAACCCATCTACAGCGGTAACAACAGCGTAACCCATTTTCTCCAATACTTTCTTACTGCTGACAAGCAATTGTGCATTATCATCAACCAAAAGAATCGTTTCGCCTTTTCCGACTATGACTTCGGGTGATGGCTGCTGTGAAGTCATTTCATCTGCAGAGGGAAGAAGAGGAATATAAATATGAAAAGATGTTCCTTGCCCATTGTTACTTTCAACATCAACCCATCCCTCATAACTGCGAATAGCACCAAAGACCATCGCCAAACCAAGTCCCGTACCTTTCCCCACCTCTTTTGTTGTGTAGAAAGGGTCAAAAATCTTTTCAATCTCTGCCTGATCAATACCGCAACCATTATCGGTGATAGAGAGGTGTGCAAATTTACAATTTTCTGCACTACTGTGTTGTTTCAAAAATGCATCATCTGCTTCAAAAGCTTCAAGCTGTACGTTGATAGATGGTGAGGCACTCCCCTCAACAGCATCTCGTGCATTGTTAATTAAATTAATAAAGACCTGTTGTAACTGCGTAGCATCCGCAAAAACATTCAATTCTTCAGAAGAAAAACTGTGATTAAATGTAATATCTTCAGGCACAGCCACTTGTTGAAGCTTAAAAGCTTCTTTCATTAGCGTTGTGAATGGAACCGCTGTTTTACTCACTGTTCCCTTTCGCGCAAACACCAAAAGTTGTTTGATCATTTCACTGGCGCGAAAAGCAAGGGTTTCAATGCCGTTCAAGTGCTCCCTTGCTTCCGTCGAGGCTGAAAAGGGTTCCATTTTAAGCAAATAAATATTTCCAATCATCGCCGCCAGCATATTATTAAAATCGTGAGCGATGCCACCAACCAATGTGCCAAGCGCTTCCATTTTTTGGGCTTGTTGAAATTGATCTTCGAGTTCTCTCTGCTTTGTCATGTCCTGCTGGCTAGCCACAAACGAGCATATATTATCATGACGATCCAAAATCGGTGCAATTGTCATCATCAGTGGAATTTGTTCGCCATCTTTCTTTTTATTGATTACAGAACCATTCCAGGCTTGTCCTGAGAGAATCGTTGACCATAAATTCTCATAAAAATCTTTTCCCTGCACTCCACTTTTCCACATAGCAGGTGTGTTACCTAGTATTTCATCAGCACTATAGCCCATCGTTTTACAGAAAGCCTGATTTACATATTCAATTTTAGCTGTTTTATCAGTAATAAAAATGCCTTCGCCAGCATGCTCAATGGCTTCACTAAGTTTGCGTAATTGATCTTCTGTCTGCATGTGTTTTTTAATTTCATGCTGTAGTGCTTTATTACTATCTTGCAGCGATTTAGTTCTATCTTTTACACGTATTTCGAGTTTTTCATTGGCTTTACGAATATTTTTTCGGCTTTTATCTACCTCAAAAATAGTTTCAGTCAGTAAATCAGCCTTAACTTGCGAAAGATAGCTTCTACATCGCATTTCCATGGCTTTTTCGATAAGTTCACTGCTAATATTACGTGTATATTCAACATTATCTCTGCCAGCATTGCGTATATTCTGCGCATTCATGACTCATCCAAATCCACACCGCAAGGAAGCTGTTTCAGAAAGTCAAAAGCAATGTTTATATGCTCTCCTTCAAGAACACAGCCATGCTGAGGTAAAATACGATCAATTTCCCAGCGACTTTGCATTTTCTCTAAAGCAGGCTTCAAAATAGCATTGCTTGGCATATACACCTGATGAAAAGCTTTCATTCCTTTAAGGTAGTCCCAATCGTCGGCAAACAATGCCCACTCGGCTGATACACCCCCAAAGATATCACTGCTGAATAGTGTTTTCGTTTTAACATCATATGTAACCATGGCACCAGGAGAATGCAGGTAAGGTGTATACATAAACTCCAATTGACGCCCACTTTTTAATGTTAGCTTGTGATCATGTTTATCAACATGATAAAACTCAGATGTTAGGCCCAAATGATTAATCAATCGAACTGTGTTGCCATGAGCAACAATTTTTAATTCACTGCGATCAATAACATCTTCGGTAACAGCAAGGTTCCCACAAACATCGGGGTCTTGGTGGTGAGCCACAACATAAGTAATTTCATGGGGTTGAATGACATCAATGACCTTACGCATGATTTCTGGAAAATCGGGTATCGAGCCCGGATCGAATAAAACAACATCCTGATCATCAATAAGTATGTATGGATTGCAGTGAAACTTAGTCACTTCATCATAAAATCCTGTCCAAAATATATCCCGCGTTACTGCGATTGGATCATGATAATCAAGCTCTCTTCTCATACCCACCACCCTCTCTCCTACAAAAAAACATATCCCTACTATAATAGAGGTCTTTCCTCTTACAGTCAACACGTCAGAATTACATCAAAGACATTGATTTTTATAGCTATGGCAATGCGATATATGTAAGTCTCTAGGCTTACATGAGGGCTATTTAGATACTATTCAGTATTGGATTTATCTTCAGGTGAGGCAAATTCAATAAAAATGTGTTTGGCCTCTGGAGAAACACGTGCCACATCTTCCTCTAACGAGCGGCGAATGGCATTGAGCTTATGCATAAAACGAATGGCTTGCGTAATTTCAGCTTCGGACATATCTGCAAAGATTGCTTCTTCACGCAGCTCAACTTCTGCCATCAATAGTGTCTCTTTTGGTGATAAAACAATGCTATTCACCCGTTGCACGGTTTGAACTTGCTCATCAGCACGCCATAACTTGCTGGCGACTTCATTGACCCCATCATCCGAGTGATTTAATAAATATTTACGATTCGTTGCCGCCAAAAAGCAAGCCAAAACACCCATTAACATACCAATGCAAATCGCTGCTATACCATCAAATACGGCTGAGCCTGTCCAAAAGGACAGCCCTATGCCGAGCAATGCAAACACAAGTCCTAACATCGCCACACTATCTTCAATCAATACTGCCAATGTGGTGGGGTCACGGGTTTCCACAAGGTATTGACGAAATGTTTTACCTGCTTCTTTACTTTGACGAAGAACCTCTTTCAACGCTATAGAAAGAGAATATCCCTCTACAATAAAGGCTATCAGTATAACAGCAAAGGGAACCCATGATAATTCAGGGGTATGACCATGTTGAATTTTTTCAACAGCGTGCATAATAGTATACACACAACCCAAAAAGAAAATAGTGATTGCTGATACCAAGTTCCAAAAATAACGTTCTTGCCCATAGCCGAAGTGATGATGTGTATCAGCTTTTCGTTGCGAACGTTTCAAACCCAAATACAGTAAACATTGATTGGCTGTATCTGCCAGTGAATGCACAGCTTCAGCCAATAGCGCACTGGAACCCGAAACAGCAAAACCAATAAACTTGGCCAGTGTAACTATGCTATTACCAAAAATTGCCGTACCAACTGCCTTACTTGAACCGTGTGACATAAACATCCTTTTCAACTTCATTATATCTAACTTCAATATATCTGTGATACGGGCTAGGCTAGCCCACCATGTGGTCTTATCAACATCAGCACTTTCAAGTGCATCAAATTCCTGCTCTAAGTGATAATTATATCTATCTCATTGAGGCAAAAGCTAGTGATGTTTTAGCCGTGATTGACCCCGCCGATGCCAGCGTGGTAAATCAAGCTTGTGCCAGCTTGGGTAAATCATTAACTCACATCTTAAACACCCATCATCATTGGGATCATACCGATGGCAATAAAGCACTCAAACAACGCTGGAACTGCATAGTCATTGGCGCAGCCCATGATGCGGCGCGTATTCCTTGTATTGATATACAGGTTTCAGAGAAAATATTTCCCAAAATTGAAGGACTAGATATTCAAGTCTTGAACGTGAGTGGGCATACATTGGGGCATATTGCTTATGTGATTAATGATGCGCTTTTTTGTGGTGATACATTGTTTGGTGCAGGTTGCGGCCGGTTATTTGAAGGTTCACCAGCCCAAATGTGGCAAAGCCTGCAAAAATTAGCTGCGTTGCCTGACGATACGAAAGTCTATTGCGCCCATGAATACACCCTGCCTAATTTACGTTTTGCTCGTGATGTCGATACTGATAATTCGATATTGCACCAACGTATTCATGATGACACACAAACACGCATGAAAAATCAGCCTACCATTCCATCCAGTATAGGCTTGGAAAAAGCCACCAATCCATTTCTACGACCATTGGATACTGTTTTTATAGATACTTATGGCAAAACACAGCACATAGATGCAAATGCCTTGGATGTTTTTACCCATTTACGTCAATCAAAGGATAGGTGGTAGTTTAGCGTAAATATTAGCCTAATCGCGCCGCAATTTATCGGATATTGCCATCGGGCTAGGGTAACGGGTCATAATCAAATAAGGCGAAATCATAAGCGTTATCACTGTTGCCAATTGGATTAAATCACTGGCATGATTACCAATCACAGTCAATTCTATCGCCAACATAGCAATCAATAATGAAAACTCAGACATTTGCCCCAAACGCATACCGACTTCTTTGGCTCTTTCTGCTTCTTCTCCTGAATATCGCAATAATTGTGCAAACAACCAAGGTTTTAGAGATAAGGCAATCCCTGCAAGTATCAATGCAGGAATAATAACAGGGCCGATATTTGCTAAGGTGAAGCCCGCACCAATGGTGAAGAAAAACATAATTAAGAAAAAATCACGCAATGGCTTTAAACGCTCTACAAGAAACATCGATACTGGGTGATGTGCCAAAGCGACGCCTGCAATAAAAGCACCTATCTCATGCGATAAACCAACGGTATGAGCTAATTCAGCCATCGCCAAACACCAACCAATCGCCAATAAAAACATATATTCTTGAAATTTATCAAAACGCTGAATCAATCTTTTTAAGATTAATCTCTCTACAGAATAAGCCAGAATAAATAAGCCAGGTAGCCATAAAAGCGGAAGAAATATTGGAAGAAATGATAGTCCCCCATCTATTGCAGCATGAGACATTTGCAACATGGTTAACACACCAATTGCCAACACATCTTGTAGTAATAAAATACTAATCATCACCTCACCTGTTCTAAGGTGATGTAAGACTGTTGTTGGCAATAATTTCAGTCCAATAATCGTACTTGAGAAAGTCATTGCAACACCAATAACCAACGATTCAAACCATGAGAACCCAAAAGAAAAAGCCACAATAAAGCCTACA
>CAJXLC010000024.1 GCA_913055645.1 uncultured Pseudomonadota bacterium | reverse complement strand
AACCCGTGGCCTGCTGATTACAAATCAGCTGCTCTACCAACTGAGCTATGCCGGCACAAAATATCAAACTTGGGCGGCGCACATTACCCAGTAATTTTTCAATTTCAAGAACTAATTTTAGGGATTTAAAAAAGTAACGTTTACCATTCCTATTATGAACCAAGATATCATGCAAAAATATTGATATTTCGACCTGTTACCGCATCCACCTGACCTTCGCCACGTTGTGAATACGTTAAAAAAGCAGGCTCTGTCTGAGACTGGTTTTCTCTAAAGGATGAAGTATTTCGCATATCCCTCGGCGATGACATGACAGAATCAACCATGGGTGTTATATTCAGTACTGGCGGCATGCGACGCAATGCCTGCTCAGGCTGTAAAACAGTCGCAGGCGTATGATCCACACGCAAAGCCAAACCCAAAGTAATTGCCATTGCCGCAATCTACCTGTATAACTTATTTCTCTTCAAGTATTTTAATGTTTTGCCAACAAGTCATATGTCAAAGCAACAACCTAATCATCACGACTTTGAAGTTACCTTTTTTGCCTCAAACTTCAAACATAACTGCTGAGATGCTGAACGCACCTCCAAGCACGGAAATATCTTCGATGTAAAGCCAAAAGCATGACAACCATGTGGAAAGTTTGGGTTCCATGTAATGAAATAATGTTTACATTGCCCACACTTTGGCAGTTGTTTTTCTTGTTTGGACACAAATCGTCTCAGCTATCAATATCCACTTGAATCATCCCGTCCAAGACTCGCACAGGAAAGCTTTCTATATCCTCATAGGCAGGTGGAGTAAGGGATTTGCCATTTTTAATGCAAAAACGAGCGCCATGGCGCGGGCAAATAATCTCATCACCCTCACACTGACCACTGGCAAGCTCGCCGCCATCATGGCTGCAAACATCTTCAATAGCATAATATTTACCATTAAGATTAAACACCGCAATCTCACCCACATCGGTTTGCACGATTGTGTGCGCACCAACAGATAATTCAGACTGTTTACTCACATCAATCCATTCCGACATAAATAGATACCTCTTTAAAACATTCCCAACTGCAATTTTGCTTCATCAGACATCATGGAGCGATCCCACGCTGGTTCAAATGTTAAATCAACGTTCACTTCGGTAACATTTTCAATTTCTAATGTTTTGGCACGCACATCATCAACGATAAATGGCCCCATACCACAGCCTGGTGCTGTGAGTGTCATCGTAATTTCAACCGCATTGCCCCCATCTATATCCACGGCATGCACATCATACACAAGCCCTAAATCCACGATATTTACAGGGATTTCAGGGTCAAAGCAGGTTTTCAAAGCCTCCCAAACCAATGTCTCATCCACAGGTCCATGAGCTTTTTTCACTTCTTTTTTTGCTTCACCCGTTTGCTTTTCACCAAAACCAAGCCCATCAGCATCTTTAGCTTCCACACGTGCCAAGTTACCATTCACTGCTACTGTGTATGTGCCACCCAGATCTTGGGTAATCGCAACCTGTGCATTTTCAGGGATAATCACAGGTGTGCCCAGTGGAATTAAAATCGCATCAATATCACGCGTCGTGGTAATCATTTCTCCTGATGCCATGCTTTACTCCGTACGTGCTGGCTCAGCAGCGTCATCTATTGCAGATTTTAATGTATGCCAACAAAGCGTGGCACATTTGATACGTGATGGGAATTCTTTCACACCCGCCAAAACTGCCAGCTTACCCAGAACCTCTTCATCTGGCGCATCTGATAGGTCTGCCGTTGCCATGTCATGAAATGCATCAAACAAAATCTCAAAGTCCGCCAATGATTTACCCTTCAAACTTTCTGTCATCAACGATGCAGAGGCTGTAGAGATGGAACAGCCCTGCCCTTCAAATTTAATGTTTTCAATGATATTTGAATCATTCACCTGCACATACACATGCAGCTGGTCACCACATAAAGGGTTATAACCTTCTGCGTCATGGTTACACGGATCTAACTTGCCAAAATTACGTGGACTTTTGGTGTGATCAATAATCACTTGTTGGTATAAATCACCTAAAGAAAACATTACGCAAACATATCCCTGGCTTTCGCGAGTGCGGCAAACAATGCATCCACTTCAGCTTCCGTATTATAAATTGAAAAAGATGCGCGCGCTGTCGCTGGCACTTTATAAAACTGCATCACAGGCATCGCACAGTGATGACCTGCACGAATCGCTACCGCTTCACGATCTAAAATTGTGCCCAAATCATGCGGATGCACACCATCCAATACAAACGACAGCACACAGGCTTTTTCTTTTGCGGTGCCAATTTGTTTTAAACCTTCAAATGCTTGTGCTTGTTTGCTCGCATAATCAAGAAGCGTTTTCTCACGCTCTGCAATAGCATGCAAACCAATGCTTTGAATATATTTAATTGCCTCACCAAAACCAATCACACCTGCAATATTTGGTGTGCCTGCTTCAAATTTATGTGGCAAATCATTGTACTGCGTTTTTTCAAACGTCACCATCAAGATCATGTCACCACCACCTTGATACGGTGGCATAGCCTCCAACAATGCTTGTTTGGCAATCAATACACCAACACCTGTTGGTCCATACATTTTATGCGCTGAAGTCACATAAAAATCAACATCCAAAGCCTGCACATCCACCGCTATATGTGCCGCAGCCTGCGCACCATCCACTAGTACTTTCGCACCAACAACATGAGCTTGTTGAATCATTGTCTCAATCGGATTAATCGAGCCCAATGCATTGGACATATGCACCACACCAAGCAACTTCGTACGCTCCGACAATAATGATGCAAAGGCATCCATATCCAACTCACCCGCGTCATTCATCGGAATCACTTTCAACACAGCGCCGGTACGTTCACACAACATCTGCCACGGCACGATATTGGAGTGATGCTCCATATGTGTAATCAGAATTTCATCGCCCTTGCCAATATTCGCCCCACCCCAAGATGATGCGATTAAATTGATACTTTCGGTTGTGCCACGTGTAAAAATGACTTCTTTGCTAGACTTCGCATTGAAAAAAGCACGAATAGTTTCTCGAGATGCTTCATAAGCCGCCGTTGCACGCTCAGAAAGCGCATGCACACCACGGTGAATATTTGAATTATCTTTCTCATAATAATGTCGAACAGTATCAATGACACATTGCGGTTTTTGGGTTGTTGCTGCATTGTCAAGATAAACCAATGGTTTACCATACAATTCCTGATGCAAAACAGGAAAATCGCCTCGAATCTTTTCAATATTCATCATTCGCCCAACAAGCCTTCAATACCTTCGCTATGTGGAAGCTTAGCGAAGGCTGCTTTTTCAATATAACGACGCACTGTCGTATTCGACATCTTTGCCAGCACTTCATCAGCAAATGCAAAGGTGAGAAGCTCTTGTGCTGCTTCTTCTGAAACCCCGCGTGAACGCAGATAAAACAATTGTTTATCATCCAACTGTCCCACTGTTGCACCATGCGCACATTTGACATCATCATTATAAATTTCCAATTCAGGCTTGGTATCAATCTCAGCATGCTTGGAGAGCAATAAATTGCCATTGGACTGTACTGAATCAGTTTTACTCGCGCCTTCATGCACTACAACCTTACCATTAAACACAGCATGTGAACGACCATCCAAGACCGTACGATAGTTTTCATGACTGGTGCAATGCGGTGCAGTGTGGTCAACACGCGTGTGATGATCGACATGTTGACGACCATCCAAGACAAATAAACCATTCAATGCACATGATGCACCTTGCTCGGATAAGTTGACCACAAGATCAGTGCGCGATAATGATGCGCCAAGCTCAACGCCATGAAATGTGTACGATGAATCACGGCATTGCTTCACTTCAACACGTGCGATATGCGATTGTTGTTTGCCCTCTTGCTGCAAACGTGAATGCTCTAACGAAGCACCATTTTTCAAAATCAAAGCCGTAACACAGTTACTTAAAGCTTTATTTTCAGCCGTACTAATAAAGTGTTCAATAACCTGTGCCTGTGCATGCTCACCCAGCATTAAGCCGTGACGAATTACATTATTTTGATTGCTAACATGCAATATATACAAGGGCTTATTCAACACACTGTTATCTGCCAAACACACTGCCGCACCATCACTTGCCGTTGCCGCATTAAGTGCCATCAAACCATTAAATAACGGTTCATCGCCAGAGACCTGAAACAATTTAGCCAATGCTTGGGAGTCATCATCTGAGACCGATGACTGCAAAGTGGCTAGTGATACAATATTGACTTCATCAGGCAAGCTGGATTGTGCCGCATCAAAGGCACCATTGATAAATACCATACGGTAAGCATCCAAATCAACCATACCCAAACCTTCGATATTGATAGCTGTATTTGACCCATCTATTTCAAGCAAATCAGCCAAACGCGATGCATCGGTATACTTCCAATTTTCATCACGTTTGTTTGGTAAACCAACCTTTTCAAACAGCGATAAAGCCTCTTGTCGTCTTTCTTCTACAAGGTTCATAGGTTTTCTTTCACCCAATCATAACCATGCTCTTCAAGTTTGAGTGCAAGTGATTTATCACCAGTCTTTTGAATTTCCCCATCTGCCAATACATGCACAAAATCAGGCTCAATATAATCAAGCAAACGCTGATAGTGTGTAATCATCACAATCGCACGGTCAGCTGAACGTAGTTTATTCACGCCACCAGCCACAATACGTAAGGCATCAATATCCAAGCCAGAGTCCGTTTCATCCAACAGTGCCAAATCAGGGTCTAGCACTGCCATTTGAAAAATTTCATTACGTTTCTTCTCACCACCAGAAAAACCTTCATTCACAGAACGAGTTAAAAATGATGTATCAAGCTCCACAAGCTTGGCTTTCTCCTTCACCACACTCATAAAATCAAAAGCATCCAATTCATCCAAGCCTTGATATTTGCGTTTGGCATTCACGCCAGCTTTTAATAAATATGTATTGTTTACACCAGGAATTTCAACAGGGTACTGAAAAGCTAGGAATACACCCGCCCAAGCTCGTTCTTCTGGTTTCATGGCAAGCAAATCTTCGCCCTTATAGGTCAACGAGCCTGAAGTGACTTCATAACCATCACGCCCAGCGATGACATTGGAAAGTGTCGATTTCCCAGCGCCATTTGGACCCATAATCGCATGTACTTCACCCGCATTGATGGTAAGGCTCAAACCCTTGAGGATTTCTTTGCCATCCACAGATACATGTAAATCTTTAATTACTAACATTTATTCACCTTCATAACTTAAACCACGAATCACACAGGAAAATATGTGCTTCGTGGTGAATTCTTTTACCCTACAGAGCCTTCCAATGATATTTCCATCAAACGATTCGCTTCCACAGCAAACTCCATTGGCAACTCATCAAACACATCCTTACAAAAACCATTCACAATCATATTCACAGCACCTTCTTCCGAAAGTCCTCGCTGCTGACAATAAAACAACTGATCATCACCAATTTTGGAAGTGGTTGCTTCATGCTCCAATGTCGCAGTCGGATTCTTCACTTCCACATAAGGGAAAGTATGTGCACCACACTTATCACCAAGTAATAGTGAATCGCACTGCGTATAATTGCGGGCATGTTCGGCATTTTTACCCATGCGAACCAAGCCACGATACGATTGTTGCGCCCGACCTGCCGAAATACCCTTAGAAATAATCGTACTCTTGGTGTTTTTGCCAAGATGAATCATTTTGGTGCCTGTATCGGCTTGCTGGCAGTTTGTTGTTACTGCAACAGAGAAAAACTTACCTGCTGAATCATCACCTTGAAGAATGCAACTTGGATATTTCCATGTAATCGCTGAGCCTGTTTCTACTTGTGTCCACGAAACTTTAGCGCGATTTCCACGGCAATCCGCACGTTTGGTTACAAAATTATAAATCCCGCCCACACCATTTTCATCGCCTGGGTACCAGTTTTGAACCGTTGCATATTTCACTTCTGCATCTGCCAAAATAACCAATTCGACAACGGCTGCATGCAGTTGATTCTCATCACGCATCGGCGCGGTACAGCCCTCAAGATAGGATACATACGCACCTTCATCAGCAATAATCAATGTCCGCTCAAACTGCCCTGTATTAAGGGCATTGATACGGAAATACGTGCTTAGCTCCATCGGGCAACGCACGCCTTTCGGAATATACACAAATGAACCATCGGTAAATACCGCACAGTTCAGCGCTGCAAAAAAGTTGTCTTTTGGAGGAACAACAGAGCCAAGATACTGTTTTACCAATTCAGGATATTCGATAATCGCCTCAGAAATCGGGCAAAAAATTACGCCTGCTTCAGTAAGCTTACTTTTAAAGGTGGTTGCGACTGATACTGAATCAAATACCGCATCCACAGCCACATTGGTCACGCCAGCCAAGAACTCTTGCTCACGCAAAGGGATGCCCAATTTCTCATAGGTTTTTAAAAGTTCTGGATCCACTTCATCCAAACTCTCTGGCCCATCATCCTTAGACTTTGGTGCAGAATAATAGGAAATAGATTGATAGTCCGTGGGTGCATAATCCACTGCAGCCCAAGTCGGCTCTTCCATGGTTAACCAATGACGGTAAGCCTCTAAGCGCCAATCGAGCATCCATTCAGGCTCTTGTTTAATCGCAGAAATATGACGAATCACATCTTCGCTCAGGCCTGGCGGCAGGGTCTCTGATTCAATATCAGTAACAAAGCCCGCTTCATATTCGCGTTCACCAAGATGTTCTTGAATTTCTTCATTGGTTGCCATTATCTCACAGCCCCTTCTACTTCTGCAACATTACCTGCAATACCAGATGCCTCCATCAGGATTGCTTTTTTCATCATAAACACAGGCATAAATCCATCTGCCGCCATATCTGCCAAACTTATATCTTCAAGAACGTTATGGATTGCTGTATTGATCCGTTTCCAGTTATTACTGGTTGAACAGAAAGGCATTTGCTCACATTCACCCTGATCTAAATTACACTCTGTCAAAGCGATTCGTCCTTCAAGGCATTGAATAATTTCACGCACCGATATATCTGCAGCCGAACGTGTTAAGCAATAACCACCATGCGCTCCGCGCACCGAGCCTAGCAAGTTCGCATGCAATAAACTTTGTAGAATTTTACTTACAGTAGGGGCGGGAACCCGCGTTGATAAAGCAAGATCATTGGCTGTCAACCGAGTATCTTTTACATCACCCTCAAGCTTTGCTAGCTCAGTCATCAAAAGGATTCCATAATCTGTGACCCGCGTAAGTCGAAGCATATCCACCTGTTCCAAAAGCACTATTACACCCACCAACATGCAATAGCGTTAATGCGGAGCATTGTAATCCAGATTAAATAAGCTTCAACCCTTGTATCTTCAAGGTTTTAAATGCTAGGTGAATGGAGATAAACGAGCAACTACTAAAATTTCCACTTATTGACCCTATAATAAAATTAAAAAGCACACCATACTGCCTGTGTGAGCAATTTTTCCGCGCATAGTCTGGTTCAATAAGTGGCAAGCTAAATAGCTGTAAAAGTTATAGACTTATTTCGCCAATAATTCGTCAATACGTGAAAATAATTCGTTTGAGCGTTTTCGCGTAAGCTTTTTATTGATCCAATGACGATTGTTAAAAACTTGTGCTATTGTACGAATTTCTAAACGTGTCTTCACTGCTTCTTTAGATTTCTCTCGTAACACACGTGTAACATAGCGATAACGAACCTGCTGTGGTCCACCTACACCCAAAGTGCCCAACAATGAATTAACACTCGGATTATTAACACCTCTTCGCACCCAGTCCGTAGTAACCGTTCCACTAGCAGAATCAACACTCTGCACAGGGAGATTCAAAGCAGTCATACCATCAACCACGGCCGAAAAAACCGTCTCTACAGAGGCATCATAAAGACGCGCATCAAGCGCAACTTTCTTCCCAACTACCAATTTTTTATAACGCTCCGGCATAGAGTCTTTTACTGCAATCGCACCAGCATCCGGAACTTCTACTTCACCACGTAAGCTTGGCGGCACATCCAAAGGAGGGCGAGATTCTGCGGATGCCTGCTTAGCATGACCTGTGCTCGCACCTTCATCGACACTCCAAAAAAGTTTAGGCATTCCTGATGAACAAGCTGCTAACAACATGACCGCAACAAGGGATAAAGCTTTGGAAAAATAAGTAATTGATTTCATAACGCGGGATTCAAGCGGAGACAAGCCCCAAGGTCAAAGATAATTTTACATCAAATCTAAATTTAAGCTTTAATTATACATTCAAAAGCGCATGCTTTCGATAGACCATTGGAAAAAAAAGATGTCTGCCTATACTGGCGACATGCGTTTAATTATGTTGGATACAGAAACTACGGGGCTATCGCCACAAGGCGGTGATCGCATGGTGGAAATTGGCGCTATTGAGGTGAGTCAGCGTTGTATTCAACCCGAACGTAAGTTTCACCAATATATCAATCCAGGTCGCTCTATTCCTGATGTCGTCGTACGTATTCATGGCATTGATGATGCCAAAGTGAAAGATGAGCCAAGCTTTGCTGAGATTGCCCCTGAATTCCTAAAGTTTATTGAAGGCGCAACCCTAGTTATCCACAACGCCCCTTTTGATTTAGCATTTATCATGCATGAATTGGCAGATGCAGGACTAAGCAATATCGGTGATTTTCCAGTGATTGATACCCTTCTCATGGCACGCAAACGTTTCCCACATCAACGCAACACATTGGATGCATTATGTGACAGACATGGCATTGAACGCGGACACCGAACCCTGCATGGGGCACTATTGGATGCCGAATTACTGGCTGAAATGTATTTGGCGATGACAGGTGGCAATCAATTCTCACTGAGCATGGATATTGAAAGTCAGCCTGCATCAAGCATTATACAGCTTCCAGAAACACAGCGCGCCCACGATGAAAAAATGGAAACAACAAAAATTCTACAACGTGAAGCATTAAGCATCTCCGAAGTTGATAAACAATCCCACCAAACCATGATGGAACGCATTCATCAAGAAAGTGCCGGAAAAGAGCTTTGGACATGCAATGAAAGCAACAGGAGTTCTATACCATGATGTTACCATCCCCTATCATGATGATTTGTGCTGGAAACATGTGCCGCAGCCCCTTTGCTGAACATTATATGCGCCAAAAATTTGAACAGGCAGGTATAGAGGCTGAATGCTTCAGTCGCGGTCTTTTAGCCATGCCTGGACGTAAGGTTCCCAGTACAGCTTTACAAGTTGGCTTAGAGTTTGGCATCGACATGCAAAACCATGTTTCACAGACCTTGCTGGCTCCCGATGTTGACCGAGCCTCCATGATTATGGTTATGGATATGGCGCAACGTCAGCATTTAAGCAAAATGCGCCCCGCCAGTATTGGCAAAATATTTTTACTCTCTCAACCCAATGGCGGCAAAAAAATACCTGACCCTATGGGTAAAGATGAAGATCACTTCCGTAAAATTTATGAAGAAATTACAATCAATATTGATGCTTGGCTCAAACGCTTTGGCATTCACCAAAAAACTTAAGGAGCCCATGTGAGTTCGCTCGTCCGTTTCTATTTTTCTTTAACACCGCGCCTACAGGCATTTATCATGTTGCGCGATGGACTACAATGCCTCGAACATGCTCGAAAGCAGAATAATCCATACAGTTGGCTACAAGCCGCAACAGATATTCAGACCTCATTGCTTGGTGATCATGGGCGCAAGCCCGCCACCCCTGAACTTCTGGCGTTATTAAAATCTATACGTGAACATCTGCATGATCTGGCACAGGAGCACCCCGATTTTAGTAACCAAATCACAAAAGCTTGCGAGGCTATTACCGAGCATGAGCAAACATTACGTCAATGCATGCCCACTGTATTGTCATTCTTGAATCAAGATGGAATCCTTAATGCTTGGGCAAACGCCAATAAAAAACAAGATTTCTTGGCTCATAAACTTAACTTCCCGCAAATATTACCCATATTCTGGCAATCATTAAACCTACAGGATTCATTTAGCGAATCATTGCAAGAGTTGTGTGCTATCGTCACCCATATTGATGCTATGCTCAATGATTTTGTGCCGTGGTCAGATAAAATTGCTGAAGAAGGACGCGCCCAAATAATGCCACCGCGTAGTGAGCAACATGGTTTATTAATTATCGGACTTGATTCCAAATGGGTAGGGCAAAGTATTACCCCTGATTTTTCCGGCAACCGTTTGGCTATCCGCATACGCTTCCAAGCGTGGAAAGCTGCGGAACCTCAAGCAGTTGTTGAAGAGGATATTCCCTATCGCATGATGTTGGTGCCAATTATATGAAACAAAAATTCTCATGCCCTAACTGCAAGAGCCAAGTAACACGACAAGATAAATATTTTCCATTTTGCTGTGAACGTTGTCGAGCCATTGATTTAGGACGTTGGGCAGATGGCAGCTATAGCATTGCAGGTGACCCAGTTCCAAATCATGAAGATGATGAAGGTCATAGCATTCACTGATGACCGAGCCTAAACAGAACTATCATAAACAAGGTTATATATGGGTAAGCTTTGCCTTAGCCCTACCTGTTTTTTTATGGCCCACTTTTTTACTATTCGGTTTTACACCTGCTTTTGGCGTTAGCATTGAACAAAACTGGGTTATTGCTGCTTGTTCCCTACTTATGGCAGCCAGCGTTGCCGATTCAATCTTATCCTACCGTCACCATATCTCTCACGTTATTGCTAGCGCGATATGGATTATCGTCGCAAGTTCTGTGATTTCATTTGTCATTCGTAATCCTGATTCGGCTTGGTTGATAGCAACGTTATTTGCCTTACGGTCACTCCATACGCTTCACCCCTTATGGAAAACTGAATCTGAACCCCAGCAATGGTGGCACTGGATTGCTTGGGGACGCGATACCAGCACGGCTTTGGTTATATTTCTATGGTTAAGTCACTGGCCTCAATAAACCAATACCAATAGTTAATCGCTGATTAAAGGTTTCATCTTGAGCTAAGTGGATATAAATATATTACGTATGATATACAGCTAGAATATAAAAAGGATGGTTTGATATTTACCCATCATGGGCTACGGTATGCATATATGAAGAAGGTATCTGTGCAGTAGAGAGCACGGGTACAATGCAAACTAAACAACACATAATAATCACATCCAGTCGATATTCGAACTCAATCATAAACCTATTTAATGCCTGCTCCCTAAATCCATAAACACGGCTGCTTTGTAAATATTAAGCGTTTACCACGCGACGCGATGATGGTGTTGGGCGCTCTTCTGGACGAATGCCAAGTTTTGCAAACAATGCTTTATCCTGATCGGCTTCTGTGTTGCCTGTGGTAAGAAGCTTTTCACCATAAAAAATTGAATTTGCGCCAGCTAGAAAACACAATGATTGCATTTCTTCCGACATCACTTCACGACCCGCAGACAACCGAACATGCGAGCTTGGCATGGTAATACGCGCCACAGCAATGGTACGAATAAAATCAAAATTATCCAAATCTTCAAGATCTTGCATCGGTGTGCCTTCCACCTTTACCAACATATTAATCGGCACAGATTCAGGATGAGGGTTCATGCGTGCCAATTGTGCAATCATACCCGCACGATTTTTAACGGCTTCACCCATCCCGACAATACCGCCACAACACACACTCATGCCTTCTGCACGCACATTCTTTAATGTATCCAAGCGATCTTCATAGGTGCGTGTAGAAATGATTTCTTTATAATATTCAGGGTCTGTATCTAAATTATGGTTATAATAATCCAAGCCTGCATCTTTCAATTTTTTAGCTTGTTCTTCATCCAACATGCCAAGCGTGGCACATGCTTCCATATCCATCGCTTTAACTTCACGAATCATCTCGAGCACCAAATCAAAGGCTCGACCTTTGGGTTCACGCCAAGCTGCGCCCATACAAAAGCGTGATGCGCCCTTCTCTTTGGCTGCACGCGCAGCCTTCATCACTTCTTCTTTTTTCATCAATAGTTCGGATTCAACATCGGTATTATAACGTGAGGATTGCGGGCAATACTTGCAATCTTCGGGGCATCCACCTGTTTTAATAGATAATAAGGTTGAAAGCTGAACTTCATTGGCATCGAAATTTGCTCGGTGTGCTTGTTGCGCACGAAACATCAAATCATTGAAGGGTAAATCAAACAATGCTGTGATTTCTTCTACAGTCCAATCATAACGCATACGCAACTCCGTCAACCAAGATTCTGCGAAAGGTAAACGGTTCGGACTCGATAGGAAAGCGCTGATTAACGCCATTTGTTGACATTTGTCATCTTGAGCGAAGTCGAAAGATCTTTGTTTTCAAGATATTACGAAATAGATCTCTCCGCTTCGATCGAGATGACACCTTGCATCAGCACTTCTACAGGCAAAAGCGTTAAGGAACCTCTGGTTTATATTCAAGTTGACTTAAATGTTTGCGTATCCTCAAAGCACTATTCAAACTCATCGAAAGCCCATGTAAACCAAGGTTCAAAAACGTTTCCGTCCACTCTGGGTTTGCAGCCAGTTCCCCACAAACCATCACTGGAATTTCAGCCTTATGAGCAGCATGGGCAGTCTTCCGAATCAATGCCAAAATGGCGGGATGGTTAGGGCTGTAAATACCACATACATCTTCATCAGCACGGTCTGCTGCCAAGGTATATTGAATAAGGTCGTTGGTTCCAATGGAGAAAAAATCTGACACTGCTGCCAAATCATCAGCAATCATTACTGCCGCTGGCACCTCAATCATACAACCAACGGACACCGTATTCTTTTGAATTTCCAACTCATCACAGCATGCATCCACCATCTCACGTACGGCTATCATTTCCGAGGAATTTGTTACCATAGGCACCAAAATATTCACTTCCCCATATTCAGAAGCCCGTAAAATAGCTCGCACTTGCGCCCTTAACACAGATGGCCACTGCAATAACATGCGCACGCCACGCAGCCCCATCGCAGGGTTCTCACCATTATAATGATAGCCTGATAATTGCTGAAACAAGGCTGGTTTATCACCACCAACATCCAATAAGCGAAAGGTCACAGCAAAGCCATGCATGCCTTTCACAATTTCAGCATACTGTTGATATTGGCGTGTTTCATCAGGTGGCATGGCATCTTGCATAAAAATAAATTCCGTGCGGAACAGACCTACACCCTCAACACCCAATTCTACAGCCAATGCTATCTCTTCACGAAACTCAAGGTTCGCCATAATGTCCATGCGATGACCATTGGCACTTTTTGAGGGCTGTTTAGCAAATACTTTTAAATCATGACGTGCCAAATCCATCGCCGTAATAAACCGTTGGTATTGAGCGATTTCTTTCGCACTTGGATGAAGAATCCAATGCCCTTGCTCTGCATCAAGCAGCAACACATCACCATCATGCACTTGGCCTAGCAAATCACTGGCTCCCAATAGGGCGGGCAAGCCAATGCCTCTGGCAACAATAATAGCATGTGCATTTATACCACCCTGCTCACAAATAATTCCCGCAGCACCTTGACGCCATAACAAAACAATGTTTGAAGGACTTAAATCATCCGCAACAATAATAGTAGGATCATCAGACTGCATGCTGTCAGAGCCAAATACTTGCCCCATCAAATGACACATAATGCGTTGCCCAACTTGCTCTACATCACTCTTTCTACTACGTAAATATTCATCCTCAATACAGTCAAAAACAGTGATAATCTCATCCATTTGGCGACGCAGTGCCCACTCAGCATTGATTTTTTCATTCTCAATCAGATTCAGTGCTTTATCCACCAGCTCAGGATCCAGCAATAACATCCTGTGTGCTTCCAAAATTAAAACAGGGTCTTGGTGCTCCAAACCAAGTAAATGTGTATGTTCTGCATCCAACTCTTGCAATGCTGATTGCACCGCTGCAGCCAATCTTAACTGCTCCTCTTGAAGTTCTTCCGTAGATAAATGCCTCTCAGAAATAGCTGCCTGACCAGCGACAAGCTTTTGCACCTTACCAATCACCACCCCACTACTACTGGCAATTGCCGTGCCTTCGAGACGTTGGGAATTCACTATTCCTCCTCTCCGAAACGATTATTGACTAAAGCCTCAATAGCATCCAAAGCCTGCAGTTCATCTTCACCCACCGCTCTTAATGTTAAAGAAGTGCCTTTCCCAGCCGCCAACATCATAATACCCATAATACTTTTACCATTCACTTCAATATTATCTTTAATCAACGTAATTTCACTGGCAAAGCGACTTGCCTCAGAAACAAAACGCGCCGATGCGCGTGCATGCAAACCGAGTTTATTTTGAATATGTAACAGACGCTCAGCCATGAACTTGATCCCCCTCAGCGGGCGAACAATGATTGCGGCTAGAGGCCATAAAATCCGATGCCAAACACATATATTGCTGCCCAGAGGCAACAACATCGTGTGCCAACATGCTCAAACTCATATGCTTTTTTTGACACGTTATACGGTCAGATGCTGCCTTAATCAGCGCAGGTAAATTAAAACCTGAAATCACTTCGCACTCACCCTCTTTTAAACATGTCAAAGCAACATTACATGGGGTTCCACCAAACATATCTGCAAAGATTAAAGTTCCATAACCTGTATCACACTGCTTCACGATATGGGCAATTTTCTCTCGTAAAGCTTGAGAATCACTCGATTCAAGCACATCCATCGCGACCATCAAAGGTTGCTCGCCCAGTACATGTTCAACAGCCAATTTCATTTCACTAGCAATACGTGCATGTCCAATTAAAACAATTCCAATCATGACAACCCCTTCTTACAAAAAAACACTCAACCTTTTTTTGCTACACGATCCAATTCTCGATGCCTTACCATCGGCACTGCAAACTCTTGCTGCGCCATCCATGCAGCCAAACGTTCAACCATATAGACCGAACGGTGGCGACCACCACTACAGCCTATTGCCAACGTAAAATATTGTTTACGCTCACGTTTTAACTTTGGCCATACAAATAACAACCACTGACGCAATTTTTCCTCAGCCTCTGCCACTTCAGGATAGCCATCAAAAAACTCACGCACCGCTTCATCCTGACCAGTCTGTCGCACCAATAAAGGTTGATAATGCGGGTTGGGTAAAAAACGCAAATCAACCACCATATCGGCCTCACTGGGAAGACCTCGCTGATAACTAAAAGACATCAACAAACATGATAAATCATGATCCGCCACACGCACACTTCGACCACGCCAAAATGTCTCCACCAAGTCTGCTAATTCATAGGGATTTAAGGCACTACTATCCAAGACCAAATCAGCCATATCTTTTAATGGACTTAAAGCTTCGCGCTCTGCTGCCAACACAGACTCTAAACTGGCATCTTCTACTTGTTGTGAACTAAAGGGGTGTTTGCGGCGCAATGTGGAAAAACGTCGTTGCAACACCTCGCTTGAGGCATCCATAAACAGCATACTCCACTCACCTTGCTTACGCACCGTTGTTAACATATCAATCAAACTATCAGGTTCCATACTACTACGAATATCCATACATACAGCAGCATGCTCATGTTGCACATGTTCCATCCATGTCGGCAACATGGCTGCGGGCAAATTATCTGTGCAAAAAAAACCCAAATCTTCCAAAGCATGTAATGCCGTACTTTTACCCGCTCCCGATAAACCACTAATCATCAATAACATATTTATTTACCAGTGCTCGGTGTTTCACCACCATGTCGAATACGCTCCTCCAAGGAGGATATGAAATCTTGGTTGCTGTTAATACCCCGCTGTTTTAAAAGTTGATTACGTGTCGCAATTTCAATAATAACAGCCAGTGAGCGTCCTGGGCGAATGGGAATGCGCACATGTGGCAAATCCACTTCATGAATCCGAATCGTATCGTCTTTGGACATCGCACGGTCATCTTCTTTCAAGTTTTCCCAAGCAATCAACTCAATCACCAAGCCAACACGCTTAGTATCTGTAATCGCCGCCGCCCCATACAAATCACGGATATTCACCACGCCCAAGCCACGCAGTTCCATGTGATAACGCAATGTCTCTGGGCTATGCCCTACCAAAATACCAGGACTTGAACGTACCACTTCAACCATATCATCAGCAATCAAGCGATGGCCTCGCGAAATCAACTCCAAACCAATTTCACTTTTACCAACCCCACTCGCTCCTGTTAATAATACACCCAAGCCATAAATATCCATGTAAACACCATGCTGCCATGCTCTTGGAGCCAAACGTTTTGATAAAAATAGCAGCATATCAGTCATAAATGTTGATGATGCCAACTCTGAAACGAACAATGGTGTTTGCGTCCGTTCCGCAGCCTCTCGAATCATAGTAGGTGGCTCAATGCCGCGCGTAATCACAACACCTGCAAGGTTTAAATCAAATACAGCATCAACAGCTTTTTTTTGCACAATGGGTGGCTTGGTTGCAAGGTAATGCAACTCTGTTTGCCCAATCACCTGTAAACGATAATCATTCAGATTCTCTAAAAATCCAGCAAAAGCCAAAGACGGCTTTTGCATACGCGGATGGTCAATATATCGATGTAAACCTTGTTCGCCCGTAATCAAACGCATCTGCATAGCTTCGCCCTGTTCGGCAAAGATTTCACCCAGCGTAATACGAGGTGTTTTACTCATTTAAATAAATTAAAACTCATAGCAACTGTACCCCAGCAAATAAATCACTCATGGCTTGTATATCATCAATCGCCATAATGGATTCACGAAATTCAGGTTTCTGTAGTAAGCGCGCCAGTTTTGCCAATAATTCTAAATGCTGCCCTTCTTCATCATCGGGCACCAATAACATCACGACAATATAAACAGGCTGACCGTCAATGGCATCAAAATCAATGCCCTCTGGGTGCCTAGCCATGGCAATGACGGGTTCAGGCAAATCAGACATACGGCTATGAGGTATGGCTACCCCATGACCGATGCCTGTACTTCCCAAATGCTCTCGTGCCATAATGAGTTCCAGTATCTGATCGGGATCCAACGCTGGCAAAAGCCCTGCTATTTCCGCAATCAGTGCTCGCTTACTACATGCCGTAGAAGCAAGCAAAATATGCTCAACTGGAATCATTACCTTGGTATTCATGGGTTATGCAGCTTCTGGAACAATCCAATTTAATGAACCGTCTGAACGGCGGTATAAAGCATTCAGCGTATCTGTATCCGCATTGGTAAACATCAATACTGTCTTATTTTCCGCCAACTCCATTTGCATCACAGCTTCATCCACAGTCATCATATGCGCCTGAATACTCTCATGATTCACAACTTCTGGCATTTGTGTTTCAGCCAACTCTTCCTGCCCTTGACCCATATCAATCACACGGTGAGACACCTTAATTTCTCGACCTTTTCGCTGACCATGGCTGGACATATGTTTACGCAATTTTGCGCGATAACGTTTCAATTGACGATTCAATTTATCCATTACACCATCAATGGATGCATACATATCATCTGTTTCATGCGAGCCATGAATATTAATGCCATTGGCTTGCATATTCACTTCGCAACGTTGGCGAATCTTTTCAACCGACAAAACAACATGAACATCCACAACATGATCAAAGGAATGCTTCAGATGTTGCAACTTTTCATCCACATAAGTCTTCAAAGGATCCGTGAGCTCGACATGTCGTCCTGTAATGGATACTTGCATATTTGTTACCTCCGTCCTTGCGATGTACGTGCTAAAGAAGCACGCTTTCTTTGGCTGCTTGATGGCAACCCAAGTTGTTCACGATACTTGGCTACGGTGCGTCTGGCAATCTCAATTCCTTCTGCCATTAATCTATCCGCAATAGCCTGATCCGAAATTGGCTTCCCTGCTGGCTCTGATTGAATCAATGTTTTGACCCGTTGCTGTACGCGGTGCACCGAAATCATGCCTCCACCACGCATCGGTAAACCCGATGAGAAGAAACGCCGCATCTCAATAAGCCCTAATGGCGTATGTGCATATTTGCCGTTGGTTACGCGAGAAATCGTTGATTCATGCAAATCAACCTGCTCAGCAACATCTTGTAATGTAAGCGGCTTTAAACCAAGAACCCCATGTTCCAAGAAAGCTTTCTGGCATTGAGCAAGGCAAATTCCGACTTTCATTAGCGTCTCACTACGTTGATCCAGGGCATACATTAACCACTTAGCTTCCTGTGCCGCAGCCGTCATAAACTCCTGGTCTTTACCGCTCCATTGATGCCCGCTCCACTGCTCATTCATGCGCACGCCACGCCAGCCAGATTTAGGCACTTCCACTTCAATTTCACCACTATTCAAACGGCGAAATATAATTTCGGGACGCACATAAATATTCGGTTCACCACGCAAACCATGCCCTGGAAAAGGATCCAGATGCCGCATGCACTGACGCGCTTGTAATAAGTCTTCCACGGTACAATCAGTTTTATTCGCCAAGCTAACATCATCTTCCAGTAAATCTTCCGAGAAATGCAGCAATAATCGTCGCGCAATTCTTGATGCTTGATCATCACCCGCCAGTTGCAACATCAAACATTCAGTTAAATCCCGTGAACCAATACCAACAGGTTCCAACTCTTGAACCACCTGCTCCAACACATCAATAATTTGAGCCGCTGTTGCATCTACTTCTTTGGCAAGCTCGCTAGGGTCAGCGCGGAAATACCCATCATCATCCAGTGAATCAATCAAGGCATGGGCAATCTTGCGCTCCTGATCCTGCATGGGCTGGCAATTAATTTGTTCATGTAAAGATTCACCAAGATTCAACTCTTCATGCCATTGTTGATCGCTATCCAATAAGCCTTCTCCGCTTGGAGCCACATACGATGATTCCCAGCGCCCATCATCCTTCTGCCATTCTTGCTCATCTGTGCGTGTCTCCGATGCCGCAGCAGCATTCTTTTCCGCCGCCAAATCTTGCACTTGCATATTCGGGTCAATTTCCAACAATGGATTGCTTTCCAAGCAATCTTCAAGATACGTTTCAAGCTCCATCGAACTCATTGCCAAGACTTTTAGGCTTTGTGTTAATTGTGGTGTAAGGGCAAGGCGCTGCCCTAACTTTTGGGATAATTTTGTGCCTATCGGAGCGCCTGCCACTACGACAAAACCTCATTCACTTGGCATAATAAAAAGATGTTAGCGTTAGCAATAAAATAAATCATCTGCATCATGAGTTATAGCCTTTTTTTAACGTGTCAGCAAGGTATATTTTATGCGTTGAAATATGCAATCAGCTATTTTCGTTATTTTGAAAAGGTTTCAACATCTCCGCCAATTCACCATTGGCATGCATTTCATTCACAATATCACAACCACCCACAAACTCGCCCTTAATATAAAGCTGCGGAATAGTTGGCCAATCAGCATAATCTTTAATGCCCTGACGCACTGCCGCATCCAACAATACATTCACCGCTGCATATGGCACATTATAAGAGGCAACAATACTAGTAACCTGTTGCGAAAATCCGCACTGTGGCATTTGAGGTGTACCTTTCATAAACAACACCACATCATTGCCTTTTACAACACCGTCAATTTGATCCAAAACTGTATGACTCATGCTAACTCCTTTCTAACTATTCAGTATATCTAAAAAACACCCTGTAACTATTCAACGCGTGTTTTTAATGCCAGCGCATGCACTGCGGCGCGCATATTGTCGCCTAAAGCTGCATACACCATCTTATGCTGTGCAATACGCGTCTTGCCTGCAAAGCTGGCGGATACCACTTCCATCTCAAAGTGATCATTACCTGAATAACACGAAACATGCACTTCCGCATCAGGCATAGATTCAAGAACCAAGGCTTTTAATGTGTCCGGATGGATTGTTTCAGTCATATCATTAAAACCTACGCCTTCATATAATATGGTGGGCTCACTAGGACTCGAACCTAGAACCAACCGGTTATGAGCCGGTTGCGCTAACCAATTGCGCCATGAGCCCACATTGGGAGCGCGCAAGCTAGTCAGGCAAACCATACATGGCAATGTATGAACAATCGTTCTACCATCCGCCCATGAACCCAACCACTTTTTCCGAACTAAACTTACCCGAAACTTTACAAAAAGGCATTAATGAACTTGGCTACACAGAGCTTACGCCTGTTCAACAAATCGCTTTGCCTATGGCATTAAAAGGCAAGGATGTTGCAGGGCAAGGGCGAACGGGTACGGGAAAAACTGCAACATTTTTGATTACTATCTTCAATCATTTATTGTCCAAAGCACCCAAACAAGGACGAACGGGGCAACATCCTCGCGCCGTAATCATTGCGCCGACCCGTGAATTGGTCATTCAAATTGGTGATGATGCCAAAAAACTCGGCAAACATACCGACCTAAACATTCATACGGTATATGGCGGCGTGGATTATGAAAAACAACGCAAAGCTTTTGAAGATGGTGTTGATATATTGATTGGTACACCGGGTCGCTTGATTGATTATCTTAAAAAGAACTGTTATCGCCTCAACCGCACCGAAATCATGGTACTGGATGAAGCCGACCGCATGTTTGACCTTGGTTTTATCAAAGATATTCGTTTTATGTTGCGCCGCTTACCCAAATATAATGAGCGCCAATCACTTTTATTCTCCGCCACATTATCTCATCGTGTCATGGAATTGGCATACGAGCATATGAATAACCCTGAAAAACTGCGTGCTGAAGAAGGCGAGCTCACCGCATCAGGCATCACCGAATCACTTTATCACACCGCTATGGAAGATAAAGTTCCTCTGCTTATTCATTTGCTGCGCCAAGATAATGTTGAGCGCGGTATTATTTTTATCAATGAAAAGCGTGATGGCGAACGTGTCGCCCGCCAGTTGGCAAAATATGGTTTTAAGGTCGGCATTCTATCAGGCGATGTGCGCCAGAAAAAACGCATGCGAATTTTAGAAGATTTCTCACAAGCCAAATTGCATTTATTGGTCGCCACTGATGTTGCCAGCCGAGGCATTCATATTGATGGTGTTACACATGTGTTTAACTACGATTTGCCCGATGATGCAGAAAATTATGTACATCGCATTGGGCGTACTGCCCGCGCAGGAAGTACAGGCACAGCCATATCATTTGCTTGTGAACGATTCTGTTTTGGACTTCCAGATATTGAAACCTATATCAAACGCAGTATTCCTGTCGTAGGTATCCCTGAAGCAGCCTTAGATATTGGCAAACCAACACACCCACAGGCCACCGCTGAAGGGCTAAAAAGCGAAGATAGAGCAATGCAACATGCCAAAAAACCGAACAACGGGAACAGATCGCGCCGTCCACAACGGCGTAGAGCCTAAAAACCTAAGGGAAAAAGCTCCTTAAAGAAATCGCCTCACCTTGGGCTAGGGAAAATCATATGAATACATTTATGCCATCTATACTTCTTAGCATATTCCTACTCACAGCCTGTGCCACAAACCCTGTAACAGGTGAGCGCGAGCTTAGCTTGGTTTCCGAAAAACAAGAACTTGCCATTGGTGCGCAGCAATATGCTCCTATGCGCCAATCTCAAGGTGGCGATTACAATGTTGACCCTGCCCTTACAGCTTATGTGAGTGAAATAGGTCAGCGTCTTGCTAAGGTGAGCGATCGCAAGCTTCCTTATGAATTTAAAGTGCTAAATAACAGCATCCCCAATGCGTGGGCATTGCCTGGTGGCAAGATTGTGATTAATCGCGGACTACTCACAGAACTACACAGTGAAGCCGAACTTGCTGCTGTATTAGGTCATGAGATTGTACATGCTGCGGCTAGACATTCTGCACATAACATGTCGCGCGGTATGCTATTGCAAGCTGCTGTGGTCGGTGCAACGCTAGCTACACAACAAAAAGGCTATGCCAATGCTGCGCAGTTAGGCAGTAATATTGGTGCCAAATTACTTAGCCAACGCTTTAGTCGTGATGCTGAGCGCCAAGCTGATTATTATGGCATGTTGTATATGTCGCGTGCTGGTTACAACCCACAAGCAGCCGTTTCGTTGCAACAAACATTTGTCAAACTCTCACAAGGACACCGCCAAGACTGGCTACAAGGCATGTTTGCTAGTCATCCGCCTTCCCCTGAGCGCGTTCGAAATAATCTAGTACGTTTGCAAGAATTGCCAGCCGGTGGAGAAATGGGAATACAACGCTTTCTCAACAAAACAGCACATTTAAGAAAATCTAAACCTGCTTATGATGCTTATGACAATGCCCAAAAATCTTTAAAAAAGGGTGATGTAAAACGTGCGCAACATTTGGTAAAGCGCGCTATTCGTTTGGAACCCAAAGAAGCACATTTTTATGCTTTCCTCGGTGATTTGCAGAAAAAAAGTCACCGTAATACACAAGCACTAAAATCGTACAACCATGCGACATCATTAAACCCCAATTTTTTCTATTATTATTTGCAACGCGGCAAGCTTGAGCAACAAATCCGTAAAAACCAAAATACAGAAGCAGACTTTAAACGTAGTGTTACATTATTACCTACAGCAGATGCCTATTATGGTTTGGGAAGTATTGCCCGCAAAGCCAATCGCATGAACGAGGCAAAACAATATTTTGCCAAAGTTGCACAAAGCCCTACTCCGCTAGGAAAAACTGCTTATGGAGATTTGGTGGACTTAGATTTACCTACCAATCCAAACAAATATTTAGCATTAAAACTTGGCAGCTTACCCGATGGCAGAGCTGCCATACAAATCCAGAATCCAACACCGCGAGCCATTCAGAATATCATGCTTACTGTCCGTTTCATCAATACCAATGGGCAAGTACAACAAGTAAATAAACGTGTACATGGACGATTAGAAGCTGGTAAAAGTGCCGTACTACCACTCGGTTTTGGCGCACTCACTCAACAACAATTGTCGGGTTTAAAGGTATCGGTTGCCCGTGCTAACGTTGCCGTTCAATAATTTTTTTGCAATCAGTTCCAGTTGCACTTACAAGTTGAGTTCAGGAAACACCATGGTCAAACAAAAAACATTAAAATGGGCGTACAATCACTAAGATTACAGCACCAAGCAGTCCAAACACAGGGGCTTCATTAAACCAGCGGTAAAACACATGGTTACGATTATTTTTCCCTTCGGCAAACACTTTTACCAAATGCCCACAATAAAAGTGGTACCATACCAATAAACTGACAATCACTACTTTGATATAAAACCACAGCTCATTCTGCAAATAATCCCACTGCATCCATGCCAGCGCCGTGCCTGAAATGAGTGTTAAAAACATCATAGGCGTTACAAAACGGTATAATTTGCCTTCCATCATGGTTAAACGCTCATGCACATCACCATCATTAAATTCAGCATGGTTTACAAACAAGCGCGGCAAATAAAATAGCCCTGCAAACCAAGAAACCATCATCACAATATGAAAAACTTTTACCCACTCCATGATTCACCGCCTTCATCTTTAATGCTCTGAACCCTAACCTCAAGCGACAAGCTTCCCAAGAGCCGCTACCATCCGCAGCATGCGTACTATTGATCAAATTGAACCGTTTCGTGTCATGCAACTGCTTGAACGTGCCAAAGAATTAGAAGCCGAAGGCAAAAAAATCATTCATATGGAAATTGGCGAGCCTGATTTTCATACCCCTGAATCTGTCCGCAATGCCGCCAAGAAACTACTCGATCATGATCAATTTTACACGCCATCAACAGGTGCGCCAGAGCTTCAGCAGGCTTTGGCAAATTGGTATAAAAACGAATATAACGTCAATATCGCAGCTGAACGTATCTTAATCACGCCGGGGACATCGGGCGCATTTAACATGCTTTATGCCGTGCTTATCAATGCTGGGGAATCGGTATTGCTGCCTGACCCGGGCTATCCTTGTCAGCGCAATTTTATTCGCTTGGCAGGTGGTGAACCCTTAAATATCCCTGTCAGTCCAGATTCCCGTTACCACCTTGACGGCGCACTGATTGATAAGCATTGGCAAGCACATACACGTGCAGCGGTAGTGATTAATCCTAGCAACCCCACAGGTACGGTTTTGCAATCTGAATCCATAAGCGAGCTAGCAAAAGCCTGTCGTGCGCATAACGGATATTTGATTTCAGATGAGATTTACCACGGTTTAACCTACGGAACATCTGCCCCATGCGCTTTAGAGGTCGATGACAATGCTATTGTCATCAATGGATTCTCCAAACGCTGGGCGATGACAGGCTGGCGCATTGGCTGGGCAATTGTACCAGAATCACTCATTGAACCATGCCGCCGTGTGATGCAAAATATCTTTATTGCTGCCCCTACGTTGTCGCAATATGCCGCAATAGAGGCATTAAAAGCCACCGAAGCTGTTGAAGCCATGCGTTCTGCATACGATGAAAGAAGGCAATATTTGCTCACTGAATTGCCCAAACTTGGCTTTGATATTGTCGTCGAACCACAAGGTGCATTCTACATTTATGCCAATGTTAGCAAGCTTACTGACGACTCCAAAAGCTTTTGCTGGAGCCTCTTGGAGCAAGCTGGCGTGGCAATTACACCCGGCGAAGACTTTGGTGTTTACCAATCCAATACGCATCTACGTTTCTCTTATGCAACACGTCTGGATGACATTCGCGAAGGTATCGCTAGAATCGCAGCATTTTTGAATAAACAATGTTATTGCGCACCATCACACCGTAATAACGATGTATAAACTGGAGCTTTTCTCCCCATGATGAATTTTTTGACCAAATTGTTCGGTAGCCGCAACGAGCGCATCCTTAAACAATACACATCCAAAATTGCTAAAATCAACGCCATTGAAGGCAGTGTGCAACCATTATCGGACACGGATCTTGCTGCCAAAACAGAAGAATTTCGTAACCGTTTGAAAGATGGCGAATCCTTGGATGATTTGTTACCAGAAGCCTTTGCTGTATGCCGTGAAGCCAGTCAACGTGTATTGGGTATGCGTCATTTTGATTCACAATTAATTGGCGGTATCATCCTTCATGAAGGCAAGATTGCTGAAATGAAAACAGGTGAAGGTAAAACTTTAACCGCAACCTTGGCAGTCTATCTGCATGCCCTTGAAGGACGTGGCGCACATGTGGTCACCGTGAATGACTACCTTGCCAGCCGTGATGCCGAGCAAATGGGTGAGTTGTATAGCTTTCTAGGTCTAACAACTGGCGTGATTATCAATGGCATCAGCCAGGAAGAACGCAAAGCTGCCTATGCTTCTGATATTACTTACGGCACAAACAACGAGTTTGGCTTTGATTATTTGCGCGATAATATGGCTTTTTCTAAAGAGGAATTGGTACAACGCGATTATGCCTTTGCCATTGTTGATGAAGTCGATTCCATCTTGATTGATGAAGCGCGTACACCATTGATTATTTCAGGTCCTGGTGAGCAAGCAACTGATTTATATGCAACTGCAGATGTCTTGGTGAAGAAGCTTGATGAAGCCGATTATGATAAGGATGAGAAAGACAAAGCTGTTTCTTTTACCGAATCAGGTATGGAGCATATTGAAGCATTGTGCATTGAAGCAGGTCTTTTTGAAGAAGGCAGCAACTTATACGATCCCGAAAATATCAATGAGAACCATGCTATCACGCAATGTTTGCGTGCCAATACTCTTTTTACACGCGAAGTGGATTATATTATTCGCAATGGCGAAGTAATTATTATTGATGAATTTACAGGGCGTATGATGCCGGGTCGCCGTTATTCCGATGGTCAGCATCAAGCACTAGAAGCCAAAGAAGGTGTTGAAGTTCAACCTGAAAACCAAACCTTGGCATCGGTCACATTCCAAAACTATTTCCGCATGTATGAAGTATTGGCTGGCATGACGGGTACTGCCGATACTGAAGCAGAAGAATTTCACAAAATCTACAAGCTTGAAGTGGTTATTGTACCGACCAACAAGCCAATGATTCGTAAAGATATGCCTGACCTGATTTTTCGCGATACAACAGATAAATTAGAAGCCATTGCCAAAGATATTGCTGATATTCATAAAACCCATGCGCCAATTCTGGTGGGTACAACCTCAATTGATAAATCCGAAGAATTATCTGAAGTGTTGAAGAAGATGGGCATCAAACACGACGTGCTTAATGCCAAACACCATGAACGTGAAGCTGAAATCGTTGCCCAAGCAGGGCGCAAAGATGCCGTGACCATTGCCACCAACATGGCTGGTCGTGGTACTGATATTGTGCTTGGTGGTAGTGCCAGCATGATGATTTCACAATTACCTAAGAAGCTTTCAGATGATGAAAGTGCCAAGAAGTCTAAGGATATTCATGCAGCCTGTGATGCCGAACATATCGAAGTCGTGGCTGCGGGCGGCTTGCATATTTTGGGTACCGAACGCCATGAATCACGCCGTATTGATAATCAATTGCGTGGTCGTTCTGGTCGTCAAGGTGATCCAGGGCTAACACGTTTTTACCTATCATTGGAAGATGATTTGATGCGTATCTTTGGTGGCGAAAAGATGCAGGCCATGCTCACCAAAATGGGCTTTGAAAAGGGTGAGGCGATTGAGCACCCTTGGGTGAGCAAGGCAATTGAAAATTCACAGAAGAAAGTGGAAGGTCGTAACTTCGATATTCGTAAACAGTTACTTGAATATGATGATGTGATGAACAAACAGCGTGAAGTCATTTATGAGCAACGCCGTGAACTATTGGAAGCTGATAGTGTGCATGATGTCATTGAAGATATGTCCGATGATTTTGCTGATCGTTTGGGCATTGAATTTCTTCAAGGTCGTCATGATGAATGGGATATTGAAGGCTTAGAAAAGGCGCTGTTAGAGCGCTTGAACATTCAAGCGGATATTGCTGCTTTATCAACCAGTGACGATGTCCAACAAGCCGAAGATATGGTTGCAAAACTTAGCAGTATTCTTAACGATACATTGGCTGCCAAAGAAGCCATGACAGGCGCAGAGCAAATGCGCGGCTTTGAAAAATGGCTGGTCTTGCAAGTGCTTGATCATCATTGGAAAGAGCATCTTTTGGCAATGGATCACTTGCGCCAAAGTGTTGGTTTACGTGGTTATGCACAGAAACAACCAATTCAAGAGTATAAACGTGAATCCTTTGAGTTGTTTGAAAGTATGCTGGGTGAAGTGCGTGAGCAAACTATGCGCACACTGTACACCGTAGAAGTTGCTCAGCAAGAGCCTGAAACACCCGAACCAGAGCCCGAAACATTGAGCTATAACGTCCGCTCAGAAGAGCCAGTCGTACCGCAACAAACTGTAAAACGTGATCATGCCAAGGTTGGGCGTAATGAGCCTTGCCCATGTGGTTCTGGCAAGAAATACAAACAATGTCATGGCAAACGCTAGGTTTCATTTGATGCGGATTCAGGCATCCATGCCTTCACCTTTTCACGCTGCACAAATGACATGGCATTTATACAGCTCACTAAAGCTGCCCATCCATGGGCAGTATTGGAGTCATTAAGATGGCAGTAAACCCACCTGAATTATCACCCACCCTGCTCGTTCCAGGCTTTCGCATTGGTACGGCATCGTGCGGCGTGAAATCAGCTGATTTGATTGGTAAACGTCAGGATTTAACATTGATTGTTGCTGATGTTGATGCCCATGCTGCGGGTGTATTCACACAAAACACCTTTCGTGCCGCATGTGTTGATTTGGGTGAAGATGCTGTAACCCAACAAGGCGAAAATATTCGCTGCATTATCGGCAATGCAGGTAATGCCAATGCTGGTGTGGGTGAGATGGAGCGCGTTTGGTCACAACAACTCATTGATTTGGCAGCAAGTGCGGCAGGTTGTGAGTCGGCACAAGTATTATCCGCGTCCACAGGCGTGATTGGCGAGCCTTTCCCCATTGACCGTATTGCCGCAGGCATGGATGAGGTCATCACAAACCTTGATGCAAACCACTGGCAAGATGCAGCGCATGCGATTCGCACCACGGATACTTTTGCCAAATGGTCATCAAAAAAAGTTGGCGATTATACCATCACAGGCATTTCCAAAGGCAGCGGTATGATTCATCCCAATATGGCAACGATGTTATCTTTTGTTGCCACCGATGCGCCGCTCACTCACGAGCAGTTACAACCCATGCTTAAACGTGTGGCAAACCGCTCTTTTAACTGCATCAGTGTAGATGGTGATACCTCTACCAATGATACTTTATACCTACTTTCCAGTGGTATTGGCTTGGGGCACACTCCACTTGAAGATACATCTGAATTTGAACAAGCCCTTACCGAACTTTGCATTGAATTAGCACAATTAATCACCCGCGATGGTGAAGGCGTTAGCAAATTCGTCACCATTAAAGTTACTGGCACAAAAACGGAAGAAGATGCACGCACAGTTGGACGCGCTATTGCCGTATCTCCACTGGTGAAAACTGCCTTTGCTGGCTCTGATGCCAACTGGGGGCGTATTTTAGCTGCGATTGGTAATGCAGGCATTGATATTGATCGCAATAAAGTTGCTCTAAAAGCGGATGATGTGGTGATGCTTGAAGCGGGCAATTTACATCCTGATTATCGCGATGAGGATGGCATGGCAGTATTTGAAAAGTCTGAATTCACCTTGCATGTTGATTTGGGTTTGGGTGATGAGCAAGCCACCATTTGGACAGGCGATTTAACCCACGAATATATCGTGATTAATGCCGAATACCGCTCCTGATTTTAGATGATACATGCACAAGTTATTTCACTTGTTGCGGCATTCAATCAAGCCCATGAATTGTTACTGTTAAAACGTCCTGAATCAGTACACCAAGGCGGACTTTGGTCTTTCCCCGGTGGTAAAGTTGAAAGTAATGAAATGCCACTGCAAGCAGCCGTGCGCGAATTTAAAGAAGAAACAGGTTTAAAAGGAACACAGTGGCGGCATTTGGGTAAATCCAGCCATACTTATGCCGAAAAAACATTAAACTTTCTTATATTTGTGTGTTTTTGCCCTGATATTTCAAATTTCACGCCTGAATCAACGGCAAAATGGGTTGCATTGGATAGCTTGAGTGATTATACGATGCCAGAAGCCAATACCAAGCTTATTCCCATGCTTCAATCTGATGAAGTCGGTGAATATTTAGTAGCTTTAAAAAGCTAAATCGCCTCTGCCAACATCACTGCCCGCATGGGAGCTGGATAACCTTCAATGGTTTTTGAACGATCATCTGGATCAAGAAAGTCAGCCAAAGATTCAAACTGCATCCAATCCGTACTGCGCTGTTCATCCAATGTCGTGATGCCTTGATCAACACAGCGAATATTTTTAAAACCACAACGCGCCAACCATAACTCCAGCATGTTCACCGATGGAATAAACCATACATTGCGCATCTTGGCATAACGCCCTTTGGGCATCAGACATGTATTTTCATCACCTTCAACCACCAAGGTTTCCAGCACCAATTCACCGCCTTTGCGTAACAATCCTTTTAACTGTGAAAGGTGATCCAACGGTGATTTGCGGTGATATAAAATACCCATCGAAAACACGCTATCAAACACCCGTACATCCTGTGGCATATCATCAATGCCCACAGGTAATAAGAATGCTTTTGAGTCAGGTGTATAACATTTCACTGTTGCAAAATGCATAGAGAATAAGGGCGTTGGATCAACGCCAATAACTAGATCCGCATCCATACCCAGCATGCGCCACATATGATAACCCGAACCACAGCCCACATCCAAAACCGTCCTCCCTTTAAAAGGTGTAATATGCTGCTGAACACGTTGCCACTTCCAATCGGAGCGCCATTCTGTATCAATATGCACACCAAATAGATTAAACGGACCTTTGCGCCACGGATGCATGGCTTTTAATGCAGTTTCGACTGCCTCTGCGCTATGTGACGTATCATTCTCTGAGCCAATAGCTACGGTGTCCACCGCAAGGTTGATGGATGAAGGCGTAACATCGGGCAAGGCATCAAAACCACCTTTCCAGCGAGGCAAATCGCCATGTTTGAGTATTTTTTGCCAGCCTTGATTGAATAAACTCAAATATTCTGATGCATCACATTCTAAGCTTGATGCCACCAATGCTATTTCTAAACGCGCCCTTTCCGCATTACGATAACCTTTCACTTAAATGCCAACATCGAAGCGAAATTAAAGCACTGAAACCATGTTTGACTATCGGAAAAACCAGCCCGTTGCAGGCGTGCGTGATGCACTTCCAACGACTCTGCAAGTAGCACATTTTCCAATGCCTGACGTTTTTGACTTACTTCCAATTCTGAATAACCTTGGCTACGTTTAAAAGTTTCATGCAATTGCCTCTGACGCTCATTTTTCCCGACATCATCAAAGCACACTTTCTCCGATAGAATTAATACACCACCCGATTTTAAACCTTGAAAAATACGCTTAAGCAATAGCTCACGTTCCGCCAACGGAATAAATTGCAATGTGAAATTCAGCACCACCACCGAGGCATTTTCAATCACCACACCTTGAATATCAGCATGCTTTAATAGCACAGGCACATCACCATCATCGGCGGCAATATATGCCTGACACTGTTTTAGCATGGCTTCGGAGTTATCCACAGAAACAATCTGACAACCTTCTTGCTGAATCGCATGGCGCATTGCCAGGGTTGCAGCCCCAAGTGAGCAGCCCAAATCATACAAATGACTATCTTTTTGGGCATATTGTGCTGCAATCAAGCCAATCATTTGCAATGTAAGCCCATAACCCGGCACCGAACGCTGAATCATATCAGCAAACACGCGTGTTACCTTGTCATCAAAGCGAAAGCCTTCGACTCGTGCCTGTTTATCGG
>CAJXLC010000023.1 GCA_913055645.1 uncultured Pseudomonadota bacterium | reverse complement strand
CATAGATACCTGATAATCAGAATCCACTTTGTTAATTAGAATACTTTTAAACATACGCGGATTCAACTCTCAAGTGCAACTCCAGTGAGATTGGTTTGCATATTAAATAATACCATTACTTTATGTGAACCTGCATGCCTCAAGTCATAGCCTGCCATATACCAGTCGCCCATTTTCATCATCATTTTGGATTCTGACTGCTTATTTGGGTGTGTTACCTTTGAATTTACGGCCTGCAAAGCAATGATTGTATTGTTTTGCTCTACCTTAATCATCAAATGATGTGTGCCACCATGCTCCATGCCTTCAGGAGCCTTCATAACATGGAAGCTCACATCATAACCATCAATCACTTCTTTTTTGAGGAATGAACCTTCTTTCATACCTTGCATTGACGGCATAGAACATGGGTTGTGTTCCATATCAGCATGCATATGCTCATCCATATGATGCTCTTTATCACCATGGGTAAATGCCAGTGGGGTGCTCATTTTACCTCCCTGTTTCGACTTTGTTGCTCCTTGAATTGTAAGACCATTCCATAAATCACTGGCAATACAATCAAGCTAAGTAATGTTGTCGTAATCATTCCTCCCACCATCGGCGCGGCAATTCGTTGCATCACATCCGAACCTGTTCCTGAGCCTAATAAAATGGGAACAAGTCCTGCAATCACAGCCGTTGCTGTCATGGCAATCGGGCGCACACGTTTTGCCACACCTGATTGTACAGCACTGCGCATTGCATCAGGCGATAGTAGTGTTCCCGCCGCAGTACGCTTTTCGGATACTTCCTGATCAATAAAGGTGAGCACAAGCACGCCAATTTCTGCGGCAACACCAGCTAAAGCAATGAAACCAACAGCAACAGCAACGCTTAAATTGAAGCCGAGATACCAAACCAGCCAAAAGCCACCAATCAATGAAAAAGGTACGGACATCATCACGACAATGGGCGCTGCCAAATTACCAAAATTGAAATAGAGCAGCAGAAAGATAAGCAGCAATGTAGCGGGTATGACAATGCGCATTTTAGCCGAAGCACGTTCCATATATTCAAACTGCCCTGACCACTCCAGCGTATAGCCTGCTGGTATTTTGACCTTATCACGAATCACTTGTTTGGCTTTTTCTACATAGCCACCAATATCCGATGTAGCAATATCCACATAAACCCATGCATTGGGGCGTGCATTTTCAGTTTTAATCACAGGCGGACCACGCAAGGTGCGAATTTTTGCAACCTCAGCCAAGGGAATTTGCACCCCTGTAGGCGTTGGGATCAGTACCCGTTTTAACGATTCTGGATTGGAACGATAATCCCTTGGATAACGTAAATTCACAGGATAACGCTCCAGACCTTCCACAGTTTGCGTGACATTCATGCCGCCAATAGCGGATTGAATCACATCTTCAATATCACCCACGGTCAGTCCATAACGTGCTGCTTGATCGCGCTGAATATCAATATCTAGATAATAGCCACCCGCAGCACGGTCACTAAACGCAGATGTCGTTTCAGGCAGAGATTTAACCGCCCGTTCAATATCCACACCCACAGCTTGCAAAACATTTAAATCAGGGCCCGATACTTTAATGCCAATCGGCGTTTTGATACCTGTAGATAACATATCAATGCGCGTTTTAATCGGGTAAGTCCAAGCATTGGCAAGCCCTGGAAACTTAATCGCAGCATCCATCTCCTGCATCAATGCTTGGGTTGATTTGTCAGGGTTTGGCCACTGCTCTTTAGGCTTGAGGCGAACAATCGTCTCAATCATTGCCAAGGGTGCAGCATCGGTTGCTGTATCAGCACGACCAGCTTTCCCAAACACTGATTGCACTTCTGGAAACGTTTTTAGAATCTTATCAGTTTGCTGCAATAGCTCTTTGGCTTTGGTGATGGAAATACCAGGGAATGTCGTCGGCATATATAAAATATCATCTTCATCCAATGGCGGCATAAATTCAGAACCTATTTTTCCCATCGGGATGGTCATAGAAAACAATAATCCAACCGCCACCAACATGGTCACCCATTTATGTTTTAATGCACTCGCTAAAATAGGACCATGCATCCATTGCAAGCCTCGATTGATTGGGTTCTTCTCTTCAGGCATCACTTTACCGCGGATAAACCAACCCATCAGCAATGGCACCAAGGTAATTGCCAATATAGCCGAACCGAGCATGGCATAGGTTGCGGTGAAAGCCAGTGGTTTAAATAACCGACCTTCTTGCGCTTCAAGTGTGAAAATTGCCATATATGATACGGTAATAATCAACAACGAAAAGAATAATGCAGGGCCAACTTCTCGCGATGCTCTGGCAATGGCGCGCCAACGATCACTAACGTTTAATTCCGCACCCTTTCGATGCTCCTCCTGCTCCAAATGTTTATGCGCATTTTCAATTAGTACAATTGCACCATCGACCATGGCCCCGAGCGTGATGGCAATGCCGCCAAGACTCATAATATTGGCTGCCAAGCCCTGCCATTGCATCAACATAAAGGCAATGAGTACGCCCAATGGCAAGGTGACAATCGCCACCAGTGCCGAACGAGCATGCATGAGAAATAACATACAAACCAAGGAGATAACGATAAATTCTTCAAATAGTTTGTCTTTGAGGTTGTCCACGGCGCGTTCAATCAATCCGCCGCGATCATACGTAGGCACAATTTCAACACCATCGGGCAAACCAGTTTTTAATTCATCGAGTTTCTTACGTACCGCATCAATGGTCTTGAGTGCATTCTCGCCATAGCGCATAATAATCACACCACCCGCTACTTCACCCTCGCCATTAAGTTCAGATAATCCACGTCGCAGTTCAGGTCCAAGGTGAATATGTGCCACATTACGCAAAAGAATCGGCGTACCATGGTTATCCACGCCTACTGGGATATTTTCCAAATCGGCTATACCATTAAGATAACCTTTGCCGCGTACCATAAACTCCGTCTCGCCCATTTCGATAAGGCGACCGCCCACATCGTTGTTTGAGCGTTTAATGGCATGTTTTACCTTTGCCAAGGGAATACCAAATTCTGCCAAGGCATTGGGATCCACTTCCACTTGATATTGCTTAACGAAGCCACCCATCGAAGCCACTTCCGATACGCCGTTGACCGTCTGTAAGGCATAGCGCATATACCAATCCTGAATCGAGCGCAATTCAGCCAAATCATGCTTACCACTCTTATCCACCAAGGCATATTCATACACCCAACCCACACCTGTCGCATCAGGTCCAAGTGATGGATTCACTCCAGCAGGCAAACGCCCCGAGACATAATTGAGGTACTCCAATACCCGTGAACGTGCCCAATACATATCTGTACCATCTTCAAAGATGACATACACCACGGAAAAACCAAAAAATGAATAGCCACGAACTACTTTGGAATGCGGTACAGCCAGCATTGAAGTGGTTAATGGATAGGTGACTTGATCTTCCACTACTTGTGGTGCCTGACCATTATACTTGGTAAATACAATGACCTGCACATCCGATAAATCAGGAATCGCATCCAGTGAGATATTTTTAACAGCAAAACCGCCTGTCGCTATCAGTAAGCCAGTAAAAATAAGAATGATTAACTTATTGCGTAAACTTGCATCAATAATTTTGGCAATCATTGTGCTGACTCCATATTCATGCCTTTCATGTTCATGTCTTTCATGTTCATGTCTTTCATGGATGCTGGTGTCTCAGCTTTCTTTGGCGCAACCATTTTGGCAGCGGCTTCACGAATGGATGATTCCGAATCAATCAGAAACTGACCGCTACTGACGACATTCTCGCCCTCATTCACACCTTTTAGAATTTCAATAAGACCATCCACAGCTACCCCAGTTACAACAGTCCGTGGTTCAAAATGCCCTGGCTTGGTTTGAATGAATACATGCGCTTGTTTACCTGTAATCAGCACCGATTCTCTGGGTATAAACAGACCAGGTTTGCTGCGATGACTGGAAATAGTGACATCGGCAAACATGTCTGGCTTGAGCAGGCCATTACGGTTATCAAATTCAATACGTACTTTATTGGTGCGTGTTTTAGGATCAAGATAGGGGTAAATATAGGTAATCTTACCTGTAAATATACGCCCAGGCAGTGATGCAATGCTTATTTGAGCCTCATCCCCTGTTTTTACCCATGCAATTTCATGTTCATAGACATCCGCCAATACCCAAACACGCGATAAATCGGCAATTTGATACAACTCTGTTTGTGGTGTGACATGCGCACCTTCTCGCACATTAATTTTGGTCACCACACCTGCTGCAGGTGCATGAATATGCATACTTTTACGCACATGATGGGTTTTCTGCAAAGCTCGGATTTGATGTTCAGCAACATCAAAGAAGCGCAAACGATCCATAGAAGAATCAAGCAAACGTTTGGCACCATCACGAATATCCGCATAAGGGCTATCTTTAAGTTGCTGCCAATTGCTTAATGCCAATAAATACTCTTCTTGTGTTGCCACCAATTCCGGTGAATAAAAAGACAATAGCATGGTGTTCAACTGGATATCTTCGCCTGTTTTATCAATGAATAATTTATCTACCCAGCCTTCTACCTTGGGATGCAATGTCACCAGCTTTGTTTCATCAATTGTAATGCGTCCAACCGTTGTAATGGTATGTGATAAATCTTTACGTGCGGCTTTACTCGTGCGCACGCCCATATCCTGCGTAACCGTCGGATTAATTTTCACCGTGCCTGCAGGAGCATCACTGGCGGCACCATCATCTGCACAGACTGCAATATAATCCATACCCATAGAATCCTTTTGAAAGGTTGGACTGGTAACCGATGGATTCATGGGGTTTCGCCATGTTAATGGTTGTGCACCACCCGCACATGGACCATCGCCCTGACTTGCTGACATTTGACTTTCTGATGATGTAGGCTTCGATGTTTGCATGTCTTGTTGAGAGTTGGATATAAAATAACCACCAGCTAGACCCAGTGCTAATGCACCGACTGCCAATAAAATATGTTTATTCATGATTGTCATCCTTGTATAGATTATCTTTTCCTGCTGCAGCCGCTAAACGCGCTTCGGCTTGATGGACGAGGGATATTTGTTTCCAATAACGCATGTCTGTATTGAATTCACTGAGTTGAGCGCGTACAAGGTTCAAGAAATCCACCTTATTAACCTGATAGCCAGCCAACATGGATGCCGTGGTCTGCCGAGCTTGTGGCAAGATACCTTGTTCAAACAACGCCACTTGAGAGCGAGCAATGCGCAAATCCGAAGCGGCTGCATCAATATCAGCCTCAACTTGATCAACAGCATCTTGCCAAGAAAATTGTGCGCGCGCTTTTTCGGCTTTGCGTTGTGCAACGCGTTTATCTTGCTTATGATCCGTATAAATAGGCAGGCTCATGGTGAGCATCACAGAGGTAAAATCTGGTCTTGATTGTTTGTTGGCAGGATTTACACCTTGGCGAAAGCCATATGCTGCCCCCAAATTAAAATCGGGATAATAACCTTTGTCAGCAAGCGCAATTCTAGCAGCCGATGCCTGAACCTTCTCATCCATTGCGAGCAACATCGGGCGAGTGTGTCGTACCTCATTTTTCAGCATGACCACATCAATATTTTGCTTCGATATATATTTCGGTTCCAGCTTTGGCAATGTCATGGTGATACCCGTAGGGCTACCTATCAATGCATAAAGTCTGGCTGCTTCGCGCTTACGAATGCCCTGCAAATGCAATTCCTTTTCCAGCAGCTTGGATAGCTCTAATTGCGCCAACAACACATCTTGTTGCAAGCCTTTACCCGTTTTATATTTGGTTTCAGCAATGCGTACCAAGCGGCGCAACAATTGCTGATTACTGCGTACAATGCTTAAGGCTTGATCCAAATATGCCAGGTTCCACCAATGGATGCGGGTATTACGCAATAGCAACAAACGAAATTCTTGACTGCTGTGTTGTGCCGCACGCGCCATATGTTCAGCAATATCTGATTTTAAGCCTAATTTGCCTGGAAATGGCAAAGCCTGTGATAGCCCCAGTTGCAATTGCGTCATGTTTTCTTGAGTCGTCGAAAAACTATCGACAGGTAAGTTTAAGGCTTTGAATGATAACTTCGGGTCAGCCAGACTAGCTGCTTGTGCAGGCATAGTAGCCATAGCTTCTGCCTGCTGCTTTGTCGCAGCTAAAGCAGGGTTATGTTGCAGCGCAAGGCTTTCAGCTTGTTTTAACGTTAATAATTCAGCCGAAGCTGTGTGTGAAATGAATAATAATGTAAAGCATAAAACAATTTTTTGGTACAAAGGCATGAAAAGCCTCCTGAAAAAGATTCGCAGCAGTCCATAAGACAGCTACACCCCGATTCCGAAGAATCGCAGCTTTAACAGAAGGTTTGACTTAAATTAAAATACGTTGGCTGGTTTGGTAAAGAAGAGACGCGCTATTGGGTGGAGATGTATATTCAATTTGGGCTGTCATTGCAGCATTTGAATATTCAGAAAATTCTGGCAAAGCAATCACTGCCAACAATACGGGTACCATATCGACATGATGAACAACTTGCGCAGACAAGCCCATACCTGAGGTATCACAATGTCCACATGGCGGCATGGAATGATGCGACGTATTCATAGTTTGCATATGTTGATGGCAATGTGCTGCTACAGAAGTGCTTGCAACATCGAGGTGCGTTGAAGATGCATTGGCAGTAGAAACGCATGTCGCAGAAAGCAAAAGTTGTGCAATAAACATCACAAGCAATGACTTAGAACAAGCCTTTTGCCACTGTACGCGTTTTGAATTTATCCACAACATGTGGCAAACGTTAGTACGCTGAACATGAAAAAACAATGAAGCTTGACGCTATCAATGCCTTGCTTACGATGTCGGCTATTGTGAATCAAGCAACTGATAATCCCCTTCTGCAAGCCATTAGCCTATGCCAAGATGATATGGCAAAGGTCAATGCTTGCATCCATGACAATTTAAAATCTGATATTATGATGATTCCAGCTATCGGACATTATATTGTCGGGAGTGGTGGTAAGCGCCTGCGTCCATTGCTTTGTTTGTTGATTGCGAAGTTATTTCGTTATTCGGGCGAACGTCATATTTCCATGTCGGTTGTCATTGAATTTATTCATACAGCATCACTATTGCATGATGATGTTGTAGATTCATCTGATTTACGCCGTGGCAACCCCTCCGCCAATGGTGTTTGGGGCAATCAAGCCAGTGTTTTGGTGGGTGATTATCTGTTTTCTCGTGCTTTTCAAATGATGGTGGCTGATAAGGACATGGCGATGTTGTCACTCATGTCTGATGTCACCAACGCATTGGCAGAAGGCGAAGTCTTACAGCTATCCCGAACTTTTCACTTAGAGATGAGCGAAGAAGAATGCTTAGAAGTTATTGAACGTAAAACAGCCGTTTTATTTGCTGCGGCAGCCGAAGTTGGAGCGCATGTGTCTGAACAAGATGAAGATACTGTAAGCAAAATGTCTGAATATGGCATGTGTTTGGGCGTGGCATTTCAATTGATGGATGATGCGCTGGATTATCTCGCTGAAGCCGAAGAAGCGGGCAAGCCTGTTGGGCATGATTTGGAAGAAGGTAAAATCACACTGCCATTGATTCATGCCATGCAAGGTGATGATGAACTAAGCAAACGTGTTGAAGATATTGCTGAGCGTGATGGTTATGAAGGTGATGATCGTGACTGGGTTCGCAGCAAAGTCCATCAACATCAAGGTGCTGAATATGCCATGCAACGTGCCAAAGATTATGCTGAGCGTGCCAAAGCTTTGCTTCCCGAGTCGGGAGACAAGGAACTATTAAAGCTACTTAAAAACCTCGCAGATTTTTCTGCCCAACGGATGTATTAAAATAGCAATACGGGACTCTAGGAGTCCGTCGGACTTAGCTTGACTTGCTACGAAAATTGGGTGTTGGACGCTTTCACTGTGAATTTCGTTTTGCACTCTTGATAAGCTCTAAACTACTACACTTGCGGGGTTTCTTAAGGCTTCAGGATAACTTAATGCCGGACGCGAGGTTGAAGCCATAACTTGACAAAAAGATATTTAACCATTTGAATCGCAGACCTAAGATTTTTTTTACAAATTAAATTTACATGCTTTGTATTTGAAAAAATGAATAAGGGAATAACAATGGAAAACTCCTCTGGAACTGATTTCTTATTCTATAGATATTTTTCTTTCGAGAAAAATTTTCCTCTGAGAAGTATTTTTCTATTGGTTTCTTTTTTGTGTTTCTTTAGGCCGGCATTCGCTGAGGTTCCCAGTGAAGCACAGCGTTTGATTGCCCAGAATAGGCATATTGATGCTATACAGGTGCTTGAGTTGTGGATAGATGAACATGCTCGAGATTCTAAAGCGTTATTTGCTCTCGGAGCGGAGTATGCGCACGCAAATATGTTGCATAAAGCAATTGAAACCTATCAACATATTTCTGTATTGCGTCCGAGTCTAGCTGAGCCGCATGCTAATCTTGCTACTATTTATAGCGCGTTGGGTAATGATCAAATGGCGATAGATGAAATGAATGTGTATTTGGAAAAATATCCTAGTTCGACTGTTGCCCATGAAAAGCTTGCTGAATTACATTTAAAAGCGGCATTGAAGCATTATAAATATGCATTGGATTATGATAAAAGTATTGAGTTGCAATCTAGATTTCAGTCTTTGCAAGATTTGCTTAAGTCAGGCTTGAAATCATTCTATGAGAAGCGTGATAAATAATATGCACTTAAAGGTTAAATTATTATCATTGCTTTATATTTTATTATTGTGTCTAGCTAGTTTTTCTATTCAAGTTCGGGCAGATGCTAGAGAGTTAATATTAGCGACAGCATTGTCGGACTCAAATACAGAGGCATTTTGGGCTTTATTACAGCGCACGGATAGAAATTTATCGGACATGCATGAGCCCGAGCGCGTATCCAAGGTAGAAATTGACAATTTATTCTCACTTTCTTGTGATGGTATTGGAACGCACTTTGAAGATGGTCAAGCATTGCGTGAGGATGCTCAAGCATCTGCGAATGATATTGGGTTGGATTTGGAAGGTGGTGTCCGTAGTGGTTTAGATCAGACGAATAGTGGCGCATTAACGAATGCTCGTAAGTCGGCTTATATCGGTCTTGGTTGGGATGTATTGAATGGTGGTGTGAGAGAAAATAAGGGCAAGGGAAGGTGGTTTGATCTTCGAGCAGATAGGGCAGATTTGCGTGCCAAAATGGAATATGAAAATCGGCTTAATCAATGCCGCGCTGATAAAATACCTGACGCATTTTTACCAGAGAAGGCGAAATTATTACGATTAAAAACAGAGTTGCTGCGATTGTTATTATCAACTAGTCGAGATGCTTATTTGAATGGTGAGATATATCTTGAAGATATGCTTGAGGTTGAGCAAGAGTTACAGGTTGCTAGTAGCGATTTATCGAATATTCAACCAAGACTATTTAACTTTTTGAGGCGCGATCTCGAATTTCCGAATATGATGCCTTTGCTCGATGTGGATATAACAGCGATTATTGAGGCTATTGATGTTGATAAACGGATTGATCAATTAGAAGATCTAGATGCTGAAATTATCAGTCAGAAAAAAGAAAATGAACGGGAGACGAGGTTAAGGTTTTATCTTCGTTATGAAGCAACTGGCAGTGGCTTTAAACAGCATGGTCCTGCTGCAGGTGCATACTTCAAAGTTCCTCTGTTTGAAGATAAAAAAGCGAGTACCGCTTCTTATATAGCGAAAAGTAAGACGGTGCATGAAGATGAACGCATGCTTCGAAAACGAAATGCTCGGCATGCTTATAAGAAATTCCTTGAAACACGAGAACTAGTGTTGAGGCAGTGGTATCGCTATTTACGTTCTACAGAGCGTTTGCGTCGTTCCTTGGTGCATGAGAAATTTGATGCTTTAAGTGTGGATCGTGTTGCAGCTGCTGAAAGAGCTGTTACGGCGATAAATGCAGCGATTGAACTGGAACGAGCCAATAACCTGCTTTATCGCAGAGCTTCAGAAATATTGAGTTATGCAAAACTGTTATATTCGCCTCGCTATATCAGTATCGCCCCTATGATAGGCGAGGGCTACCGAGGTCGTTCCGGAAGCCGAGGCATTTATATTTGGTCAAAAGCCTTTAATAGTCATAGTAATGACTTTTTACTTTCTTTTTTCCAGGCTAAACAAATTTCTACTGCGCTTATATCAGCTGGAAAATCTGTAAATAAAGAAAGGTTTAAGTCTTTTTTAGATCAAGCTAGAAGGAAGCATGTTCGTGTTGAACCCGTGTTTTCAAATAATGATTGGCTTGAGAAGAAGAATTATTCAGATGCTGTAAAGAAAATCGCCGCATGGGTTCATCTATTTTCTCATAAAGAGCAAGCAGCGCAAATAAAGTTGGTTCACATGGGTTTGGGAACTGTGCATTTTGATATTGAGCCACAAGCACTCGCCCGTTATAAAGGAAAATTCAAAAAGCAGGCACCAGTGGCTTTAGAGCATTTAGTAGAGCATGTTCACCAGCATTTTCCAAAGTTGCGTATATCAATTTCATTGCCTGTGTATTGGGATGCTGATGCATACCGCCGAATTGCTCGTTATACAGGTTCGCTTTATATGATGAGTTATGGAACAGATAAAGCAGCCACCATTATTAGACGTCTATCAGAAGTGAGAAAGGCTGTTGCCGATGCAAGGATTGTTGTGGCTCTGCGGGTTGCTGATTATCGCTCTGAACTTGAGCTTGAGAATGTGATTAAAGAAATTAGAACACAAACGGGTATTCGACATTTTGCAATACATTCCATGCATCGCTATCTCAACCTAACGGATAAAAAAAATATTCCATTAAAACTTGTAAATCAAAGCTTAACAATGAGTAAGAAATGAAATTACGGCATCCCAAAAGCGCTATAACCCAATTTGGAGATAGTAAAGCGCCAGCACGAACTTGGCGCAGTAAATTTACGCAGTGGATTTACTTTGCCATCGTTGGGTTTATTATTTTATATGCTATTTATTATTTTGTATATATGCGGTTTTATTTTATTCAGCGTGGGTTAGTTCAAGTAAACCACGTGGTTGTAGCATCAGTACGTGGTGGGCGAATTCTAAAAATACCAGTATCTGTAGGCGAACATGTAAAAAAAGGTCGACTTTTAATGCGGGTTGATTCACCCAATGATTGTCGTCAGGGCGATGGTGTTGGAATTGTTTTGGCATTAAAGGGAAAGAATTCACTTGATAGAGTGAAAAGGGACGCTTTAAAACAACAAATGAAACTAAAAAACAATGATTTGAAACGACTTCGATATAGGCGTTCGATGGAATTGTATTCAGAGCAAGGTATTAAATTGCAAGCATTGCAAGATAAATTGCTTGCATTACAGGGCGATATAAAGCTATTAAACCAGCAAATAGCTGTGCGAAACAAAGAGATTAAACGCCTTTCTGGACTTGGTGTTCACCATAATGGTTGCAGTGATGAATTTGTACGCGCACCCGCAGATGGCACTATTATTGCAATAAACCATGCACCTTTTGAGGTATTGCAACGTACAGAACCTGTCATGGATTTTATCAAGGATAATGCGCCTGTTAGCCTTATAATGACATTGAATAATGATTATTATGACTCGCTAACTCTGAATGAAAAGGTAGATGTGTATTTTCCTGATGGAAGCGTAGGGAAAGGATTTATAAGTAAAATACAATCAACAGCGATTCCATTTCCTATTCGTGATAGCGCGCATTACCTGCCAGAAAGAACACGTGTTTTAGCAACAATTGAGCCATTAGAATCTGAAGATTTGAATCATTGGAGAGCATTCAATGAGGTGGAAGTTGAGGTGAGAGGATGGCGGTGACATCATTTTTATTGTTAAGTCAAAATCCAGATAAGATTGTGGCAGATGGCGGTGAAGTTTGCACGATTGAGGAACTAGATACGCAGAAAGCAATAGATAGCTATTTCTTTGTGCTTGATGGAGATGATAAAGATTCGGCGATTGAAATGTTAAGATTCATACGCAGTCACCCGAACACTAAAATTTATTTAAAACCTGTTGTTTTAGGGGCTGGTGTTGCACAACAAGATACTATTTTATCGGCTGCTGTAGATGCCGTTAGTCATACGAATGAAACATCTTTTCCTATTAGTGAAGAACAGGAAGAACTAATTAATAAGATTGTTGCCACACAGAGCTATCAGCAAAAAATTACATCTATATTAGGGCAGCAACAAATTTCACTACGAATTTTACGGTTTATTTCATCACGCAAACACATAGAGCAAGTTCCGATAATGACGCCAGAATTGTTAACTGGACATAGTTACCCCATGCTGGAGCAGTTTTTTGACTCTGTGGATGAGAGCATTTGGAAAATGCTCGAATTGTTGAAAAATCAACATCTGCTTGAAGGACGCTTTATTTCTAAAGCTTACCATTGTACGCATTGTGAATCTGCATTTTTAAATTTTATGGAAACATGCCCTGACTGTAAGTCTGCGAATATAAAAAGTGATGAGTTGGTTCATCACTTTCGTTGTGGTCATGCTGCGGCTATGCAAGATTTTAGAACAGGTGATATTTTGGTGTGTCCCAAATGCCAGCAAGGCTTAAAGCATATAGGCGTAGATTATGATAAACCGTCATTAGTTTTTTCATGTAATGATTGTCAGCATGTGTTTGCAGAACCTGTGCCGACTACGAAATGCTATCGCTGTGGTCGGCGTACGAATCCTGAAGATCAAATTCAACGTACGGTTTATGCCTATAAAATATCTGCATTGGGTGCGAATGTTGCTCTATTTGGCCAAGAGCAATTATTTACGAAGTTATTGAAGGAAAATCTGGATTTTATGGACAATGCAGGCTTTCAGCGTGTTATAGTACTTGAAAAATCACGTGTGGAACGATATGCAATATCCACCAGTTGTGTTCTCGTTATTGATATTAAAGGTTTGGCTGATGCTTTGGTTGAACTTGGTGAACGCGGACTTGGATTTTATAAAGATCTTGTAAATGCCTTTGTGGAAACATTAAGAAAGTCTGATATTTTAACGGTTGTAGGTCGATCCGCTGTAACTATTTTACTGACTGAAACAAATGAAGAGGGCGCTCATTTGGTGTTAGAACGATTAATGGAAAATATTGAACATATTTTTGAGCAGTCATTATCTATTCCATCAAACGCTATGGGTAAGGTAATTCCTGTGAATAATGAGTTAAACATGAATCAATTGGCGTTGAGTTTATCTTCATAGACTATGTTTCTTGATAGCTTTCCGCAAATTCAATCCTTTCTGCATTTTGTATATTATTTAGATTCAGAACGGATTTTGCATTACTTTTGGTCTTTTATTGTGATTGACCTTCCGCGCTATGTTTTGTTGGATTTTCTGATCTTGTTTGTTTATATACCTATGCGTGGTATACGGAGGAAGCGAAACAGAGTTGCGCGGACAGAACTTTTTCATGATCGACCTTTAGTCTCTGTGCTTGTGCCGGGTAAAAATGAGGGAAAGCATATACCACGCCTTGCTGAGTCTATGCAGCATCAAACATACTCCAATATAGAACTGATCATCGTTGATGATGGTTCAGATGATAATACACCATTTGTATGTAATCATTTAAAAAAGAAAGGACTCATTGATCATTTTATTCGCAATGAGGAAAGTGGCGGCAAGGCTTCTGCAGCGAATACAGCACTATATTATGCGCGAGGGCGCTTTATCATACATTTGGATGCGGATGCTCATCTAAATAATGATGCGATTGAACGGATTATATTACCATTTTTTGTTGATCCAAGTATTGGCATGGTTGGTGGCGATGTACGTGTTCGTAATGACACAGATTCGATCACAACGCGTCTCCAAGCTATTGAGTACATGAAAGGGATTTCTGTTGGACGAACAATCGCTTCTATGTTAGGTATGTTACGTATTGTTTCAGGAGCTTTTGGAGCATTTAGAACAGATGTTTTGCGCGAATTGAATGGTTGGGATGTCGGACCGGGGCTTGATGGCGATATTACCCTTAAATTTAGGAATTTAGGCTGGCGTATTTACCATGAACCTACAGCTGTGTGTTATACCCATGTACCTGATACACCACGTAAACTGGCTAAACAACGCGTTCGTTGGGATCGCTCAATTATACGTTTTAGGGGACGTAAACATTCAGGTATTTTAAAGGCATCGAAGAATTTCAGAGTGTTAGACTTTACTGCGGTTGCAGAAAATATTTTTTCAAATGTTTTTTTAAATATTTTATGGTGGATTTATGTGTTCCAAATTGTGTTTATGGATTCTGAGTTTCTGGGGCGTATTGTGATTATTAATTATATTCTATATTTTATCACTAATGTGATTGCCTATACGATTGCAATGATTTTAAGTGAAGAGACGTTACATAGAAATCATTATGCCTTATTATGGTTTCTCCCACTTATGCCGTTTTATATAGGTGTATATTTACGTGTGGTTCGAACGTATGCTTATTTATCCGAATTTTTTAATCGCGCTTCTTATCATGATCCATGGAATCCTTGGAAGGTGTCTCAAGCAGCTAAAAAAGATGGACTTTAGGAAGTGTTTGAAATGTGTATGATGCGAAAATTTTAAGGTATTAGATAGAGGTATTGCAATGTATAAACAATTATCAAGTCATCCATTATTTATGATTTTAGCGAATGATTCTATAAAAAAACTATCCAAAATTGCTCGAAAAGTAAGCTATCAAAATGGTGACTTTCTAGTGAAAGAGAATGAGCCGAATGAACATCTCTTTTTATTGTTGGATGGCGCAGTACGTATAGAAAACAGCGTTGGAGAGTTGATTGCGATGTTGCAGAAGGGAGCTATTGTTGGTGAGGTGTCGATATCCGGGTTAAGCTTACCTATTGCCAATGTGATTGCCATGGATGATGTAAAGGCGGTTGTTTTCCCAATGAATGTGATTACTGAATTATCAAACCAAGAGCCTAGCTTTGCTGAAGCACTACATCGCTTAGGTATGGAACGCGTAATGGGTCGATTACTTGATTCTTAGTTGTGCTATTCCCCTGTGTTCGGCCTCTAAGCATTCTATGGGAGTGCCTTTTCCTTGATAGCTGTTTGCTCCGCTTTGCGAATATATTGAACTAGAGTCGGAACCAAACTTGTATCAAGCATTTACCTACCACGTGCAACATAACCATGTTAGGGCAATTATTCTTGAACAGTTATAAAAAAGGGAGCCAATAGGCTCCCTTTTTCTTGATATAGATTATTTTAAAGCGCTTTAAGTATTAAGAGAACATCCGAAAGTGAGCTGATGCAATCATCAACAATACCATTGGAATTGAAAGCAATGTGTTGATGCGTGATGCTATCAATGCTTTTTTACCAGCAGCTGCTTTTTCATCGGCAGTAGCGTCAACCATACCAATAATCTTCTTTTGGTTTGGCCAGATAATAAAGTTCACATTAAACCACATAATCGCACCAAATAATGCACCGATACGAATATCCCAACCAGCACTTGCGCCCAGTTGAATGTACAGGATGATACCGAAAAGCAAGGTTAGATTTGCACCCATACGGAACCAGTGCAAAGCACGGCGAACAATGCTGCCTTCTTTGAATAGTTCTGCTTTTGAATCGGCAGAGAAGCCGCCCATAGATGGTACTTGTACAAAGTTAAAATAGTACAACAAGCCAATCCATAGGATGCCAGAAAGTACGTGTAACCAGCGTACGCCATCAAAAATACTAGGTACGTTGCCACCTGTAGCAGCAGCGATAGCCACAATAATTGCAGCTAAAACAAAACCTGCGATTAGCGTGAGTTTATGATCTTGTAAGATTTTCATAAAATCCTCCATTAATAAATATATTGCGTATGATAGCTGAATATGAAAAATTAAACACGTAGTGTAAATATGGCTTATTTTATACTTTGGCATGGTGACATCAAACCATATACGGGTATAGCGTAGCGCTGATAGAGATTTATAGAAGTGAGGTGCATATGGCAGAGTCTGAAGCCAAGCAAAAATGGCAACCTGGGAAAAAAGATATGGTATTTTTTGTCATTGTAGCGGCAGTCATTTTATTGTTAGTGCTGGGCACAAGTGACCGGACAACCAAGCCAGTACCCTCGGATCAAACACATATGCAAGTGACATCACGGGCTGAATGTATGGCATGTCATGGTGTGGATGGTGTGAAACCTCAGCCTAAGGGGCATACTAAGGCAGATCAGTGTTTTCAGTGCCATAAACAGCCCACAAATTGGAAAAAAACAGCGCCATGAAAGCAAAAATTATGCATAGCATTGGCATTACGACTAAGCCCAATGACAGCAGTGCCAGTGCGATTGCTGATGAGCTAACTGCATGGTTATTAAAACGAGGCTGTGAAGTTTTGTGTGATGAAAATCAGGCGGAATCATATGGTGAAGCTGTGTCTATGGCTGAGCTTGCTAGACGTGCGGAATTACTGATTGTTTTGGGTGGTGATGGAGCGCTATTGCGTGCAGGGCGATATTTGGTGGGATCAAATGTTCCGATTTTGGGCATTAATTTGGGACGATTGGGTTTTTTAACCGATACCCCTGTGGGTAGCATGTTTGATGTGGTTGCAGAAGTTTTATCGGGTCATTATAAAACCAAAGAGCACTTTGCCTTGCAGGCCGAAAGTTGGCGTGATGGAAAACTGTTAAAACGTGGCATCGCTATGAATGATGTGGTCTTGCAACGTCAGTCTCACCCTCGCCCGATTGAATTCGAACTTCATTTTCGTGATCAGTTGATGTTTCGTACCCGTGCTGATGGCTTGGTTATCGCAACACCTGCAGGCTCTACAGCTTATGCGCTGTCGGCAGGTGGTCCGATTGTACACCCTGAAGTTGAGGCAATGAGCGTGGTGCCTTTGTGTCCGCATACCTTGTCCAATCGCCCTGTGGTTGTGCCAGCGGATGATATTCTAAAATTGAGTTTGTTAAACAGCCCACAACCATCGGCTTTAAGCCTTGATGGACAAGAACACATAAATTTATTGCAGGGCGACTCAGTAACCATTGAGAAAGCAGGTCGGGTTTGTTTGATTTATGTTCCAGAGCGCCATTATTTCGACACCTTGCGCAGTAAATTGCACTGGGCGGGGCATGATGATCATTAAGACAGGCGCTCCATGCTAACAGAATTAAAAGTTCGCCAATTTGGCTTGATGGAAGATGTTCGGCTGGAATTTTCTTCGGGCATGACGGTGTTTACGGGTGAAACTGGCGCAGGTAAATCCTTATTGGTGGATGCGCTTAGCGCCGTATTTGGGGCACGAGCTAGTGCGGATTGGGTGCGCCATGGTGCGGAACGAGCTGAATTAAATGCGGTGATTGAAAATAATGATAAACGCTTGCAAGATTTATTGGCAGAGCAAGATATGGATGTTGATGAACCATTGCTTTTGCGACGTGTGATTAATGCTGATGGTCGTTCACGGGCATGGTTGAATGGTGTGCCTGTGCCTTTAAAAATATTGCAACAACTCGGCGCAATTTGTCTTGATTTGCACGGCCAACATGAGCATCAAGGTCTTATGCAAGCTGAATTTCAACAGCAGTTGGTGGATTCACGTGTGGATACAGGTGTATTGCACGATGTGAAATCTGCGTTCGAGACATTGCAACAGGCACGTAAGCAGTTGCATCATTTGCAAAATCAGCAAGGCGAGAGTGCGGGGCAAGCAACATGGATGCGTGCTGAGCTTGAAAAATTGAGTGCCTTGGATATTCAAATAGGCTTGGAACAAAGTCTTATATCGCAAGTGGAAGCGGGACAAAATGTAGCGCAAATCCAGCAGGCTGGAGCGCAGGCATTGATGCTTCTTGATGAAGGTGATGAAGGCAATGTGCGTAGCCTTTTAGCACAAGCTTCCCATACGATTGAACCGTTGACTGCTTATCATAAGGGTTTGGAATTAGCATCGGACTTATTGGCGCAGGTGGATGCCTTGTTGAGTGAAATACCACCGTATTTAAACGATGCACAGGACGTGGCTCTGGATATGGAATCCTTGCAAACAGATGAAGATCGTTTGGCAGTATTACGTGAAGCGATGCGTAGGCATGATTGTGATGAAGCCGGTTTATTGGCATTGATGGATGATTGGCAACAACGCCTTTCTTTATTGGACACAGCCGAATGGGATGAAGCGGCTTTAAATGAAAATGTAAGTAAAGCAGAGCAGGATTATTGTGCCAAAGCCAAGGTGTTAAGTGATTTGCGAGCACAGGCAATTGCTGATTTGGTCGCCGCATTGTGCCCCTATTTGGATCGTTTGGGCATGGCGGGTATGCAAGTGAAGGTTGAGCTTGTTTGTTTGCAAGAACAAAGCAATGCATGGCATGCTTCTGGTTGGGATAACATGATATTTATGCTTTCCAGCAACCCTGGCGAACCGTTCCGTCCTTTGGCGCAAGTGGCATCAGGTGGTGAATTATCACGTTTGGTTTTATCTCTGAAGGCTTGCGGCGCATTTATTCATGCACCTGCAATTGCTGTTTTTGATGAAGTCGATGTGGGTATTGGCGGAGAAACAGCTTGGTGTGTGGGTGAATTATTGGCAGCGATGAGCAAAGAGCGACAGGTCTTTGTGGTTTCGCATTTGCCGCAGGTAGCATCGTGTGCGCAGCATCAAATTAGTATTTTAAAAACGCAACGCGAAGATCGAACCATTACTGATTTGGCTATATTACCATCTCATGAAAGAGCAGCGGAAATTGCCCGTATGCTAGGTGGTGTGGATGCAGAAAGCCTTGAGCATGCCAAACAAATGTTACATAAAGGTCAGATGTTGTATGAGGGATGTCAGTGACACACCGTATTCTTGTGCGTGCTGCAGAAACGGGTGATGTGGATGCGATACATGCCTTGCTTACGCCTTATGCGAAAAAAGACGTAATTTTAACGCGCGACAAAGATGATGTGTATCAGCATTTACAAGAATTTATGGTTGCGGAGTATGATGGTGTACTGATTGGTACTGCGGCATTGCATATTTATGGCTCAAATATCGCGGAGATTCGTTCATTGGTGGTGAGTCCTGACTATCAAGGCAAACGTATTGGACACTTGCTCGTTGAAGGCTGTGAAAAAATGGCTGCACAATTACATGTTGCTCAAGTTTTTGCTTTAACCTATGTGGACTACTTTTTTATCAGTATGGGTTATGCAGTGGTGCCCAAAGAAAGCCTACCACATAAAATTTGGACGGTATGTGTACATTGTAAAAAATTTGGTGATTGTGATGAGATTGCAGTGCAAAAACGCTTGTCCGATGCACCGATTGAGCCTATGCAGATGATACCTATTTTGGATATAACAGACTGAATGTATTTAACATAACGAGGTTTCTTTTTAGTTGTTCTTTAAGTTTATTTTGTCACTGATGATATGATGTAGTTCATCGAACTGAATTGGCTTGCCAAGAATAACGCTGTTGGATGTTTGATCATCAAGGTTAAGCATTTGCTCTTTATCATAGCCCGTTACAAAGATGATTGGGATGTTGGCATTGATCATTCTGATATTTGCCGCGGCCTCAACGCCGCCTAGTTTGGGCATCACAACATCCAGTATGACAATATCAATATCGTGCTGATGTTTTTGAAATACATCAATAGCTTGTAGACCATCTTCTGCTTGTAATACCTTGTAGCCAAATGCTTGCAATACTTCAGCGGTTGTCTCGCGAACATATTGTTCATCATCAACCAATAAAATTAATTCACCATGAGCTTTGGGTTTGCTTATATCTTTAGAAATAGTTTCTATAAATTCTTTTTCTTGAAGCTTTGGAATATAGATATGGAAGGTTGATCCATCGCCTTCAATACTTTGAATATCCAAGATGCCGTGGTGTGTTTTGATAGCGCCAAACACCATGGATAGACCCAGCCCCGTACCCTTGCCTTGTTCTTTGGTGGTGAAAAATGGTTCAAGAATATGCTCAAGTATATCTTTGGGCATGCCACAACCATTATCTTTGATACTGATATGTGCATAAGACTGATTACTTGTTTCAGGATGATATTCGAGAAACTCGCTATCTGGCTGAAATGATTTAACGGTAATGGTGATTTTCGGTTGATCAATGTCTGCAACGGCATCGCGGGCATTATTAATCAGATTCATAAGTACTTGTTGAAGTTGAGTTGCATCACCATTTATAAGCAAAGGGTCTGAGCAAATATTCTCTTTAAACGTAATATTTTCAGGTATAGATGTATGAAGCAGTTTTATAGCTTCTTTGATAAAAGAGGTGAGAGATAGCTTTTGTATGCGTACCGTGTCTTTACGGGCAAAGGTAAGTAGCTGCTTAATCATCTCAGCAGCACGCAAAGAAAGGGTTTCTATATTGACAAGATTTTTTGTGGCATCGGGCTTATCAATAAGTTTTTTCTTAGCAAGATATAAGTTGCCCGTGATGCCTGCCAAGACATTATTGAAATCATGTGCGATGCCACCAACCAGTGTGCCAACGGCTTCCATTTTTTGTGCTTGATTAAATTGTTCTTCCAATTCCTTTGTGGCAGTAATATCACGGGATATGGCAATCACACCAATCACATCTTTATCTTTGCTGTAATAGGGTGTTTTTAACGTATCAAGCAACACCTTCTGACCATTGGGGTATGTTACCCATTCTTCATTGCGCTGCTCCTTGCCTTTGCGAAGCATGGATTGATCTTTTTGGCGAAAAAACTCAGCTAACTCTTTATCAAACAAGTCAAAGTCGGTGGTACCAATAATATCTTTTTCTGATTCTTTGCCTACAGAGTCGCAGAAGGCCTGATTACAACCAAGATAAACCCCTTTGTTATCTTTATAGAAAATGAGGTCTGGAACAGAGTTAAGTAGGTTTTCAAGCAATGAATAGGTATGCGACAATTCAGTTTGAGATGCCTGTAGTGAGAGGTTCATATTGGATAGCGTATCGGCTAGGTGAATCATATCACGACTGCCTTTTACTGTTAGTTTGCTAGTTTCGCCGTGCAATTGAATGTTATCGATAAAATGTAGAATTTCTTTTAAAGGTTTGTGCAGCCATTGTCGTAGCACAAGGATAAGGATCATAGAGGTAAGAATTAAGCCGATGATAAAGATGATGAGCTTGTGTTGTTGATTTCTCTCTAGCGCTTGGACTTGTTCATTATAATCATAGACACTGTATAATACAGCATACTTGTGGTTTTTTTTGTTGTGAACTTGATTATGCTGATGTGTTACTATGGGGTAATAGGCATAGATATTACCAGCTTTGTTATTGGGAACGAATTGGCGTTTACCACCCTTGATAACGGTGTCGGCAATCTTTGCATCAAAGCCTTTTATAATCTTCTTGGCGTTGAGTCCAACCCACTCAAAACGCGTCGAAGAGATGACGATGCACTGTTCATTGATTAAGGATAAATGGGTATATGATCTATTTACACCCGCCAGTGAAAGAGTGCGTTGTATGGCCTCATTATCGTGCTTTTCACCATAATGGTTGAGTTCAATAGCTAAGTGAGAAAAGCTTTCCTGAAAAATCTGCAGATGCGTGGCTGTAAGTTGTTTTTTTGCATCAAGATTGGATGTGATGATAACGATAATACCAAATGGCAGCATAAGTATGAGAACCAGCAATGGAATGAGGCTCTTGAGTGAGAGGTTTTTTAAAAAGTTCATGGTTGGAGAGAATCCAAAAATGCACTATTTTGTAGTGTTGTAAGGTTTAGTGTTGTGTCGATGGAACCCATTTTTTGAAGTGTTTTTGATACGGTATGAGCATTTTTTTCAAATAAGGAAGGATTTCCAGCAAAGAGAGCTTGGGTTTCAGTTAAGCTTGGTAGCTTTAAACCCTTAAAAGAATCTTGTAGCTCTGTTGGCGTGATACCCAAACCAAGTGCCATGCGCTGCATTGCATCCTTGGCATTTGTTTTCATGTGATGACGGGCTTTATAATAACCATCAACCAGTAATTGAATGTTTGCATGTTGTTTTTGTAGTTGATCTGTACGCACAGCCAACACATCAACAATAAGGTTGGGAATCATGCGGCTTGTAAACAGTTCATTTCCGCCCTGGTTCAATAAATTTGTTCTTGATGGTTCAAATGTTATGACAGCATCAACGATGTTATTTTTATAGGCTGAGACATGTTCATCCGCAGTGAGATAAACAATATGAATATCCTTTTCATCAAGCTTTGCCTGTTTCAATATGGAATAAAACATGATGTTACCCGTTGCCGTGCTTTCCACACCGATTCGTTTGCCTTTAAGCTCTTGTAAAGTTTTGATGTTTGTTTGTGCAATCAGAGCATCCGCACCATCTGAAATATCAAATATAAGGATAACCGAAAGTGGTGTACCCTGTTCAATAGCTAGCAATGTCTCATCCAATGTAAGCGCGGCAGCATCAAGCTCACCAGCATGTAATAATTGCAATGTGTCAGTTGTAGATGGTAATTCAGCGAGTTTTATTTGCTTTTGATTATAAAATTTTAGCTCGCGTGCTAACACTAATGGCTGATAGCCCACCCATTGGTTAAATCCTACTTTGAGTAATGGCTGTGGCTCGCTGCTGCATGCAGACAAAATGATTGCGGCTAAGCTCAGACAGATAAATTGAAACAGACTTTTTATGGATAATGTTTGCATAAAGTTCATTCTATCGTAGGTGTCAGAAAGGAAAGTGTCAATGCGTACTTATAAAAAAAAACTAAAGTTAAGGCTTAGTAGAAGGAATGCTATTGAGCATGATATTGACCTGTTCTTTGGCATGATAAAGCCGTGTTTCATCTTGTGCTGAGAGACAAATCTTGCCGCAGGCTTTTTTGCCGCAAAGCCTTGGATATGAGCCAATTTCAACATCAGGAAATTGTGACTGAATATCTTCTAGTGCCCTGGCAAAAAGGCTTTCGGGAATATTCACTTCAATTTCATGGCGAATATAGGGTTTACCACCAAAATCATCAAGAAAGCTTTCCAGTTGTGATGCGAAGATGTCTGGCACGCCAGCCAGCACATAAACGTTGCCAATGTGTGCACCTGGCATAAATGATTTTTCACAAATAATAGGTGCAGCACCTTCAGGCAAGCGAGCCATGCGTCTGCGACCTGCATTGATATCATCGCCATAATACTCATGTAGTTTGGCAATAGTGTCCTCATGTTCGAGCAAAGAAACGTTAAAACTTTCAGCAATGGCATCCATGGTGATGTCATCATGGGTAGGGCCAATGCCACCGGATGTGATGACCGCATCGTAGCGTTGACACAAGCGATTTAGGCTATCAATAATATCTTCTTTGATGTCGGGAACAATGGCAATTTCACTAAGCTTGCAACCACGCTTAAACATGCTTTGTGCAGCCAAATAAGCATTGGCTTCGCGGGTGCGACCTGAAAGAACTTCATTGCCAATAACTAAAATAGCTGCTGTTTGGTGTAATGTTGATGAAGAAGTCATGCTGATAGCTTAAAGACTTTTACGCAGGCAGCAATGCTTGCGCAGCTTGTTTAGGGTCTTTGGCATCTAAAATAGCTCGAATTGTGGCAATGGCAAAGCCTTGTAATTGCTTACGATTATTTGCATGGATGCCGCCCAAGGCAATGACAGGCAAAGGCGATGCCTCGGCGATTTGTTGAAACGCATCAATGCCCAATGCGGGGGCATCAGGGTGACTTTGTGTGGGGAAGACAGGGGATAACATGGCAAAGTCTGCGCCGTACTTATAAGACTTCTGCAATTCTTCCAAATTATGACAAGAGGTGGATAGGCTCATATTTGGCATATCAAGCCAGTCGCGCATGGCAGGAATGTCGTTTATATCCTTACTTGCAAGATGTATTCCATCGGCATTGACTGCTTTTGCAATATCAGCTTGGCTATGAATAAGAAGTTTGGCTTGATATTGATGGGTAATCTCTCGCATACGTGATGCAAATGCCAATAAACGTGCGCAATCCATATTTTTTTCACGCAGAATAATTTGTTCAACACCGCCTGCAAGTGCGGCATGGAAAACGGAGAACAATGCATCATTGGGCTTGCTATCACCTGATGTAATGAGGGTAAGTTTAGCAAGTTGCATATGTTAGCGGTCTAAAAGCGTTTGATAACCCACATTGGTGGGTTGATATGCTTGTAACCACCGGGTAAACGTTTGGTAAATTTACCATTACCATTATCATCCTCTAAATAATAAGCGGGCAACCCACCTGGAGGTTGAACCTTGATAAGAAATACATGCCCATGAGATGCATACTCTGTAATGTGTGCGCTATCATTCTCACGTAAATAGGTGCGAACATCCACACCATCATGCTGCGTTGGCGGAGCCAAAGTCTTAGTTAAATTAGATGGACTTTCTAGGTCTTCTGGTTCTGTCGCAACATGTTCATCGCTTGTTGCTGCATGTTTAGGTGGTGGTAAAACATCATCATTAGCATGTGCGAGTTGCATCCACGCTAAGCCTAGGGATAAAGAACATAGTAGGGTAAATCGAGTAATTATTTTCATAGATGCAAGTATAGCCGAAGTTATGTGTGTTTGTCTCGCCTGAGTAGTACCAAACATGACCCACCTGCCGTATTGGGGGCAGGGGTGACGGCAAGAATGTAACCTGACATAGGGCCTGCTTTGAGCCATTGGTAGACACTGTTTTTTAAAATAGCTCGACCATCGAGTGAATGTAGACCGCGACCATGAATGATGCACAAAACCCTATCAGATGCTTGTAGACTGGATTGTAGGGTGTGTTCAAGCTCTGAGATAGCTTGGTCACGTGTCATGCCATGTAAATCAATACTGTGGTTGATAGGGAATTGTCCGCAAGAAAGTTTTTTTAAAACATCTGGCGCAATGCCATTGGCGCGTAATACCCATGCAGAGCCCTCTTCTTTTAGTGTTGCTTTAGGCTGTGTAGAGGCGTGATATAAGGGCTTGTTTGTTTTTTGATGAATATCTTTTTTAATTTTCTTTTTAACGGGTGTCGCGGATGAAGTTACTTTATCTGTTTTTGGGATGGGCTGAACTTGTTGCATGGCATCGGCAAACAAATCTGTGAATAAGTCATCTTTTGAGTGGCTCATGACTCATTTTTTTCAGGGCGTGAAAGCAAGGTGTGAACGGCCTCTTGTGGAGATATTTTTCCAGATAGCAAGGCTTGTACACCTTGGCTTATAGGCATATCAATGCCCATTTTTTCTGATAAACGGCAAGCTGCTAAAGCGGAGCGCTCACCTTCTACAACCTGTCCAACATGTGCCCGCGCGGCATTCACATCCATACCTGAAGCTAAGGCAATGCCCATTTTTCGATTACGCGATAATGAGCCCGTGCATGTTAGCACCAAATCCCCCAGTCCAGATAAACCACTCAGAGTTTCAGGCTTGCCACCACATGCCACTGCCAAACGGGATATCTCCGAAATACCACGTGTAATCAGCGCAGCGGAAGTATTGTGACCAAGGTTAAGTCCTTCTGTGACACCTGCGGCAATAGCAATGATATTTTTTAATGCTCCGCCCATAGCCACGCCTGTCATATCGGTGCTGGTGTAAATGCGAAAGGCAGGGTCGTCAAAAAATGATGCGGCATGTCGGGCTAAATGCTCTGAGCTAGCAGCCATGGTAATCGCTGTTGGCATGCCTTGTGCGACTTCAAGGGCAAAGGAAGGTCCTGATAATAGTGCTGAATTCTCAGCGCCAATATGATGCAGTAATGTTTCATCCATGCGCTCAAGGGTTTGCGGGTTAAGCCCTTTACAGGCAGCAATAATGGGTTTGTTTAAGTCAGACAAAGAGGGAAGAATTTCAAGCGTTGCGCTACAAGGTAGAGCCAAGATGATGGCAGATGCCTGCTGTAATGCAGGAGAATGATTGCTACTGACTGTAAGTGAATCAGGAAAACGAATATTGGGCAAATAGTGCGAATTTTCACGTGACTGCTGCATACGTTCAGCGGTTTCAGGCGTGCGAGCAATCAGTGTTACATCTCGCCCTTGTCGAGCCAAAACCATTGCCAAAGCTGTGCCCCATGAGCCAGCACCTAAAACACAGACGGAATTTTGCTTCATATGCAATCACTCCTTTTTCTAAATAGTAACAGCCATATCAGTAGAATACCAAATAAGATGAAGGCGGGGTTATTCCCCCATGTTTGGTAGAACGTCATCATACTTGAAGTGTGATATGTACCTGTGACGACAGCACTCGTCCACCATGGTGTTGTGCTTGTGATGCGACCATCAGGCGCAATAATAGCAGAAACACCTGTGTTTCCTGCACGCAATACATAACGCCCTGTTTCAACTGCACGGGCTTGGGAGGCTTGAAAATGTTGCCAAGCAGCAGGGCTATGCCCGTACCAAGCATCGTTGGTTACAACAACCAATACATTGGCACCAGCTTGTACACGTTGTCGTGCTTGTTCAGGAAATAGCGACTCATAGCAGATAAGACTACCAAATTGTGTTGTGCCTGTTGCCAAGATGCCCTTATCGCTAGCAGCCTGAAAATCGGCAATATCAGGGCCTATTTTGCGCAGCCAAGGCAGCCATGACGGAATATATTCACCAAATGGCACAAGGTGATGTTTGCCAGCAAACTGTTTGGAGTCTGGTTTGGAATCAGGCTTTGCATTGGGTGTTGTTTCAGCGTTATGCGGCTCAAATAGATAGAGTCCATTTTGTGAAGCGCCAGTATCAGAAAATAATTTTAAACCACCAAACAAAATAGGCTTTTCCCAGCGATTCATTTGCTCTTGTAACCAGCGGCTCCAGTTGGGATTGCGTTCAAGGTAAAAAGGAATAGCAGCTTCAGGCCAGATGATGATATCAACGTTAGAGGCTTCTTTTTCAGAGAGTTCTAGCAAATGTTGCATGCTTTGCTGGAGAAACTGGCGATCCCACTTCTGATCTTGTGGGATATTGGGCTGAATCAGAGCAACACGAGATTCAGGTGTTTCTAGGTGAGCGATAGCAGGCGTGAAGAACATAAATGCAACACATGCAATGATTGCAAGACTGGCGAATTGACGTTGCTCCTTTTGAAGGTCTTTTTGACATAATAAAGTCAAAGATGCAGCTAGTAAAACAGGAAGAAATGCCATGCCATAGGCACCAAATACACTTAGCCATGTGGAAGCAGGGGAATCCAAAACTAGATTGCCCAAAGTCGTCCAAGGCAGTCCTGTAAATATATGACCACGCAGCCATTCCATGATGATAGCCGAGCATGGTAGAAGTAATAATAATGCATAGGGCTTGCCATTGAATCGTGATATTTTTATACAAGACCAAGCCCAAATGGCAGGAAATAAGCCCATGATAAGACCCATAAGTATAGGCACTACGATTGCGACTGCCCAAGGCAACCCTCCATAATCATGAACCGTTGGAGCAAGCCACCATGCACCGAATCCAAACCAGCCGAATCCAAAACTATAACCGGTGTTAAAAGGATACTTGGATTGAATGAGCCAAATCAGCCCAGCCAGACTTAGTATGGCTAGCCAGATATGGTGGTATGGGGCAAAGGCAAAGGGCATGGCTGCACCACAAAGCAATGCCAAGAACATAAGGCTAGGGCGTGATAGTGAGCGTTGCAGGGACATCAGTGGATTATTCTGAGTCGGGATATGACTTAATCAACACACGAATAACGCGGCGCGGATCGGCTTCTTGAATATGTATGTCCAATCCGCCCACGAGAATACGCTCCCCACGCACAGGAATACGCCCCAATTCGGTGATAATAAGTCCGCCAACAGTATCAAAATCGCCATCGGGCAATGTGATGTTTAATAAATCTTCCAAATCTTCAACATGCATGCGTGATTGTACTTCCAAGCCATGCTCACCACGTGTATATTCAATGGAATCTTTTTTCTCACCTTCATCCATAGAACCGACAATTTCTTCCAATAAATCGGAGAGTGTGACTAGCCCCGCTGTGCCGCCGTATTCATCCAAGACCATGGCAATATGATTTTTGCTATCGCGCATTTCAGTGAGCAAGCCCGGAATATATTCGAGTTCAGATACCGTTATTGGCGGACGCATCAATGCTTTAATGCTGCTGTCTACTTGATGTGTTTGGGCATGCACCAAGTCCCAAATATGAATCACACCAAGGATATGATCCAAGTTGTTATCCATGACAGGTAGCCGTGTCACACCACTTTCTGCAATGATTTTACTGGCACTACCCAAGGGTACAGATACATCAATTGCTTTGATTTCAGAGCGTGGAATCATGACCTCACGAACACGTGTGTCGTGAAATTCAACAATGCCTTCCAGCATATGACGCTGTTCATCGGAATGAATGGCCTCCGCACGCCCAATAACAGATAGTAATTCTTGATGGGTTTGCCCTGGTCGTAGGCTGTTCAGCAAATATTGGCGAATACGATGTTGGAAACGTTTAAACATGGTCGGATATTTCATCAGGATAAGGTTGATGTAAATGAAGTTCTTTCATAATGCGAGATTCAAGGTTCTGCATGGTGCGGGCTTCATCATCTTGGATATGGTCATATCCGAGTAAGTGTAACATGCCATGAATGATAAGATGTATGATATGGGCATGCGATTTAAGTTGTAAGCGTTGTGCTTCATGGCGAACAAAAGGCATGGCGAGAATAATGTCACCCAAAGGTTCATCGTCTGTATAAGCGTCGCCCTCTTGCATTGGAAATGATAATACATCGGTGACTTTATTCTTATCACGCCACTGGGCATTGAGTTCTTGTACAATGTCATCAGAGGCAAAACGAATGCAGACATGTGGTGTGTTTAGATGAACAGCCGCCATTTTACATGTGAGATGAATAGCAGATTCAATACCCTCTTGATTTGGCAAATCTGCATTGACATCATGATCAATGATAACATCAATCACGATTCATCGGACTCATAAGCTTGTACAATGCTTTCTACCAATTGATGGCGCACCACATCATGGGTCGTTAACGTGCAAATGCCGATAGCATCAACATCGGCAAGCACTTTTAAAGCGTGCAATAAACCACTCGGTTGGTGGTGAGGTAAATCAATTTGTGTGGCATCGCCTGTAACTACCATCTTGGATGAAAAGCCAAGGCGAGTGAGAAACATCTTCATTTGCGCACGGGTGGTATTTTGTGCTTCATCAAGAATCACAAAGGCATCGTTTAAGGTGCGTCCACGCATATAAGCCAATGGCGCAATCTCGATAAGTCCTTGCTCCATCAGGGTGTTCATTTTTTCAATGCCGAGCATATCCGTTAAAGCATCAAACAATGGGCGTAAATAGGGGTCAACTTTTTGTTGTAAATCACCAGGCAAAAAACCGAGTTTTTCACCCGCTTCAACAGCAGGGCGCGTTAAAATAACACGCTCGACTTGATGGCTGGTGAGTGCAACCACTGCTGCAGCCACTGCCAAGTATGTTTTGCCACAACCGGCAGGCCCAACGGATATGGTCAGTGTTTTATCTTGCATCATTTGTAAATAATCACGCTGGTTGGGGGTTTTACCCTGCACATTGCGCCGACCTGCTTTGAGGGTAATATTTTTTTTCTGTTTGCCTTTTTCTTGGGGTGCATCTTTGAGTTGATCACGTAATAGCAACTCAACTTGAACAGGGGTCGGAGCCTCAGTTTGTGCGGTTGCTGCGAGATTTAGCAATACACGCTTGGCAATCGCTGCATGTTTACCCTCAATATGCCAATTGCCTGCTTGCCCTGATAGCTCAATATTCAAGGCTTCTTCAATGCGCTTTAATATGTGGTTATCGGCACCACAGAGATTGTGCAGTGTTTGTGGTGTTACATCTGGAAGGTCAACTGTGATATTAGGCAAGAATAAGCTCCCCACGTAGTGATTGGCCATAAGCTTTGGTGATGCGTATAGGCATAGTTTGCCCAATTTGGCGAGGTTGACCTTCAAAATGAACAATGCGGTAATCAGCTGTGCGCCCTTGCATTTCGCCTTCAGTTTTACTTTCTTTTTCAACCAAGACATCGACAACACGACCAATTTGCTTGTTCATCGCTTCCCGTGTTTGCAAACGGGTTAATTCAAGTAGTCGTTGCAGGCGTTCATCTTTTACGTTTTCTGGAATATTATCTTCAGACTGTGCCGCAGGCGTGCCAGGTCGTGGTGAATATTTAAAACAATAGGAGAAATCGTAATTCACACGTCGAACTAAATCGAGGGTTTGCTCAAAGTCTTCATCGCTCTCGCCAGGGTAACCAACAATAAAGTCTGATGACAAAGCGATGTCAGGGCAGTGTTTACGCAAGCTTTCAATAAGCGGGAAATAATCATCACGCGTATGCCCGCGATGCATGGCTTTAAGGGTTACATCCGAGCCAGATTGAACGGGCAAATGTAAATAAGGCATTAACACAGGTAGCTCACCAAAGGCTACAGCCAACTCTTCAGTCATTTCCATGGGATGTGAGGTGCTAAAGCGAAGGCGTTTTAGGCCATCAAGCTTGGCGACTGCATACAATAGCATGGTAAAATCCCATTCTTCGCCATCGGATGCTAGGCCTAGGTAGCCATTCACATTTTGTCCCAATAGACTTATTTCAGTGATGCCTGTGGCTAATAGTTTACGGCATTCTTCTAACACATCTTCTACAGGGCGTGATATTTCTGAACCGCGCGTGTAAGGCACAACACAAAAGGTGCAGAATTTATCACAACCTTCCATAATAGTTACAAAACCAGACATGCCATTGCCTTTTGGTGCAGGTAAATGGTCAAACTTTTCAATTTCAGGCATTTCAGTAGCGGTTACATTCACACGCTCACGACGGATTTTGTTAATCATGTCTGGCAATTTATGATAACTCTGTGGTCCAAATACGGCATCAACATAAGGAGCGCGCTGTTGAATGCGCTTGCCCTCTTGCTGCCCGACACAGCCTCCCACACCGATAATCATGCTTGGTCGTTTTTCTTTGAGCTTACGATAACGACCCAATTCAGAATACACTTTATCTTCGGCCTTTTCACGAATAGAGCAGGTGTTCATTAATATAACATCGGCATCTTCAGGGTTGGCAACGAGCCTCATGCCATAAGCATCTTGCATAAGGTCAAGCATACGTGATGAATCATATTCATTCATTTGGCAGCCATATGTTTTGATAAAAAGGGTGTCGAGTGATGTGAGGGGGGTATTTTTCTGTTTCATAGAAAGGCGGATATTAGAAGTGAGTATAGAGGATGTCGAATGTTTGCATGCTAGCGGCATATTTTTATTGAGCGAACTTAAAGTATAAGTGCAGCAGAGATTGAGATAAAATTGTTTGTAATACAGGTGTTTTGATAGGCGTTAGAAAGTTTTTAAATAAAGGAGTTGACGGTTTAGATTTGGTGGTTATGTTTCGCGTCCCTTCGACGGGGAGCAGCTGATTTTCAGTGGCATTTGGTTGAAGGTTGTTGTGCTGTTTTTGACTTGTTTGGTTGAGTTTCTAGTGGTTAGAGAGTTGGTTAAAACAAAGTGATTGACAGTGTAACAATTGGCGATAAAGTTC
>CAJXLC010000022.1 GCA_913055645.1 uncultured Pseudomonadota bacterium | reverse complement strand
GATCCGCCGTACAACGTAAAAGTTAACGGCCACGTCTGCGGTAAAGGAAAGACGAAACACCAAGAGTTTGCTATGGCCTCCGGTGAAATGTCCCAAGATGAGTTCACAAACTTCTTACAAGGTGCTCTAGATTTGGCTCACGATTCCATGCAAGAGGGTAGCATCATTTTTACCTTCATGGATTGGCGGCACATGGCCGAGATTCAAGAGGCAGCCAAACCTCTATTTGGCCCGTTACGCCAACTATGCATTTGGGTGAAAGACAATGCCGGCATGGGGACCTTTTATCGTTCTCAGCATGAATTGTGTTTCACCTTCAAGAAGGGCGATGCACCGCACATTAACAATTTCGAACTTGGCCAGCACGGAAGGTACCGCACGAACGTTTGGGAGTACCCCGGAGTTAACACGCTCAAAGGCAAACGCTTCGAACTTCTCTCTATGCATCCAACTGTGAAACCAGTCGCCATGATTGCCGATGCGCTTCGCGACTGTAGTCATCGTAATGGCATTGTGCTCGATCCTTTCTGTGGCAGTGGAACGATTTTAATAGCAGCCGAGCGCACTGGGCGTAAGGCCCGGTCTATGGAGCTTGATCCACGATACGTCGATGTGGCCGTACAACGATGGCAGCGAATAACTGGAAAGGATGCGCACCTATCATCAACTGACCAAACATGGGTCCAGGTTTCCTCTGAACGCATGGCTCAGAAGGAGGAGAGTCATGGCGTATGATGTTGGATATAAGAAGCCACCAAAGAAAGGCCAATTCAAGAAGGGTCAATCAGGTAACCCGCACGGGCGCCCAAAGGGTTCGAAGAATTTTGTCACCATCCTGACTAAGGAGCTGAATCAAAAAGTTACTGTTAATGAAAATGGTCGGCAGAAAAAGATCTCCCGAATGGAAGCAATGGTGAAGCGGCTTGTTGCCGAAGCATTGCAGGGGGAACGCCGCTCACTGATTACCCTGATCGATATCATGCGTAAAACCGGCCAGATGGATGAAGTGGAGGTTCAGGGACTTATCCCGGATAACTATGAAAGCATTCTTAATTCATTTGTCGAACGCCGACAGTCAAAAAAACAACCCGCTAAGATAAACAATAAAGCTCAGGAGGATGCGTCATGAAGAAAATTACTACAGAAGAAATATACCTGGCAGCGGTCAGGTCAGATCTAAAGGTGTTCGTGCAGCACGCATTCGCGACTATATATCCAGGCAAACAGTTTATGGATAACTGGCATGTTGACGCCATCATCTATCAACTGGAATTGGCAATCGAAGGTAAACAGCCTCGACTGATTATTAACCTGCCACCGCGGCATCTGAAGTCATTCCTGGTTTCTGTTGCTCTACCCGCATTTATTCTTGGCATGGACCCATCGGCCAAGATTATCTGTGTCAGTTATTCGGATGAATTGACGAAAACACTTGCCCGCGATTTTCGAAGAATCCTTGAGAGTGATTGGTATCAAGGTCTGTTTCCAAATGTACAGGTGACCAAGCTGACAGAGACGGATGTGGTGACCGATCAGGGGGGATTCAGATATGCCACCTCGGTTGGTGGTTCGCTTACAGGTAAAGGTGCTGATTTTCTGATTATTGATGATCCGATGAAACCAGAGGATGCCCTATCTGATAAAACTCGAGAGAAAACGAACGAATGGTTTAAGTCGACGCTCTTCAGTCGCCTAGAAGACAAAAAACACAGTGTGTTGATTTTGGTGATGCAACGGTTACATGTGAATGATTTGACCGGATTCGTACAAAGCAACGGTAATTACCACAAACTATCATTGCCAGCGATCTCGACCAGACATGAAGAGGTTCCGTTGAATAATGAAGATGTATATTACCGTGAAGAGGGTGAGCCCTTGCATGAAGAGCGTGAGAGCCTAGCAACGCTGGAGGAAACCAAGAGTCAAGTCAGTCCTCAACACTTCCAGTCACAGTATCAGCAGTCACCTGAAACGCCTGAAGGGGCGATGTTTAAACGCAGGTGGTTTAACATCATTGATAGTTACCCAAGTTTTGATGGCGGAGAGTTTGTTGTCAGTATTGATGCAGCTTCATCCACATCTGAAAGTGCCAACTATTCAGCAATCACTGTGATGTATGCTGCTAGTACTGGTTACTACGTCATTGAAACAGAACGGGGGCGTTGGGATTATGAAGGCCTTCTAGGCAAGGCAAAATCGTATGTGCGTAAATATGGGGCGCGGGTACAGTTTATTGTTGAGGCTGCAAGTAATGGAACAGCTTTGATTAGCTCATTGAGAATCCATGGTGCGATCTGTACTAGCTATTTCCCCAAGGAAGATAAAACCACTCGAGCTTCGTATGTTATGCCTGCAATCCATGGTGGGCATGTCTCTATACTGAGGACTGAGGATAATAAGACCGCATTTAAGGCATATATGGATGAGGTATGCACGTTTCCAAATAGCCGAAATGATGATCAGGTCGATAGTTTAGTGATGTCTATTATGATGGCTGAAAGAATGTTTGGCCTGAGTCAAAGAGGTTCTCTGATCTGAATTCTTTTAACTTGCTAGTCCAGCCAAAAAGAGCGTTACTGGTGCTTACAAATGGAGGCACCAATGATGACTATTGAGAAACTGATGGAACTTGACAGGGAGACTCTTATACGGTGGTGGACAGAAGCTTTTGGCCATCCGCCACCACCACGATGCAGGGCTGAACTGTTGCGCGGAGGTCTTGCATGGAAACAGCAACTTGATGTGTTAACAGCTGTAGATAAAAGGGCGGTAAACCGGACACTCAAAAAGTTGCAGCATTTTTCTCCTACATCGACGAGAGCATTCCTCGCACCTGGAACGCGACTGCTACGAGAATGGCGTGGTCAGACCCATCATGTGAATGTGCTGGAAGATGGCTTCGAATACTCCGGCAAGAAGTACCGAAGTCTCACAGCAATCACCAGGGATATCACGGGTATGTCCTGGTCAGGTCCAAAGTTTTTTGGGCTCCGGTCATGAAGGAGTACAGAGGCTGTGCCATATATACTCGGAAATCCACGGAAGACGGCCTAGAGCAGGAATTCAACTCCTTGGATGCCCAGCGTGAGGCCTGTGAGGCATTTGTACTTAGTCAGAAGTCACAGGGCTGGAAAGCTATAGTAGATCGCTATGATGATGGTGGGTTCTCTGGCGGCAATACAGAGCGCCCTGCCCTGAAACAGTTAATGGCTGATATTAAAGCCAGACGCGTTCACATCGTAGTGGTTTACAAGGTAGATCGACTCACGCGCTCACTGGCGGACTTTGCAAAGCTTGTGGAGCTATTTGATGAGCACGTAGTCTCGTTTGTATCGGTTACACAGCAGTTCAATACCACGAGCTCTATGGGCCGCCTGACGCTGAACGTACTGCTTTCTTTTGCACAGTTTGAACGTGAGGTCACTGGGGAACGGATCCGGGACAAGATCGCTGCATCCAAAAAAAAGGGAATGTGGATGGGCGGGATTCCACCCATAGGTTATACCCCTCATGAACGGACTCTGGTGATTGATGAAGCTCAAGCTGACTGCATACGAAAAATATTCCGGCTCTACCTAGAATACGGATGTGTTCGAAGGTTAAAAAACGAACTGGATAAGCGTGCGTGCCTGACCCCCATCCGTAGAACGTCTCAGAAAAAAGAAATGGGTGGAAAGCCATTCAGCCGAGGCCACCTATACCGTATTTTGCGTAATCCAGTTTATATCGGAAAGATCGCACATAAAAAGAAGGTCTATGATGGCAATCAACCTGCCATTGTAGATACGAAAACATGGGACGCGGTACAGGCGCATTTAAATAGTAACAGACACAATCACCAAACTAGGGCAACAGCTTCTCACCCAAGCCTTCTAACGGGTCTCGTATTCGACGATCATGGCAACAGGTTAACACCCACACATACAAAAAAAGGTGAACGCCGTTATCGTTATTACGTAACACACTCACTAATCAAAAAGGCTCCGGACTCTTCTCCCACAAGATTGCGTTTGCCGGCCAGAGAGCTGGAGAATGCAGTGCTAGGTACGGTTGAAAGTTTCCTGACCGACAAGTCGAAGCTGCTCGAGTTCACCGGCACTGCTAACACACATATACAAAAGAAACTCCACCAGGCACAAAATCTTGCCAAGGCGTTAGCTAAAGAAAACTCACCCGGCACAATTGAGATACTTAATCGTATCGTGAAGCGAATCACCATTCATAATCGCAAAATCGTGATTGTGTTTCATACCAATAGGATATGGGCATCAAATGATATTTCTGATGTGACTGCTTCGATCACGCTACCTGTACGGCTAAAAAGGTGCGGAATGGCCATGAGGCTAATTGTCCAGCCAACTGGCACCCCAGTTCCTAAAAAAACTGATCCGAAGATGGTGGCGTTAATTGCAAAATCTCACCAGTGGTTTGCTAAACTTACATCTGGCCAATACGACAGCATCCAGTCTCTAGCGAGGCAAGAGAATGTCAGCAGGTCATATTTTACACGAACAGTTTATCTCGCACTTCTAGATCCATTCATAGTGCAAAAGATATTGCAGGGGGAGCAACCTATAGAGCTTAACTCTGAATGTTTGAAAAAAGCAGTACCATTACCGCTTGATTGGTCTGAACAACGCAGGCTGCTTGGTGTGCTATAGAGTAACGCAATCCAGCAGATGAAAGCCTGAAATGAATGCAAATATCGGATATTTGGCTAACCAATACTACAATTGAACGGTACCGACAAAAGTGCCACTGAGAATTATGGTATAAGAGTGCCTTTATAGAGCATTAATATAGCAAGTTTAGAGAAACTAAGAATCCGAACAAGCCCAATAACCCCGCAGAATTCGGGACTTCTTAAAAAGAAAAAACCACCTATCATAGGTGGCCTAGACTAACTGGCGGAGAGAGAGGGATTCGAACCCTCGGAACCCTTACGAGTTCACACGCTTTCCAAGCGTGCTCCTTCAGCCACTCAGACATCTCTCCAAACACAACACGCTGTGGGCGGCGAAGCATACGCATGGGTTCCAAAACAACAAGCGTCTGTCTAATTAAACTTCTGCGAATTCGCCCAACTGACGCAAACGTTGCTCACGCTGCTCTAATAATTTTTCTACAGGTATCGCCAAGACTTCATTCAATGCGTTATCCAGCACTTCCGACATCATCGATGCAGCCTCTTCCAAATTACGATGCGCCCCTTCTTTTGGTTCTGGAATCACGCCATCAATCAAGCCAAGTTCTTGCAAATCTGTCACCGTTGGTTTTAATGATTCGGCTGCTTTATCTGCAAATGCTCTATCACGCCATAAAATAGCTGCACATCCTTCAGGGGAAATCACAGAATATGTCGATAATTGCTGCATATATAACCTATCACCCACACCAATTGCCAATGCACCACCAGAGCCACCCTCACCAATCACTGTGCAAATCACTGGTACTTTCAATACCGCCAATTCCATTAGGTTACGTGCAATGGCCTCACTTTGCCCACGCTCTTCCGCATCAATGCCTGGCCAAGCACCTGCGGTATCAATAAAGGTCATCACTGGCATATCAAAACGTTCCGCTAAATGGAAAAGGCGCAAGGCTTTACGGTAACCTTCTGGTCTCGCCATGCCAAAGTTACGACGAATCTTTTCCCTGGTATCGCGCCCTTTTTGATGTCCGACAATCATCACTGAACGCGAACCAAAGCGCGCAATGCCGCCAACAATCGCCGCATCATCAGCAAACGCACGATCCCCATGCAACTCTTTAAAATCATCAAAAATCAACGGCACATAATCCAAAAAATTAGGGCGGTCAGGATGCCTCGATAGCTGCGCCATCTGACCACGGGTCGCTTGCCCATATGTTTTTTCAATCAATTGATCGCGCTTTTTGCTAAGCCGCTCCACTTCTTCAGCAATATCTACATCGGCATCACTACCCATGCGTGATAATTCATCAATTTTCGCACTCATTTCAGCAATAGGACGTTCAAACTCAAGATAACTTCGGGCCATGATTCCCTCCTTACTTTATACAACCAATATATATCATCAGGCTGTTTTTTTACGAAATGTTCGGTTCTCTACAATAACTGGTTTCCAAGTCGCGCACTGCACTGACACGGCATCCATACCAAAATGCTCATACAATGAACGCCGCACAATATGATTCCACAATGGTGCAGGCAATGCCGACTCAAGTCGCGCAATGCTGCCATTTGCTAACGCTACTTGAAACCGCCACTGCACATGGGCATCCGAATCAACGGGGAATTGACGTAACACTTTGATGCTTTCATCATTTAATGTGCTCGCATGAACAGCAAGCGTAATCCGCTGCACTAACTCGGGCAGAACATCTTCAAGCAAAATAATCGCTTCAGCAATCAGTGTGGGTTCATCTTTGGATGCATCGACTTTCGCTGCCAATAATAAGGGAGCATCAGCTTGCAACATCTCACGACAGGATTCGTATAATTTGGAAAACACCACCATTTCCGCTCGACCATGCAAGTCTTCCAATTGCACAAAAGCCATCATGCCACGGGCAGTTCTAAACTCACGCATCGAAGATACAAATACGGGAACCACAACTTTAGCTTCATCCAAACATCCTGATAGTTGACCCAAATGAATATCCGCTAAGCCTGAAACTTGGTGTAAATAGCTTTCCAAAGGGTGCCCAGTTAAGTAAAAGCCCAATACATCCCGCTCAGCCTGTAAACATTCACGCTCATCCCACGGCTCTAACCACGGAAATAAATCATTGCCATCTTCACAAGGCTCCGCAACACCAAACAGCCCGACCTGACTTGCCAAACGATCATGTCGACGACGAGAGGCTTCATCCAATGCCGTTGCCATACCTTCCAAACCAGAACGCATATGTGGAATCATGGCATTCATCGCCCCTGCTTTAACCAATGCCTCACAAACACGTTTGTTTAGCGTTTTTTCTGGCAAACGCATCACCATATCATCAAAAGATGTAAAATTATCACCCGCTTTTCTGGCTTCAACCAAGCTACGAATCGCCGCTTCACCTACACCTTTGATTGCCCCTATACCATATCGAATAGCATCTCCTTCTGGTACAAACTCCCAATCAGAAGCATTCACATCAGGTGGTAACATCGGCAAATTCATTTCCGCACAATCGGCAACCAAAGCTGCAACTTTATCGGCATTACCCATATCACAGGATAGCGTTGCTGCCATAAAGGCTTGCGGGTAATGAGCTTTCAAATAGGCAGTTTGATAGCAAATCAATGCATAGGCTGCTGAATGCGATTTATTAAACCCATACCCTGCAAATTTCTCCATCAAATCAAATACATGCTCGGCTTTATCATCTGGAACACCTTGCTTTTCAGAGCCTGCCATAAAAATCTTGCGCTGCTCCGCCATTTCTTCAGGCTTTTTCTTACCCATAGCGCGACGCAACATATCCGCCTGACCCAAACTATAACCAGCCAATACCTGCGCAATTTGCATCACTTGTTCCTGATACAAAATGACCCCATTGGTTTCTTTAAGAATAGGTTCTAACTGTGGCAATGGATACACAATCTCTTGGCGACCATGTTTACATTCCACATACGTACCCACCATGCCCGATTCCATCGGTCCTGGACGGTACAACGCTACCAAGGCAATAATATCTTCAAAACAATCTGGTTTGAGCTCGGTGAGAAGTTCGCGCATGCCTTGTGATTCCACCTGGAATACTGCCTTGGTTTGACCACGCTGCATCAATTGAAAGCTGGCTTCATCATGCATGGGAATGGTGGTAATATCGAAGTCTTCATCGCCTTTTTGCTTGCGCACCAAGCGGCAAGCCAAATCAATCACAGTGAGGGTCTTAAGGCCAAGAAAATCGAACTTAATCAAGCCCATTTTCTCAGAATTTCCCATATCCCACTGTACAACTTTGGATTCAGCACCTGCAATTTTGAACAAGGGTGCATTTTCTACCAAAGCATCTTTACCAATCACCACACCTGCCGCATGCGTACCTGCATTACGATGCTTGCCCTCCAATTTGTATGCCAAATCAAACAAGCGTGCAACTTCATCATCCTCATCAATAAGCTTAGCAAGCCTATTTTCTGCTTCCACGGCTTTTGCTAAGGTCATTTTTAATTCATCAGGAATCAACTTGGCAATCATATTCACCTTACCCAATTCCATATCCAGTACGCGCCCAACATCACGAATCACCGCTTTGGCTTTCATCGCACCAAAGGTAATAATCTGAGAAACCTTCTCCTCGCCATATTTTTGGGTAACATAACGAATCGCTTCCTCACGCCGCGACATGCAAAAATCAATATCAAAATCGGGCATGGAAACACGTTCTGGATTTAAAAATCGTTCAAACAACAATCCATATTTAATCGGGTCCAAATCAGTAATTAACATGGCATATGCCACCAATGAACCCGCCCCTGAACCGCGACCTGGGCCTACCGGAATTTCCTGTTCTTTGGACCATTGAATAAAATCAGCAACGATGAGAAAGTACCCTGGAAAACCCATTTGATTGATAATATCCAATTCAAATTTCAAACGAGCATCATATTCAGCACGATTCGCATCAGGTTTACCCGCAAGAATCGCTGGCCAACGCGCATCTAGTCCATCATGTGCTTGCTTACGCATATAATCAGCCAATTCCATACCATTGGGTGCTTGGAAATCTGGTAATTTATATTGTCCAAACTGTAAATCTACATTGCAGCGCGTGGCAATATTCATGGTATTGGCAATCGCTTCTGGCACATCTTCAAACAACTGCGCCATATCCTCATACGATTTAAAACAACATTCCTGATTAAACCCATGCTCCACATCATCCAAGGTGCGGTTATCGCGCAAAGCTAGCATTGCCTCAAACGCCTCAAAATCATCACGTTGAATAAAGTGACTATTATTACTCGCCACCAAGGGGATATCCAAGCTATAAGCTAGCTCAATGAGCTTTTCATTAAGCATTCGTTGCGCAGAAGCGCCGTGATCCTGCAATTCAATAAAAAAACAAGGCGATTCGCCCTCTTCTTGATTGAATATCTCTCGGTATTCCAATGCCATAGCACGCGCACCTTGCTCATCACCTTTTTGCAATAGACGCTCGATTTCACCTTCCTTGCCACTGGATAATGCAATCAATCCTTTGCCATATTGGCGCAATAAAGCCTTATCAATACGTGGTTTATAATAAAAACCTTCCAAATAACCAATCGACACAAGCTTGAGTAGATTTTTCCAGCCCTCATTGTTGCGTGCAAGCAATACAACTTGTGCATAACGTGGTCCACGTGGTCCATCGGATACCCGTTTTTGATAATCATCACAGACAAACAGTTCACAACCCATAATGGGTTTCACACCTGCACTTATAGCCTGTGAATAAAATGCAATCGCGCCAAATAAGTTGCCATAATCAGTCAATGCTACGGCAGGTTGGCGCATATCAATTGCAGTCTGAATAATCTCTTTCACACTGCTCATACCTGATAAAAGCGAAAAATCAGAATGATTATGCAAATGGACAAATGGCGTAAACTGCGAAAAAGACATGCCTCAACACTAAGAGTCTATTCGACTTAGGACAAGCCAAGAACAAGCACACAACACATAGAAAAATTTTAACCCTTAACAAACTTAAACCTAATCTAGGAGTCTGTCGGATTTAGGCTTATTTACTACGAAAAATCGGATATGGGTCGCTTTTCACATTGAATTTCCTTAAATAGCGCTACTATTCGCCTCAATGCAATGTAAAAATCACCTCAACCCCGCTATTTCTCGCAACAATCATCTAAGTCCGCTAGACTTCTAGCCGAAATGAATGCGATACCATTGAAACTACTAAAAACAATCAATAAATGTACGACAATAGCACCGCTAAATTTCACCTTAATCGTTCATTTAACAATTTGTAATATGCAATATTCACCATGTTAACTATTTTTCAACGCAGCATGCGTTTGTTTCACATGGCTTGGGTTATACGTCGTATTCGCAAAACTGAAAACGAACACACGCAACAAGCCGCCCGTCATGCACTATCAGAATTATTAGCAGGCTCACGCGGTCTCCCCATGAAAGTCGGACAATTCTTGGCCGGCATGGATGAAGCCACACCTTACGCCAAACTCACCACCAGCATTGAGCCATGGCCATTAACACATATCAAACCTATTCTCGAACAAACCTGGCAGCAACCCTTACGCTTTATATTAAAGGATATTGAAGAAAGTCATGCTGCTGCATCATTGGGGCAAGTTCACCATGCTTATTTGAATAATCGTGAAAGCGTCGCTGTCAAAGTTCAGTACCCTGATATTGGCACAGCTATTGATGCCGAAATGAAGCTTGCTGGTTTAGTACCCGCTGGTGGTCCTATCAAAACCTGGGCATTCGATTTAGAGAGTTATAAAATCACACTCAAAGACACACTCAACAATGAATTAGACTACCTCCATGAAATGAAACAACAACTAAAATTTTACTCAACTATGCATGTCGAAGGGCTACATGTTCCCCATGTTTTTCCCGTTTTATGCAGGAAAAATATTTTGGTGCAAGAGTGGGTTGAAGGTGTGCGTTTATCCGAGGCGGCTACATGGTCTTTGCCTGCGCGCTCATATATTGCTCGCACATTGATGCAAACCATGTTCCAAAGCCTTTTTGAATTCGGGCTTGTGCATGGTGACCCACACCCAGGCAATATGCTTTTTCAATATCACGATAGCAAACCACAAACGATACTTTTGGATTTTGGTTGCATGATGAACGTCGAAAAAACACGCCGCATGGCATTATTAAAATTAATTTTACATAGTCGTTCCGAGTCCGACATCATATTACTTGATGCTTTTGTCTCATTGGGTTTTGATGCAGAAAAACTCAAACCCATTCAAGATAAATTACCACAGCTTATGCAACTTTTATTCCAACCATTTATAAAAGACGCCCCATTTCATAGCACAACATGGCATTTGAGTGATGCCGTTGCAGATTTATTAGGCGACGAACGCTGGCTGTTTCGCTCTGCATGCCCTGCCGATTTATTTCTTTTAATCCGTGTTTTTCAGGGGCTAGTCACACAAATTGAAACACTTAACGTACAGCTAGATTGGTGGGAGTGCCTTAAACAAGCTGTTAAAACTCAAGTCATAGAAGAAAGTACACTTTGGCAGCTCGGTAGCACTCCTATAAATGAAACACCTGTTTACAAAGGGTCTGCCAAACAGCTGCATATTCATATTAAACGTCCAGACAAAGAGCCTATACACATCACTTTACCAGCAGAAAACGCCCTGCAACTTGAATCTCTTATGCCTGAGCATATCCACGAGCATATTCGTGATGCCCATATTGATTTAAATACGCTACGCGAACAACTGATTCAAGAAGGTTTGGAACCTCAAACTTTAATCGATATTCATAGTCCAACACACCACTATCACCTATACCTCAAGTAAAGCCTTCTGTACCCTTTCTCATACAATTGAACGCTTATAGGTGATTTTGTTTTAGCACTCGTCTATGCTTCGCAGAAATTCTAAATATAAGAGGTACACACCATGGCTTTTGTTGTCACCCAACTTTGTAAAGATTGTGTAGATACTGCATGCGTTGCGGTATGTCCCGTTGATTGTTTTTATCAACCCAAAGAAGTCAGCGAAGAAACACCAAATATGCTACTTATCTCACCTGATGAGTGCATTGATTGCGCTGTTTGTGAGCCTGAATGCCCTTGGGAAGCTATTTACCCTGAAGAAGATGTACCTGAAGTCTTTGAATCCGATATTGCTTTGAATGAACTATGCGATACAGAACGTGATAAATTTGACTTGGCAGAAGTGGAAGAAGACACCCCTCCATCAGCCGAAGAAGTTGCTGCAAACAAGGCTAAATACGGCCTATAAACTTTCTATGACCGAGGCAAGCCCTCGGTCATTCTTTTTAAACGCATGCAAAACAACTTGAAAAACTCGCTGGATCATCGTCCTTACCTTACGGGCATGAACGCACAGGCATTATTAAACTTATGTCGTGATGCAGGCGTAAAAGATGTCCATGCTGACACACTGAATGCTTATATTTTTCGTCGTGGCATCACTAATTGGCATGCCATGCCTGAACTACCACAACAATTACGCAACTATCTGGATCAACATGTACGCTTATTAGAGCCAAAACTCATCGCCAATCAACAAGCTGAAGATGGCACACGCAAAATATTACTCAGTATGCCTGATGGTAAAGAAGTAGAAAGCGTACTTATCCCTGCATCTGGCAGACTCACACAATGCGTTTCCACCCAAGTGGGCTGCGCCATTGGCTGTAAATTTTGCCTCACGGCTACCGCTGGGCTAACGCGCAATTTAAGCACTGCAGAAATTATGTCACAAGCATTCACAGCGAGACATCTTATGGGACAACCTGTCACCAACCTTGTATTGATGGGTATGGGCGAGCCTTTACACAACTATGAGGCTGTCTCTGATTTTGTACGCATGGTTACGGATACTAAGGGTATGGCTTTCCCTCCGCGCCGTGTCACTTTATCCACAGCTGGGCTTGTACCTGCTATTTACCGCATGATTGAAGATGAACTTCCATGTTCGCTGGCTGTTTCACTCAATGCAACAACTGATGATATTCGCAGCCATATCATGCCGATTAATCAGAAATACCCAATCACTGAACTATTGGACGCTATGCGTGCTTATGTGGATAAACATGGGCGAAAACGCATTCTCATTGAATATGTTTTACTTGGTGGCATCAATGACAGTATTGACGATGCCAAGCGCCTTATTCAGCTGCTTGATGGTATCGCAACCACCATCAACTTACTTCCCTTTAATCCATTTCAGGGCAGCCAATGGCAACGCCCGGAGCGCAGTCATGTCGAAGCGTTTCGTGCCGAATTAAAACAAGCTGGTTTTATTGCTGTGGTACGAGAATCACGGGGGCGTGATATTTCTGCGGCATGTGGTCAACTTAAAACTGAAGTTGTCGCGCGCAGAAAACTCGCCGCCAAGCTCTAAGGCTGGCATAGTTCTGTCCTATCTTATCCAAGGGGCATGTTTTGACTCAAGTTACTCAAAATGAAGATGTTCAACAAATCTGTGATCTTTGTGGCAGTTCAAGCTTCGAGACCATCTCTGAATATGACCGTCACAACAAACCTTTAAAAACAGGTATCTGCCAAGGTTGCGGTTTGGTGATGCACCAACCTATGCCCAGTGAAGATGAAATTTCAACCTATTACGCCAAAGATTACCGCCGTGATTATCACGGTGAGAGCAAACCATCTCCACGCCGTATTATGCGTGCTTGGAACAATGGGCAACGTATTCTTAAACAAATAAAATCATTCATTCCTGAAAAATCCAAGGTATTTGAAGTTGGCGCAGGCATTGGCTGCACGGTTAAATCATTTGAAGTTGATGGCTTTGATGCTTCAGGCATTGAGCCAAACACTGATTTCAACAGCTATACCCGTGGTGTATTGCATGCCAATGTAGAAAATATAAACTTATACGACCTTAAAGAAGATTATTCACGTGATGTATTGCTATTGATTCATGTGATTGAACACTTCGTATCACCCAAACGTGCGCTCACCCATATGCGCGGCTTAATCAAAGATGATGGTTTGTTATACATTGAATGCCCGAACGTAGGCGCGCCATTTGCCACTTTTGGTCGTTTATTTCATTTTGCCCACACCTATAACTTCACCCACAATACTTTGATTAATATGGCAAAGGTTGCAGGCTTTGAAGTCGTACAGACTTTCACCGACACAACCAACCCTGACATTCAAATTCTTTTCAAAAAAGTCACTATCCCTGAAAGTATTGAATTTGATAAACAGGAAGCTAAGCACAGCCATGATGCAATTTTTCGTTACAACTGGTTCACCTACAATCTACGCACTGATTATTTATTGCGCCGTATCATCAAGCTTACATCCTATGCCAAAGAATACATGCAAGCCAATAGCTTCGTGAAAGATCTGGAAGGACGTTTTAAGTCATGATTTTGGTGATAGGCGACATTATTGTTGATGAGTTTGTTCTTGGTGATGTATCACGTATTTCACCTGAAGCTCCCGTGCCTGTCGTACACGTCGAAAAGGTTGAACGCCGACTGGGTGGCTCTGCCAATGTTATTCGTAATCTGCATGCTCTAGAGCAATCATCTGCCATGTTTGGTGCCGTTGGTGATGATGAGCCTGGCATTTGGGTACATAACCGTTTGGCAGAACTAAACGCTGCGCATGAAGGTGTCATTACAAAAAAGAACGGTCGCCCTACCGCTATTAAAACCCGTGTAATTGCTCGCCATCAACAAGTCGTCCGCTTTGATAAAGAGTGGGCCATGCCCTTACACGAAGATATGCATGCCGTGCTTTTACAACATTTAAAAAATAAACTAAGTGATGCTAAAGCAGTGATTCTTTCCGATTATGCCAAAGGCGTACTCACCCCAAATTTTCTCAAACAACTTATCGCTGAATTGCATGGGAAAATTATCGCTATTGACCCCAAACCAGCACATACCGATGCCTATAAAGGCGCAACATTTATTACGCCCAATCTGCATGAGGCCGCCGCAATGACGAATATGGATAGCATCAATGAAGATGTTCATGTGGAATCCATTGCCCGTAAATTACACGCCGACCTTGCTTTACAATATGTGCTTATCACACGTTCTGAGCGTGGCATGACATTATTTGATGGGCATGTGTGCCACCATATTCCAACCGCCGCACGCGATGTGTTCGATGTTACAGGGGCTGGAGATACAGTGATTGCAGTATTTACCACCTGTTTAAGCCGTGGTGATTCACCGCTACTTGCGGCACAAACAGCCAATAAAGCTGCTGGTGTAGTGGTGAGCAAAGTAGGTACGGCTACGGCTAGCTGGCAAGAAATAAAAGCCTTTTAATGACGCATACCATGAGAACATCGAAGAAAACTGTCACAAAACAAACTGTTGCTGTTGGTATTCCTGCGCGTTTCGCATCCACCCGCTTTCCTGGCAAGCCTTTGGCTGAGTTGGCTGGTAAACCCATGATTGTTCATGTTATTGAGCGTGCCAAACAGGCAAATATTGGTCATGTCTTTGTAGCAACCGATGATGAGCGCATTGCTTCCATTGTCCGTGATGCAGATTGTGATGTTTTTATGAGTCATATTGACCATCAAAGTGGCAGCGAGCGCTTGGCTGAAGCTGTGCAAGACATGGATTGTGATATTGTGGTTAATGTGCAAGGTGATGAACCCTTAATTGACCCGCTTGCTATTCAAGCCGTTATCAAACCATTTACACTTGATTCCACGCTTGAAATGGCAACGCTTGCTCATCCATTGCTGCGTGATGAAGACCTGTACGATCCCAATGTCGTCAAAGTGGTCTGCAATGCCAAATCTCATGCCATGTATTTCAGCCGTGCTGCCATACCTTTCCCTCGTAAAGAACATGTCGCTACGGCACTACAACATGTTGGTTTGTATGCTTATACCAAAGAATTTCTATCAAATTACAGTCAATTATCCGAATGCCCAAATGGTAATTCCGAACAATTGGAACAGCTACGCGTATTGCATCATGGATACACTATTGCCGTAACCACTGGCGACTTTCACTGCTTGGGCGTGGATACACCTGAAGACCTCGAACGTGCGAAGAAACAGCTACAAGCATCGTAATTACTTCCTGATTATCAGAATAAGAAAAAATAACCCACTTTAACCCACACTGCATAAACCACGCTCTAAATATTATAATTATCTATATATAACAATAGGTTATAAGACTTAAAAAAAGAACTTCATTCACAAAGGCTGCAAAACCCTAATAACTAAACTGTTTTATCGTAAATGCTTGAAATATATAATAAATAATGGACAAATAGTATTGACATATATAAAAAATTAGTCGATATTGGCGCATAAGTGGGTAAGTGTGGGTAATAATTCGCACGGGAGTGGTGCTTGTAGTCATGTTTATCGGTAATTATGCAAATACAATGGATAGCAAAGGTCGGGTTAATATCCCTGCTGCCTTTCGTGATGCATTGCGCAAAGATTACGATGATGAGCGCATGGTGATCACCAGAGATATTAGAGATGCATGCTTAAGGGTTTATCCCATGATGGAATGGCAGGCTTTTTTAGACAAGTTGAACCTTATCCCATCCTCCAACCCTACCTTACGCCGCATTCAACGCCGTGTTGTTAGCTCGGCTATTGAATGTTTCGCCGATAGGCAAGGTCGCGTTTTGTTGCCGCAATCTTTACGTGAACATGCTAGTTTATCTAAATCTATACAGTTTGCTGGCTCATCCAATACTGTTGAAATATGGGATGCGCAATTATGGCAGCTTGAAATAGAGGATAATGCCATTGATCCCGATATACTTGAGCAGTTGGGTATCTAATATGCTGCCCCAAGAACATATCCCCGTTCTTGCCTCCTCTTTCATTGATGCATTGCTTACTGACCCTGATGGTCACTATGTTGATACAACCTTTGGACGTGGCGGCCATGCGCGCATGCTGCTAGCCCGGCTTTCAGATAAGGGTTCTTTATTGGCATTGGATCGTGACCCGCAAGCCATTGAGACTGCGAATATGTTGGCTAAAGAAGATTCTCGCTTCCAAATTATTCACAGTGATTTTGCTAACTTGGAAGATGCTATATCCGAGGCTGGTAAAACAAATATTTGTGGCATCGGCTTTGATTTAGGTGTGTCTTCGCCACAGCTTGATCAGGCTGAACGCGGCTTTTCATTTCAATATGACGGCCCTCTTGATATGCGTATGAACCCTGATGCAGGACAACCTGTTTCTGAACGTTTAAAAAAAGTTTCTGAAAAAGATTTAACCCATATTATCCGTAGCTTTGGTGATGAGCGTTTCGCAGGACGGATGGCGCGTGCTATATTAAAAGCAGTCAAAAGCACTGGAATTAACACTACTCGGGAATTAGAAAATATATGCTTTCACGCTGTGCCACCTAAAGCACGACATGGCTCCACTCACCCTGCTACCCGTACATTTCAAGCACTACGCATCTGGGTGAATGACGAATATGGACAAATTGATACGGCTATAAAAGCTGCCATACATTGCCTTGCGCCATTGGGTCGCTTGGCTGTTATATCGTTTCATTCAGGTGAAGATCGCCGTATTCGCGACCTTATTGAAGCAGAAGTAAATCCTTGCACTTGCCCAAGAGAATTTCCTATGTGTGTATGTGGGAAAGCAGCAAGTATGCGTTGGGTTCAAAAGAAGCCTATTCGTGCCAGTGAAAGTGAATTGGAAGAAAACCCACGTAGTCGTTCTGCTATGTTGCGTGTTGCAGAGCGACTGCCAGAGGTTGCATCGTGAACACGCGGCTACTGTATATTGCTCTTTTTCTGCCTGTCGGTATGTTATTGGCAGGTGCGCAGGTCTGGCTATCACACTTGCGTATTGAAACATCTCAACATGCTTCCGTTCTGCAACAAGAAATTGCTGCGCAACACGAAAAAATCCAAGTGCTTGGATTAGAGTATGCTAGCTTATCTCGCCCTAATCGCCTACGCCGATTGGCTCATAGCAAGCTTGGCATGCAAGCGCCGCGTGCCATACAGGTGCTTCAGCCATGAGTAATATGCAGCATAAACAACAGCAAAACATACATGCGCGTCGGCGCATGTATGTTGTAGTTGGTTTGATGGCGTTTGGTTTAGCGATGTTGCTCATTCGCGCTGTTAATTTGCATGTATTGCAAAGCGATACACTAAAAGCTCGTGCCTCCCATCAACATTTTCATCAGTATGATGTAGCCGCTCCGCGCGGAGCTATTCTTGATCGGCATGGGCGCATCTTATCTAAAAGCATCGAAGTTCCATCTATTGGCGCGTTGGTCGGCGAGATTCCTAAAAAGAATTTAAAATCATTAGCAAGTGCCTTAGGCATACCACTTTCTAAGTTGCAAAAGAAAATTAAGCATCATAAAGGTTTTAGATGGTTAGCACGCCAAGTATCACCTGCGGTTGCGGCTCGTGTGGCCGCACTGAAAATTCTAGGTGTGCGCCAAGAAAGTGAGTGGCGGCGCTATCAGCCACTAGGGCCTGAGACTGGGCATGTTCTGGGTTTTGTTGGTGTCGATGGGCATGGGCTTGAAGGTGTTGAACGTAGCATGAATCAACGTCTGCAAGGTCAAGCTGGCACACGCCTTGTACAACGTGATGCACGCGGACACTCGTTACCTGGCGGTATATGGTTGAAAAAACCACATATGGGTAGTGCATTAACATTAACCATTGATAGCAATATACAAAGCGTCGCTTATGCCGCATTGACCGAAGGTATTCACAAACAGCATGCCAAGGGTGGGTCTGTTGTTGTCATGAACCCAAAAAATGGTGATATCTTAGCCATGACAAGCTGGCCTAGTTTCAACCCCAATAATTTCACCCATTATAAACCACGCCAATGGCGCAACCGTGCCATTACGGACATTTTTGAGCCAGGCTCTACCATGAAACCGTTTACCATTGCTACGGCGATTGATTCGAAAAAATGGCAAGCTAATAGCCGTGTATTTTGTGAAAATGGAAGTTTCCGAGTCGCTGATTACACCATTCATGATGATCATTCCGAAGGTTGGTTAAATTTAACAGGTATTATTGCAAAATCGAGCAATATCGGCGCCGCCAAAATCGCCTTAAATGTAGGTTCGGAACAACTGGGAAATCACTTAGCATCTCTGGGCTTTGGCCGACGAACAGGCATAGGGTTGGGTGGTGAGTCAGCTGGCATCCTTCTACCGCCTAAAAAATGGGGGGTTGTAGAAACTGCCAACATAGCCTTTGGGCAAGGTATTGCCACCACGCCGTTGCAGCTTGCAACGGCATTTAGCGTTTTGGCAAATCATGGCGTTAAGTTAACGCCTCGCCTTGTATTATCTGATAAAAAGAATCTTGGAAAACAAATATTTTCTACCAAAACAAGCCAAGCTGTCACACAAATGCTTATTGCAGCAACGGGCAGCAACGGTACAGGGAAACGCGCCGTTCCTGCAGGTTATCATGTGGCTGGGAAAACAGGTACCGCTCAAAAAGCAAATAACCAAGGCTCTTATGCCAAAGATAAATTTACAGCCGTCTTCGCTGGTTTTGTGCCTGCCGAAGACCCTGAAGTTGTTATAGTAGTCGTGATTGATGAGCCTAAAAAATCTATTTATGGTGGTACTGTAGCAGCCCCTGTTTTCCGTAACATAGCAGCAACAGCATTGCCATATCTCGGTTCACTACCAGATATGCGAGCCTCGGCAAACTGGAAAGTTCAACAGGCATCCGTAACATCCAATGCTCCGCCTGCATCAGGTCTAACGCCTCATTTGATTGGTCTATCTTTACGCCAAGCTTTCCAGCAAGCAGAACAACAAGGCTATGCTTTGCGTAGTCATGGGTCTGGCTGGGTTACACGCCAATCGCCTCATCCTCTTACTGCGTTATCCGCAGGATCTAATATTGAGGTTTGGCTCAATGAATAAGTCGATGCAATACCTCAAAACCATGAGTCAGCCTAGCGTGCAAAGCTTTGCTTCACTGGGATATGACTTCTCTGGCGCAGACTGCAACATCCAAAATATTTGCGATGATTCCCGTGCTGTTAAGCAAGGCGATACTTTTTTATGCATGCCGCGAAGCGCAGGGCAAAGTCGCGACTATATTCAAGATGCCATTACCAAAGGTGCCAGTAGTATCATTTATATTGGCAACGATTATATAAACAGCAGCGTTCCATGCCTTTACCTGTCTGATATGGATGACGCGAGTGTATTCTTACGTCGTTATTTTCAAACCGAGCAAGCCACAACCCAGTGTGTCGGCATTACAGGCACGGATGGCAAAACCAGTGTTGCTTGGATTCTGCGTGAAGCATTGGTGAAAAAATATGGTCAAGCATGGTCTTCAGGAACCTTGGGCTGGATTGAAGATGATGAGCATGTTCATGATTTAGGTAATACCACCCCATCTATGTTAACCCTACACCATTTATTATCTGCCGCTGATAAACAAAATATACCAGCCTTGGTGATGGAAGTATCATCGCATGGCATAGAGCAGCAACGTATTGCTGGCTTACATTTTGATGCAGGTGTATGGACAACATTGGGGCACGATCATTTGCAAGACCATGGTGGATTTGAGGCTTATGCATCATTCAAAAGCCGTTTTATTTACGACACAGGTAAGCACGGTGGAACAGTGGTTTACAATCATGACCAGCCCAATGTCTACAAACGTTTTAAAGACGCTGATTTTGAACTGCACGCCTATGGGCATGGTTTATATGAACATAACAAACAAACAGATATGATGACATGGGAGCAAGAGCTTCCTGGTTTGTTACGCTTGGCGTACCAAGGCGAAGAAGTCGTGGTAGAGGATATTCCTGTGGGTCGTTTCCATGCCGAAAACATCGCCGCTGTAGCACAGATATTGCATAGCCATTATAAACTCAACCTACAAGAAATTGCCCGGCTTTTATGTGGGGTTACAGCCCCTCCAGGCCGCATGCAGCCCGTAAATGCTGGAATTTGGCAGGCATTTATTGATTACGCACATACCGCCGAAGCATTGCAAGCTTGTTTGGAAGGCATCCGTCCTATCACACACGGACGCTTATTACTGATATTTGGCTGTGGTGGTGAACGGGATCGAGAGAAACGTCCTGCTATGGGACGTATTGCCTCTGAATTCGCGGATGTCCTGTGGATTACATCCGATAACCCTCGCCATGAACGTCCAGAAATCATTGCCTCAGAAATTGAAGAAGGTATCCCTCACCCTTACCCTATCGAGGTACATTTACAGCTTGACCGCAAACAAGCGATTGCCGATGCCATCGCTAGTATGAACGGTGATGATACTTTGGTTATCGCAGGTAAAGGTCACGAAGCCTATATGGATATTCAAGGTGAACGTTTACCATGGAGCGATATGGCGTGTGCTCGTCAATTGCTACATCAAAAAAACATGGGGCAAACCTCATGTATTTAAGCGGTCTAGATATTCAACACGCCACACGTGGGCAATGGCGCAATCAGCTACCTGATGAAATCAAGCAGATTCAAATCAAGCATCTTCAAACGGACTCTCGTCATTTTAATCAAGGCGATGCTTTTCTTGCCTTGCGTGGACCTAACTTTGATGGCCATGCTTTTGCCCAACAAGTCAGTGATAAAGCCTGTGCGCTTATTGGCGACCATCAAGGTATTCAAAACTGGTCTGATTTGAAAGTGCCCCAATTAGAAGTTAGCGACACCTTGCTTGCACTCGGTGATATTGCCCATGTTTGGCGTAAAAAATTAACCGCAACAAGCGTGATTGCGATTACAGGCTCTTACGGTAAAACCACCATTCGTTCGATGTTAGCGCATACATTCAATGCTTTGGGCATTAAAACCACAGCTACCCATGCCAATCTAAACAACTTGATTGGTGTGCCTATGACACTTTTAGGTGTTCCCGAAGATGCTGAAATCGCACTAATTGAATGTGGCATTAGCGAAATGGGTGAAATGCAACAACTCTCTAAAATTGTGCAGCCTGATATTGCCATTTTAACAGGTATTACGAGTGCTCATAGCGAAGGCTTGGGAGGGGTAGAGGGTGTTGCGCATGAAAAATCTCTATTATTAAAACAATTACTGCCACAAGGTTGGTGCGCCTTGGGTGAAGGTGTGCGTAAACAGTTAAAAGACATGAAGCATGATTGCATGGAAACCTTTGTCGGCTGGCAGCTACAAGGCAAAACATTGTCATTCAGCTATAAGGATGAGTCTGCATCGTTAACATTACCACTACCTGCGCCACATTGGGGCTCAAATATGGCGTTTGTTGCTTCGATTGTTTTGCAATATGGGCAAAAACATCAACACCCAATAAGCTTGAAAGCAATCACATCTGCTTTGGCGACTTGGCAAGCTGTCGAAGGGCGTTTGCAAACGCTTTCAGGCATCAACCACTGTGTTATTTTAGACGATAGCTACAATGCCAATCCCATATCTATGCAAGCTGCACTTCACACATTGGCAGCCATGCCAAAACGCCGCATCGCCATATTGGGTGACATGGCTGAGTTGGGTGATGATGCAGAGTATGCCCACAAACAACTTGATGTATCAGACGTGGATATGCTGATGCTGGTTGGTACGCATATGCATGCCTTACATCAACAGATTCCAGCATCGCAATGGTTCGCCAATACAGCTTTATTGCTCACATGGTTAAGAGAACATCAAGCCATGTTTACAGCCCAAGACACCATACTCATCAAAGCATCGCATAGCATAAAACTTCATCTTGTTGTTGAGCTACTTGCAGAGCAAGGAGATACCCATGCTATATAACCTTCTTGTGCCATTAATTGATGATTATTCATTCCTTAACCTATTTCAGTATATTACTGTTCGCACAGTAGGTGCACTGGTAACCTCATTGGTTATTTGCTGGGTAGTAGGTCCTGCCTTTATCAGCTGGATGAAAGATTTGCAGGGTCAAGGTCAACCTATACGCGACGATGGTCCACAAAGTCACTTGTCCAAACAAGGTACACCGACCATGGGCGGTCTATTGATTCTCTTTAGCTTAACCATTTCCACATTATTATGGGCTGATTTGACCAATCATTTTATTTGGTTAGCTCTTTTGGTCACGCTCGGTTATGGATTGATTGGTGGCTGGGATGATTACCTTAAATTAACTAAACAAAACAGCAAAGGCCTATCGGGTCGTTGGAAGTTATTGTTACAACTCTTATTCGGTGCTATGGCTGCCGTCGGCTTGATGCAAACTACTGCCCCTATTGTTGATATTCCATTTTTCGCTGTGCAGTGGGAAATGGGTTACTGGTATATCTTATTTGTTATATTTGTATTAATTGGTACATCCAATGCCGTAAATTTAACCGATGGCCTAGATGGTTTAGCTGTGACCCCAACCTTTATGACTACCATGGCTTTGGCAGTGATTGTATACCTTGCTGGTCATGTGCATTTTTCTGAATATCTATTAATTCCCTACATTCCTAGCGCAGGCGAGTTAACCATTTTCTGCGGTGCTATTATGGGTGCTTGTTTAGGCTTCTTATGGTTCAATACCTATCCGGCACAAGTATTCATGGGTGATGTTGGCTCATTGGCACTTGGCGGCGCACTGGGTTTTGTAGCATGCGCTGTACATCAACAGTTCTTACTGGCTATTGCTGGTGGACTATTTGTCCTAGAGGCTGTGTCTGTGATGGTTCAAGTTGCTAGCTTTAAGCTTACAGGTAAACGTGTTTTTCGTATGGCGCCTATTCATCACCATTATGAACTAAAAGGCTGGGCAGAGCCTAAGGTGATTGTGCGTTTCTGGATCATCTCATTTTTATTGGCGTTGGTAGCTCTTGCTACCTTGAAGATTCGTTAAGTCATGACTACTAGCAACCCACAAACACACGCCATCATCGGCATGGGAAAAACAGGCATCTCTATCGCCCATTTTCTATTGCGCCAAGGTATCATCTGTGAAGCCTTTGATGAAAAACTGAACACACTTCCAGAAGACTTGGATATCCCATTGCATACGGGTCTGCTTAACAGCAAAGCACTTCAAACCTTTGATTATATCTGGGTGAGTCCAGGCATTCCTTGGAATCATTTGGCATTACAAGAAACACGCAATGCTGGCATTCCTATGCAAGGCGATTTAGCTCTATTTTTAGAGTATTGTGACACGCCATTGATTGCTATCACAGGCACCAATGGCAAAACAACCTCCACACAAACCATACAAACACTCTTGGAAACACTGCCTGGTGGCTGCGATATGGGTGGTAATATTGGTACGCCCATGCTCGATCTTATTGGCTCAAACAAGCTTCCTAACCGTATTGCGTTGGAACTTTCTAGCTTTCAACTGGAACGCTGTAATCATATTCACCCACATTGGGCTGTTTTACTTAATATTCAACCTGACCATGCCGACATGCATGCCAATCAAGAAGCATATTTGGAGGCCAAACTACGTCTTTTCGACCATCAAGGCGCAGGCGACACTACCATGCTACCCACAGGCGATGTTTGGAATACGTTGAGTGAACAACTATCCGAACGTGGTGTTCAGGTGCACCGTTTTGGGCACCTTTCCGAAGATCATCCTACCATTGAAACATTGACTGCAGGTATTGTAAGCAATGATAAACAACATACGTTGTTTTGGCATCAAGATGGACACCGCCAAAGCCTCAATTGCCAACGCATCCCAACACGTGGTTTGCACCAGCATATCAATCTAGCGGTGGCGGCACAGGCAGCCGCTGATTTTGGTGTTTCCAATACAGTGATTCGTGAAGCAATCTCATCATTCCGAGGTCTTCCACATCGTTTGCGATTGATTGGTAATGTTGCAGGGCATGATTGGTTTGATGATTCCAAGGCAACCAATCCTGCTGCTGCACAAGCGGCTTTAAATTCATTTGAACAAAGCATTTGGATTTGCGGTGGCTTGCGCAAAGGTTTGGACTTAATGCCTTTATCTGATGTTATTAATGAACATGTATCGCACGCCATTATCATAGGCAAAGAAAAAAGACCTTATATCGAGTTGTTACAAAAAGCTGGCATTAGTTACACTGTCGGCGGCACAGTTGAGCGAGCGGTTGTTATCGCTGCCCAGCATGCAAGCAATCTACCTATTATATTATCACCTGCGGCAGCTAGCCAAGATCAATTTGCCAATTATGCAGAACGTGGTGATGCCTTTGCCAAGGCAATTAAACATTTGGAGAAGCAAAGCTAATGCGCCCCGCTTTTGACTCCATTCTTATTGGCTGTGTTATCGCATTGCTAACCTTAAGCATATTGATGGTCAGCAGTGCCAGCTTAAGTGTTGCCGAAGTACGTTATGATGATGCATTTCGAATTATCCGTCATTGGCTCATCTATATTCCGCTTGGTTTATTACTCATGTGGGGCGTTTCACGTGTTCACCCTTCGTGGTGGAAAGCAGCATGCCTACCCTTGCTGATTACTTCCTTACTGGTGATGGTAGCTGTTCTGATTGCAGGGCAAAGTCTGAATGGTGCAACACGCTGGTTTTCCTTTTTCGGCATAAGTTTGCAACCCGTTGAACTGCTCAAACCAAGTATTATTTTGTACATGGCATATTATATAAGCACATTTCCAGATCGCCTTAAACAGCTTTCCAGTGGTTTAGCACCCATGCTATTGATGCTATGCATTGCACTTTTACTGCTTATGTTACAACCAGATTTTGGTAATTCTGTGCTGCTTGCTAGTGTATGTTTCACATTATGGTTTGTGGGCGGCGTTCCATTTCGTCATCTAGCGGGTATTGCGGCAATTTTAATTCCCATTGCAATCATTGCAGTGATTGCTGAACCATACCGCATTGAACGTCTATTAAGCTTTACCGACCCATGGGCAGATCAATTTGGCAGTGGTTATCAATTGATTCAATCCATGATTGCTTTTGGCTCTGGCGGACTGACAGGCTTAGGGTTAGGACAAGGTGTACAAAAATTATTCTACTTACCTGAAGCATTTACTGATTTTATTGCAGCTGTCATGGGTGAAGAGCTTGGGCTTATCGGGACTGCGGGACTGATTATTATTTTTGGCATTCTCATTATGCGCGGTCTACAACTGGCAATGCGTTGTGAACAGACTTTTGAACGTTTACTCGCTCTAGGATGCACCTTACTCATTGGCATCAGTTTCTTTATCAATCTTGCCGCAGTGATGGGCTTAATTCCAACCAAGGGCATGCCTATTCCATTTTTCTCTTATGGCGGCAGCGCATTATTTGGCAACTGTATTTTAATGGGTCTTTTGTTGGGCATTCATAGGCATTTACCCGTACAACAACATAACAGCTCGCGCCATAAAAGAGCAGCGGAGGTGGTAGCATGAGTCATATAACACCTCGACTCTGTATTGCCGGCGGTGGCACAGGTGGCCATGTGATGCCTGCTTTGGCACTGGCTGACGCTGCGCGTGAAAGATGGAATGAGCTACAAGTGAGCTTTATTGGGGCTGAACGCGGTCTTGAAGCTAAATTATTGCCTGAACGTGGTGAAGATGTATTGCTGCTAAAAATGCATGCTGTGCAAGGTGTTGGGTTCATGCACAAGCTCCGCGTATTGTTATGGGAAATGCCTCATGCGGTTTATAGCATTTATAAATATTGGAAAAAACAACGTCCAACAGTGCTTGTAGGTGTGGGTGGTTATGCCAGTGCCACAGGTGTCATTGCAGCCGTTATCAGTCGGGTTCCTATCGTGCTTTATGAGCAAAATGCTGTGCCCGGCTTGGTGAATCGCACTTTGGCGCGTTTCTCCAAACGTATCATGTTAGGCTTTGCAGAGGCTCAAGCCCATTTAAACCATTTAAAAGAAAAACAAACAGTGCATACAGGTAATATTGTCCGCACTGATATTGCCAATATCCAATGGCAGCAACACACACCGCCATGCCTGCTTGTATTGGGTGGCTCACAAGGCGCACGTTTTCTTAATCAGCATATTCCTCAAGCATGTGTTTCACTGCATGAGCAAGGCAAAGATTTTAGCGTTATTCACGTATGCGGTGGTGATGAAAAACAACGTGCTGATATTGCTAAAGTATACCAACAGGCAGGGATAACAGCCGAAGTGATGACTTTTTGCACTGATATGCCTGATTTTTATCAGCGTGGTGATTTAATGATTGCCAGAGCGGGTGCGATGACTGTTGCCGAAGTAAATTTGGTAGGTTTACCTTGTATTTTCATCCCTCTACCTCATGCCGCGGACCAACATCAAACATTCAATGCGCGCAGTTTAAGCGATCAAGGTGCGGCTCTCTTGGCAGAACAACGTGAGCATAATAGCAACACACTGGCACAGCTGATTGCTGATACATTATTTGATACTGAACAATTACAAACCATGCATAAAGCCAGCTATTTGATGCACATAGAAGATGCCAAAGAACGCCAATTGGGCGTTTTAGAAGCATGGTTTGGAAAAGCTACTTTGAAGGAAGCAAACTTATGAAATCCCGCGTCCAACTCATTCACTTCACAGGCATAGGCGGTATCGGCATGAGCGGTATTGCAGAATTGCTCCATAACCAAGGCTTTCATGTGCAAGGCAGTGATGCTGCCGATAGTGCCAATGTTCAACGTTTGCGTGATTTAGGCATTGCAGTAGCTATTGGTCATGCCGCCGAGCATATCGGTGATGCTGAAGTGGTCGTGGTGACATCTGCGGTCAATGAAAGCAATCCAGAAATTATCGCCGCACGAGAGAACAACATCCCTGTGATTCCACGTGCTGAAATGTTGGCAGAATTGATGCGTATGAAACAAGGCATTGCCATTGCTGGCAGCCATGGCAAAACAACCATTACCTCTATGATTGCCCATGCCATGGAAGTAGCAGGTCTTGATCCTACCTATGTGATTGGTGGACGTTTGATGGCATCGGGCAGCAATACACACCTTGGCAGCAGCCCTTGGCTTGTGGCAGAAGCTGATGAAAGTGATGGTTCATTTTTGCATTTATCACCCACCATCACAGTGGTCAGTAATATTGATCCTGAACATCTTGATCATTATGGCGACTTCGACACGCTCATGACTGCTTTTGTACAATTTGTGAATCAAACACCCTTTTATGGACGTGTTGTTTTGCATCATGAACATCCTCATGTTGCCAGTCTGCGTGAGCATGTGCACAAACCCATCACGACCTATGGCTCTAGTCCACAAGCAGATATTCATCTGGTGCAATCAATCAGTGATGGTTATGCGCAAACATTAACCATTGGCTTACATGGTGAAACAGAAACCCAAAAACTTTATTTGCCCATGCCAGGTCAACACAATGCTGAGAATGCCTTAGCTACTATTGCTGTTTTGCGCGATTTGGATATTGATTGGGAAACAATTCAAGAGGGTTTTAAAAGCTTTGCAGGTATCCAGCGTCGTTTTCAATGTTTCCCGACCAAACATACCGTATTGGTGGATGATTATGCCCATCATCCCAAAGAGTTATTGGCAACCTTGAATGCAGCGCGCACATGCTGGTCTGATCGCTATATCACAGTTATTTTCCAACCCCATCGTTATACCCGTACCCGTGATTTGATGGACGAATTTCTTGGCTGCTTTGAGCTTGCTAATGAACTTATTTTACTGCCTGTTTATGCTGCAAGTGAAGAACCTATTGAGGGAGCGACATCTGAAGCATTACAACAAGGCTTGCTGCGTCGCGGCCATAGACAGGTTTCATTGGTAAATGATTTGGATGCGGCTTTTATAAGTGTTAAACAAGCATTGGATGACGACCATATTGTATTACTTTTGGGAGCAGGCTCTATCGGCTCACTGGCAGTGCGTTTACGTCAAGTTTTAAGTGAAAACAACCTTGGAGAGAAAAGCTAATGCCTTGGCAACAAGCATTGCAAGCTCTAGGCGAGCTTAGTCAACATGAGCCCATGGCTTCTCATACCACCATGGCTGTAGGTGGTGCTGCCACGTGGTATTTCAAGCCCAATGATAAACCATCATTGTGTCAGGCTTTGCCCGTCATCCCAGAAAATATAAGCATTCTTCCTTTGGGACGAGGCAGTAACTTACTTGTGCCAGACCACGGATTTGATGGCATGGTCATTGACTTGGGATTGTTGAATAGCATTCAAGTGCATCATCAAACATTAACCGCTCAAGCTGGCAGCCGTATGTCCAAAGTTGCACAAACAGCCGCCAATGCAGGGCTGAGTGGACTTGAATTTATGGCAACTGTGCCCGGTGATTTAGGCGGTGGTATTGCGATGAATGCAGGTGCATTCGGGCAACAGGTCTCCGATACATGTTTGCATGCTTCAATCGTTCATCATGATGGCAATGAAGAGATATTAAGCAATCAACAACTGCAAATGCGCTATCGTCATAGCCACATTCCTAAGCAGTCCATCATCGTATCTGCCAGTTTTGAACTTCAAATGGGTGAACAGCAAGAAATCCGTAATGCCATGCGGGAGATGCGTCAAAAGCGCTCATTAACACAACCTTTGGCACTCGCTAATTGTGGCTCTGTCTTTAAAAACCCCGATGGCGATCATGCTGCACGTTTAATTGAAGCCGCTGGACTTAAAGGAAAAAGCATTGGTGGGGCTCAAATATCCGAGCTTCATGCCAACTTTATTGTCAACCATGGCAATGCCTGTAGCGATGATGTTGCTTCCCTTATTCAATTGGCTCAACAATGTGTTTTTGAAAAGTTTGCCATCAAACTAGAAACCGAAGTTCGTATATTGGAGGTCTTGCAATGAATAACATCATGCAAAACATGACTTTCAAAAAAGTCGGTGTCTTAATGGGCGGAACATCTGCAGAACGCGACATATCCCTGCAATCAGGTCACGCCGTCTTTGAAGCATTGAATGCAGCTGGTATGGATGCCGTTGCCATTGATTTACAAACCGATTGGGCATCGCATATTCAACATGCAGACATAGATGCCGCATTTATCGCATTGCATGGTACATGGGGTGAAGATGGTTGCATCCAAGGTTTACTTGAAACCATGTCCATTCCTTATACAGGTTCTGGCGTTGCTGCATCAGCCCTTTGCATGGATAAAATGCTAACCAAACAGGTGTTGCAACATGTCGGACTCCAAACACCCGTTGATATTACTATTCATGCCAATGGCCCCATCCGTTACCCTGTATTCATCAAGCCTGTGGATGAAGGCTCCAGTGTAGGCTTACATCACGTCGAAAACAAAGAAGCATGGCAAGCATTAAAACTTGATCCAAGCCGTGGCTGGATGGCTGAAATGCCTGTTACAGGCGTGGAAATTGCTGTGTCTGTACTCAATGGAACAGCTTTGATGCCTGTGGAAGTCAGCCCCAAATCTGGTGTGTACGATTTCAAGTCCAAATATACACAAGGTGCAACCGAATATTTTTGCCCAGCTCGTCTACCTGCGGAAACACTTCGCTTGTGCATGCAACAAGCTGAACAAGCTGTGCAGGCAACCCACTGCCAAGGCGCGCCACGCGTGGATATGATTGTTGGTGATGGTGGTGCACCCATGATTTTAGAGATCAATACTATTCCAGGTATGACTGAAACCAGTCTACTACCAAAAGCAGCTGCGGCTGCAGGTATGGATTTTGAGCAGCTTTGTTTGAACATCTTGGCATCTGCAACCTTGCAACACGGAGGTATGGCATGAGCCGCATCCGCAGCAATCAACGCCGTGTTGAAGACATCATCAAGGTAGAGCGTGTATTACATTGGAAAAAAATAGCACTCACCAGTATCATCAGCCTCGTATTATTTACAGCTGCTTTATCAGGCATATGGTCGTTGAATCAAGGCCTAAGCATCAAGCATTGGGATATATATGCTACAGCACCGCTTAAAGCCGATATTGAACATGCCTTAAGTGATATGAATGGACTTGATTTTTGGCACTCTCGCCCTGCCCTGTTGCGTAAGGCGTTGCTAAATAAAATACCTGATTTGGCAGACATTCAGATTCAACGTCAACTACCCAACAGCTTGGTTATTCACGTAACACCACGCCAAGCTATTGCGTTATGGTTCAATCAAGATGGTGACAACAAGCAACAAGGTCAGCTGTATCTTGTTGATGAGCAGGGTATCGCCTATCGAGCTCGTAAGCATGGTGAATCCTCCGACTTACCCGTCTTACGCATGCAACAGAAGCATTTGCCTACAGCATGCCAGTGGCTCGCAACTCTTAAAAAAGAACAGCCGCAATGGTTTGCCCGTAGCAGTGAGTTATTTGCCTCACCTACAGGCTGGAAATTAAATCTTGTGGCAGGACAACAGTGGCAAATTCCTTTTGGTCCACGCGGTCTAAAAAATATTGCACAACTTATTCATATACTAGAACAACCACGTTGGCATGCCGGAAACTGGCGCATTGATACACGTTTGGAAAAGCGTTGGTTTTTGCGGCCTGCTACACATGAGGGGGTTATTTAAATGTCAAAACATGACCAAAATGTCATTGTAGGTCTTGATATAGGCACCAGTAAAATTGCTTGTGTCGTGGCAGAGGCTTCGCCAGATGGGAATATTGATGTCATTGGCATCGGCAAACATCCCTCACGAGGGCTGCGCAAAGGTGTTGTCGTCAATATTGAAAGCACCGTCGAATCTATACGCCTCGCTGTTGAAGAAGCTGAAATGATGTCTGGCTCTGAAATTCATTCAGTATTTGTCGGTATTGCAGGCAATCATATTCATGGCTGCAATTCACACGGAGTGGTCGCCACAAAAAATGGTGAAGTCGCCGACGATGATGTGAAACGGGCTGTGGATGCTGCTAGTGCGATGGCTATTCCAGCCGATCAAAAGATTCTGCATATTTTGCCGCAGGAATACATTATTGACCAACAAGATGGCATACGCGAACCCATCGGTATGTCTGGCGTTCGATTAGAAGCACGCGTCCACATGATTACAGGTGCAGTTTCATCCGCACAAAATATTATCAAATGCTGTAATCGCTGTGATTTGGATGTTGCCGATATGGTCTTAGAGCAAATTGCATCCAGTGAATCTGTGCTTAGCCAAGATGAAAAAGATATTGGTGTTGTACTGATTGATATCGGTGGTGGTACCACTGATATTGCTATATTTATTGATGGCGCAATTTGCCATACCGCAGTAATTCCTATTGGCGGCGACCACCTAACCAATGATTTGGTGATTGGTTTACGCACCTCGGCGCGTGAAGCAGATCAATTAAAGATTAAGCACGGCTCATGCATGGTCGAAATGATTGCAGCTGAAGAACAAGTTGAAGTTCCTAGTGTGGGTGGTCGTCAACCACGACCCATGCCGCGTCAAATCATGGCACAAATTTTAGAACCGCGTGTACATGAGCTCTTTGAATTGGTCAAAGCCGAGTTACAACGCTCTGGTTACCAAGAGCTTATTGCTGCTGGCTTGGTGCTTACAGGTGGCAGTTCATTACTCGAAGGCATGGTGGAGTTGGCAGAAGAAACGTTTGATGGATTGCCTGTTCGACTGGGTCGTCCTCAAGGTGTTGGCGGACTGGTTGATGTAGTTTCCAGCCCTATTTATGCCACCAGCGTTGGCTTACTGCTTTATGGGCAACGTTATCGACAGCAAACACCACACAAACACCCTTCACAAAACAAAGAAGGGATTTTTCACCGTATGCGACGATGGCTTGGAGATACACCCTAACGCAAATAAAGTTTAAAAAGATATGCAATACACATTTTAAAGTAATACAAAACGATAAAAACAAAAAAGGAGAGGGACATGGCTATTTTTTATGAATTAGACGACACAAGCGGGTTAACAGCAAATATTAAGGTCATTGGTGTAGGTGGGGGTGGCGGCAATGCCATCAACAACATGATTATCCAAAATATGTCAGGTGTTGAATTTATTGTTGCCAACACCGATGCCCAGGCCATTGAAAAAAGTCAGGCAGAGGTTTGCCTGCAATTGGGTGGCGATAAAACACGCGGTTTGGGAGCCGGAGCCAATCCAAACTTGGGCAAAGAAGCCGCAGAAATTGAAAAACAACATATCAGTGAAATGTTGATTGATACTGATATGCTATTTATTACCGCCGGCATGGGTGGCGGCACAGGCACAGGTGCTGCACCAGTGATTGCTGAAATTGCCCGTGAAATGGGTATTCTTACTGTGGCTATTGTGACCAAACCGTTTGTCTTTGAAGGCAAACGTCGTATGCGCCAAGCAGAAGCGGGTATCGAAGAATTGCGTAAATATGTTGATACATTGATTACCATTCCGAATCAGAAATTGGTGGGTGCAGTGGGTAAAAATACTGCATTGATGGATGCCTTCCGCAAAGCCGATGATGTTCTGTTGCAAGCAGTAAAAGGCATTTCCGATTTGATTGCCAATTCTGGTTATATCAATGTGGATTTCGCCGATGTGAAAGCTGTGATGAGCGAGAACCGTAGTATGGCGATGATGGGTGCCGGTACTGCCAATGGCGAGAATCGTGCTTGTGAAGCCGTTGAAATGGCGATTTCTTCACCGCTATTAGAAGATGTCGATATTCATGGCGCACGCGGTATTTTGGTCAATGTAACAGGCAACTCCGAAATGGGATTGCATGAAGTGACCGAAGCTGTTGGTATCATTGAAAATATGGTTGATGAAGATGCTAATATCATCTTTGGCTGTGTAAATGATGATAGTATGGGCGATGAGCTGCGTGTCACGGTTGTGGCAACAGGTTTGAATCAAAGCAGCGCAAGCGCAACACCTCGCATTGCCAGTAGCAATACCTCTACAGGTAGCCTAAATATCCCTATTCCTGCTGCCAATTCAGGCAATCAAAGCATTGACTATGCAACCTTTGATGCGCCTACAGTCTCACGCACCGCCGCGCAAACAGCGAATGCTTTAGCATATGATGAAGACCAATTGTCTATTCCAACATGGATTCGTAGGCAGGCAGATTGATTTAGAATATACTAAAAAGCTTTGGGAGCGTGCTGATTTATCACAATATTTCATAAATCAGCAGCTCCCACACAACAAAACTTTTCAATAGTTGCCAATAGTGGCATCATAGCCGGCGATTATTGAAAGCGTGTCCTGCATCACTGCATGGCTTTTATGAGCATGCAATGTTTCAAGAATCATTGGAACAATTTCAGGGCAATGGGTTTACTTATTTTAATCACGTAAACAAGGAGTGTTTATGATTCCACAACGGACGTTAGACCATGCTATTCGCTGTAGCGGTATTGGTCTTCATTCAGGCAAGAAGATTCAACTTGTTCTGCATCCTGCCGATGTGGATACAGGCATTACATTCTCCCGCTCTGATTTGAATATCACTATTCCTGCCCATGCAGATTATGTAACTGACACTCGCTTGTGCTCAACTATTGGTAAAGATGGCGCGAATATCTCGACCGTTGAGCACCTGCTCTCTGCCCTTTCAGGTTTAGGCATTGATAACGCTCATATTGAAGTCAATGGTGCTGAAGTTCCTATTATGGATGGCTCCGCTGCTCCTTTTGTATTTTTGATTCAATGTGCAGGCATTCGTGAGCAAGACAAACCGAAAAAGGTCTTACGTATTCTCAAGCGTGTCGAAGTTTCAGATGGTGACAAACGCTGTTCACTTCACCCTTCATCTGGCTTTAAAGTATCTTATCTTTTGGACTATGATCATCCCTTGTTAAAAAATCGTTCAGTCAACATTGATTTTTCCCATCAGGCATATACCCGTGAAGTGAGTCGCGCCCGTACCTTTGGTTTCTTACATGAAATTGAAGCACTTCAAAAAGCAGGCTTGGCACTGGGTGGTTCATTGGAAAATGCCATCGTATTGGACCAATATCGTGTTGTGAATGAAAGTGGTTTGCGTTATGAAGATGAATGTGTCCGCCATAAAATTCTAGATACTGTGGGCGATTTAGCCTTAGCAGGCTTGTCTATTGCAGGTGCTTTTGAAGGTGAACGCACAGGGCATCAAATGAATCATTGCTTGGTCACCGCTCTGCTTGCAGATACAAGCGCATGGCGCATTGAAGAGCTTACCCTTTCAGCTTCTGGCAAAGAAGCCAACATATCTGAACAAGAACTCGCACAACAGCAAGCGTAAATTATTCGGCGTAAAGGGCTTCAACACCTTCTGGCTCACAAACCAGTAGCACGTCACAACCTGCCGATTTGGCATCTGTAACAGCTTCCTTGATAGCATTGCCAGCGCCTTTCATACAAAGATCATCACTCCATATTTTTTGCTCAAAGCCAAAGCGTTGACGTAAAACATCTTGTAACCAAAAACGTGAAAAAGTCGCTATCTGACTTTCAACCGCCGTATATACAACATGGGCTGTCATGATATGCTGCATGCCTTGCCTAGCCAATATTTCAAAAACTTCTGCTTCTTGCAATAAAACATCCAGTGCTGCATCCACTGTTGGCACAGCCATATGCGAATCAGCATTGGCTCGCCCATGTCCTGGAAAATGTTTGCCCACAGCCTGAATGCCAGCCGCCAGTAAACCTTGCATACATGCACCCGCCAAAGCCGCAACCGCCTGTTTATTAGCCCCATAAGAGCGCTGACCTATAATGCTGTGCCCTGTATCAAAAAAGATATCCAACACGGGCGCGCAATTATGTGTAAAGCCCATATCTTTTAATGCACGACCCACCTTATAAGCATCATCAAATACCTCTTGCTTGGCTTCTTTGGCATCCAGCAAAAACATGCGCCCATACTCACCCGCATGTTTACGATTTGTAAAAGGAGTCCAAGGCATACGGTTTACACGCCCACCTTCCTCATCAATTGCTGCCCAAATTTCCGATCCCGCACATTGACGCACCTCAACGAGCAATGCTTTCACCTGCTCGGGCGATTCAATATTACGGGCAAATAAAATAACTCCCAAAGGAGGCTTGTCTTGCAACCATTGCCGCTCTTTTTCACTCAACGTTAAGCCGCGTAAACCGATGATTAATTGATTATGCATGAGCCAAGCATACGTTTCACAAGATAAAAAAAAAGGTTCGTGATTTCTCACGAACTCCTCTTTAGAAATAGCCACTAGCACTTTGGGCGTTGCTAGCCCTCAATCGGCATGAAAAGCACTATAGTGTTCTCTGTATTGCACCCTATACCTTCCCATCCTCACGTATCGAGTTGACTCCTGATAATCTGGCTCAGTGAAGATATCTTGAAAGGTTTGGTGATTATTGTTTCATTCACCATATTGGATTGCGTATCTTTGTCATAACCCGTGGAAAAGATGATTTTCACCTGCGGGTTGATCTGGCGGATGTGTCGGGCTGCCTGACTGCCACTCATCACTGGCATCACAACATCCATGATGATTAGCTGGATTTCATCAGCATGAGCTTTATACGTATCAATAGCCAGTTGCCCATTTGTAGCTGTTAGCACTTTATAGCCAAGGGAAGTTAATACTTCCTGCCCCATATCGAGAATAGCCTCTTGATCTTCAACAATAAGAATACATTCACCATCGCCTTCGACAACTTCCTGCGATGTTACAGCAGGTTCAATCTCCACCATGCTCAGTAATGGAAGGTAGATATGGAAACTTGTTCCCTGACCAATATTACTCTCCACATCAATCACTCCGTGATGTGTTTTCACCGCACCAAATACCATTGCCAGACCCAGCCCCGTACCTTTTCCCTGTTCTTTGGTGGTAAAGAATGGCTCAAACAGATGCTCAATGACATGCTCGGGAATCCCACTACCGTTATCAACCACACTCAAATGGGCGTACTCGCCTGCCTGTAGATTCGGATGACGTTCAATGAACTTTTTATCGCAGCGAAATCTATCAAGCTTGACAGTAACAGATGGAGCGTCGGCATCGGCTAGCGCATCACGGGCATTGTTAATGAGGTTCATTAGCAACTGATGGAGTTGGGTGCGATCACCACTGATTTGCAATGGATCAGTACAAACGTTCAGATGGAAGGCGATATTTTCAGGCAGGGCACTACGAAAAAAATCTTTTGTATCGTTAATAAACGGTGTCAAAAGAAACGGTTCTAACATCACTCGATCTTTGCGCGCAAAAGCCAGCAATTGCTGAATCATGTCAGCAGCGCGGAAGGATATTTTATCTATATTATCTAATCTAGCAAGCAGATTCGGCTCAGCAGAACCGTATTCTTTAGCCAGATACAGATTACCGGTGATAGCCGCCAACATATTATTCATAGTCGGCTACATTAGTCAACCAAAAACAACAAGCCCTATAACA